>JAISGV010000003.1 GCA_031262885.1 Endomicrobium sp.
GATAATATTGCTATGGATATTGAATTAATAACTCCAATTGCTATGGAAAAACAATTGAGATTTGCAATAAGAGAAGGTGGAAAAACAGTAGGCTCTGGAATTGTAACAGAAATAATAGAATAATTGAAAATGAATAATATGAAATTGTAAACTTTGTAAAGGAATAAATAATAAAATGTCAGAAAGAAATATAGTAGTTATAGCATGTAGTGTTTGTAAAAATAGAAACTATTATTTTAGCATTCATAAAAAAAAATCTCAAAATATAGGTAAATTACTCTTAAATAAATTTTGTAAAAGTTGTAAAAAACACACAATGCATAAAGAAACAAAATAATAATTTTGTAAAAAAAGGGGTATAGGCTAAATTGGTAAACTACTGGTCTCCAAAACCAGTTTTGAAGGTTCAAGTCCTTCTACCCCTGTTTTTATTATATATAATGCATGGAATTCGATGAATTTAATAAAAGAAATAAAGTTGTTTTTAATAAATGCTTGTAACGAATTAATTAAAATTACATGGATTAGTAAAAGCGAAGCTATAAGAATTTCTCTTGTAGTATTGTTTTTTATTATCGTTATGTCTATTTTTATTAATCTTATTGATTTTTTCTTAGTTAAAATTATAAGTATTGTATTATAAAAAATAGTTGGGGTACAAAAATGTTAAAGCAATGGTATATTGTTCATACTTATTCAGGATATGAAGATAAAGTAAAAAACAGATTAGAAGTCGCTATTTCTAATTTAAATATGAGTAATATTATTTCTAAAATAATAATACCAACCGAAGAAATTATTCTGATAAAAAATAATAAAAAAAATATAAAAAAAAGAAAATTTTATCCAGGCTATGTTTTTATTGAAATGAATATGAATACTAAATCATATTGGATAGTAATGAATATATTGGGAGTAACAGGATTTTTGGGCGGAACAAAACCTATCCCAATGTTAACAAATGAAGTTACTAATTTATTAAATAACCTTATTACTGCAGAAAATTCAAAACCAAAACCTGCAATATCTTTTGATAAGGAAGAAAATGTACGTATTATAGAAGGACCTTTTAAACATTTTGTTGGTACTGTTGAAGAAGTTAATCATGAAAAAGGAAAACTCAAAATTATGGTTACTATTTTTGGTAGACCTACTCCAGTAGAGTTAGATTTTTTACAAGTAGAAAAAATATAAAAGTCATTAAATTATGGGAGATATAATAACATGGCAGTTAATAAAAAAATGAAAGCAATAGTTAAATTACAAATTCCAGCAGGAGCAGCGAATCCAGCTCCACCTGTAGGTTCGGCTATTGGTCCGCATGGAATAAACATTATGGAGTTTTGCAAACAATTTAATGAAAAAACAAGTAATTTAGAACCTGGAATGATAATACCAACTATAGTTACTATATTTGAAAACAGAACATTTACATTTGTAACAAAAACTCCGCCTGTTTCTGCATTAGTAAAAAAAGCTGTTGGCATTGCTAAAGCCTCAGGAGCTCCTAACAGAAACAAAGTTGGAAGAATAAACAAAAAACAAATAGAAGAAATAGCAAAACAAAAAATGCAAGATTTAAATACTTTAAATTTAGAATCTGCAAAAAATATGATAAAAGGAACTATTAAAAGTATGGGAATTGAAATAATTGAATAAATACGAATTCAACTCAATAAGATTTAATATGGAGAATTTTAATGTCTAAAAAATTAAATAATTCGAAACGATTAATTAATAAAAATGAAATTTATTCACCTATCGTAGCTATTAATTTATTAAAGAAAACAGCTAAAGCAAAATTTAAAGAGAGTGTTGAAGTACATATTAGACTTAGCTCTAAATATAATAGCAAAAATCAAGTAGTTCGTAATACTGTAATTCTTCCTTATGGTACAGGAAGAATAAAACGTATTGCTGTTATTACGAAGAATAAAATTATAGCAGAAAAAGCAAAACTTTCCGGAGCTAATATAGTTGGACATGATAATTTAATAAAGGATATATCAAATTATCAAATAGATTTTGATATTTTAATTGTTGAACATGACAGTATAAAAGATTTAAAGAATGTTGCAAAAATACTTGGACCAAAAGGTTTAATGCCCAATATAAAATCTGGTACAATTTCTTCTGATATTGAGACTACTATTAAAGAATTTAAAAATGGTAAAATAGAATATAAAAGTGATTCATTTGGAATAATTCATACAAGTATAGGTAATGTTTCATTTGCCGAAAAAGAAATTATAAATAATTTAAAAGTTTTGATGTCTAGCATTATTAAAACAAAACCCATTAATTTCAAAGGACAATATATAAATACAGTTTCAGTTTCTTCAACTATGGGGCCTGGAATATTTATTGACTATAAATCTTTATAAATTATCTAATCCATCATAAAATAAAAAATAAGAGTTATAATAAAGAGCAAGGAAGTGTAATATGACAGAAAAAAGTGAATTTTTATTGACTCTAGAACAAATTGAAAAAGATAAAAAAATTAATAAGAAAGATATTTTAAATGTTATAGAAAATGCGGTTGCTTCAGCATATAGAAAGCATGTTGGAAAGAATGTCATTGTTGAAGCTACAGTAGATCCAATAAAAGAAAAAATAACAGCAAATGTTATTAAAACCGTTGTTAAAAAAGTTAGTAATCCATTATTGGAGATAAATATAAAGGAAGCAAAAAAAATAAATAAAGAAAGTAAAATTGGTGATAAAATTAAAGTATTTCTTAATACTCAAGATTTTTCTCGTATAGCAGCTCAAACAGCAAAACAGGTTATAATGCAAAAAATAAAAGAATCAGAAAAAAAAATTCTCTTTGATGAAATGAGTAAGAAGATAGGACAAATCGTAAGTGGTATTATTTATAGAATAATTAATAAAAGCATTATAGTTGATTTGGGAAAAACTGAGGCTATTCTACCAATTAGTGAACAAAATCCTAATGAGAAATTTATCATTGGTCAACATATTAGAAGTGTTATTATAAGAGTTATTAAAAACTCTAAGGGTTCAGGTATAATTTTATCAAGAATAAGTACTGAATTTATTAAAAGACTTTTCGAATTAGAAGTTCCTGAAATTTATGAAAAGATTATAGAAATTGTAAATATTGTTAGAGAACCTGGTACAAGAACAAAAATAGCTTTATTATCGCATAATCATAAAGTTGACCCAGTAGGGGCTTGTGTCGGTATAAAAGGAGCAAGAATAAAACCTATAATAGAAGAAATAAGAGGAGAAAAGATTGATTTAATACCATACTCCATAGACTTAAAGAAATATTTAATTGATTCATTATCTCCATCAAAAGTTCTTTCAATAAAGATAATTTCTGAAAGAGATAAAAAAGCAGAAGCAATAGTTTCTAATAATATGTTATCTTTAGCTATAGGAAAAAATGGACATAACGTTAGGCTTGCCATGCATTTAACAGGCTGGCATATAAATATAAAATCTGAAGAGCAAGAAAAACAAGATAAATATGAAAATTCAGAAATACTTAACAGATTAAATACTATTGGTAAAAAACATATTAGTACTCTTTCAAAAGCAGGTTTCATAACTAAAGAAAAATTATTTTCATTATCTGTGAATGATTTAATATCATTACCAGGAATAGGGCCTAAAACCGCTGAAAAAATTCTGAAAGAGATAAAAAAAGTGAATTATAAATGAGGTATAAAATCTTATGCCATTAAAACGAGTTCATAAAGAAAAAACTAAAAAAGACAATAATGTAAAAAACGATTCTGTTATAAACATAACTCTGAAAAAAAATAATATAAAGCAATCAGAAATAAAATTGAAAAAAAATAATACTAACAAACATAAAAAAGTAATTAATAAAAAAAATATTAGTAGACAAATTCTTGTGAAAGAATTTATAACAGTGAAAAATTTAGCAGATAAATTAAATATAAACAAAGAACAAGTAATGGATAAGCTAAATTTAATAAAAATTACAAAAGATTATGATTACAAACTTCAAATTGATATTATTATGATTATTGCTAATGAATTTGAATATGATGTCAAGTATTCTTCTCAAAAAAATAAATTAATTTTAAAGAAAAAAATATCTCTATTAAAACGTAGACCTCCTGTAGTAACAATTATGGGCCATGTTGACCATGGAAAAACCTCTTTACTTGATAAAATCAGAAAAAGCAATATTGTAAAAAAAGAGTATGGAGAAATTACCCAACATATTGGAGCGTATAATGTAAAATTAACGAATGGCGAATACATAACTTTTTTGGATACGCCTGGTCATGAAGCATTTATTTCAATGCGTTATACAAGTGCTAAAATAACAGATTTAATAGTATTAGTTATTTCCGCTACAGAAGGAATAAAAAAACAAACTGTTGAAGCAATTAACCATGCTAAGAACTATAATGTTCCAATTATTGTTGCATTAAATAAAATAGATTTATCTTCTTCAGATACTGATAAAGTACTTAATGAATTAAGTAAACACGGAATTTTATGCGAACAGTGGGGAGGAGATACTATTGTTGTTAATATTTCTGCAAAAAAAAATATAAATATTGATTTGTTAATAGAAATGATATTGCTTAGAACTGAAATTATGGAATTAAAAGCAAACTATGATAAAAATCCAGAAGGTGTAGTGATTGAAGCTAATCTAGATACCCGTATGGGACCAGTTGCTACATTATTAATTCAAAATGGATCTCTAAAATTAGGTGATAATTTAGTTATTGGTACAACATATGCTAAGATAAAAGCTATGTTTGATGAATATGGTAAAAGAATAAAAATCGCGACTCCTAGTACTGCTATTAAAATATTAGGTATTAATGAAGTTCCTAGAGTTGGAGATAAGTTTATTTTAGTTATTAATGAGGTAAAAGCTAGAGAAATTGTTAGAGAAAGAAAAGATAAATCTAAAACTTTACAATCTTTATCTAGTTCTCCTGTTTTTAACATTAATTATATGAAAGATTCTAAAAAAAATTTTTTTTTAATATTAAAAACCGATACACAAGGTACCTTAGACGCATTATGTAATGATATTAAAAAATCAATAAAAGTTAAAAATATTAACTTTAAGATAATTCTAAAAGGTGTTGGCCCTATAACTAAATCAGACGTTAATTTAGCTTTAGTATCTAATGCTTTAATATTTGGATTTAATATCATATTAGATAGCAATATAAATAAATTAGCAAAATCTCAAAATGTAAAAATTAATGTTTATAGAATATTATCAGATATAACTGAATATTTAAAAAAGATACTATATGAATTGGATACTTTACAAAATCATAATAATGAAAAAATTGTTGGAAAAGCAATTGTAAAACAAATATTTAAATTACCAAATTCTAAAACTGTTTTAGGTTGTTCTATTATAATGGGGAAAATATCAAAAAATTTAAAAGTTAGAATTATAAGAAAAAATAATAAAATTATTTTTGAAGGTAATATTCTATCTTTAAAAATATTTAAAAATGATGTACAAGAAGTTACAGGTAAAGATCATGAGTTTGGAATCATTATTAAAAATTTTTCTGATATGCAATTAGGAGACATAATAGAAACCTTTGTTTTATGAAAAATACGATATTATTTAAAAGATTTGAAAATAGGAGTACTTACTTAAATGTCTAAAACAACATTGCGTAAACGAGTAGTAAGATTATCTATATTATTACAAGAAGTTATGTCAGATATAATAAAAAAGATCAAAGAATTAGATATGTATTTTATTACTATAATTAAAGTTGATCTTGCAGAAAACTTGCTCAAATGTAAAGTATACTATTCTATATTAGATTTAGAAGAAAATAAACAAAAAGTCATTAATATATTAAAATCTAATATAAAAAAAATAAAACTGCAACTAGCTTCACGTTTAAATTTAAAGCATACTCCTGATGTATTTTTCGTATATGATTATAGTAACGAACAAGTCACAAGAGTATATAACATTTTAGAAAAAATTAAAAATGAGCACAAATAATACCAATATTGATAAAATAAATAAAATACGTAATATTATAAATAATAATAAGACGTTTTTAGTTTCAGGCCATATAAGACCAGATGGTGACTGTATAGGTTCAGCATTTGCAATGACTTCAGTTTTAAACAGAATTGGAAAAATAGCTTATTTTTATTGCAATGACAATATTCCAAATTCTTTAAAGTTTCTTAAAAGTAAATTTGTGAAAATAAAAAAAACAATTAAAGCTATTGATATGTTTGATTGTACTATAACATTAGATTCGTCAAATTTTTTCAGAATAGATCCTCATAATAAAATTCATATAAAACAATTAGGCAAAATTATAAATATAGATCATCATAGTTCACATACAGATTTTGGATTCATAAATTATGTTGTACCTAAAATGTCTTCTACTGCTGAATTAGTTTTTGGAATTTTAAATCATATGGATATAAGATTAATAAAAAAAGAAGCTGAAAGTTTATATGTTGGCATATTAACTGATACGGGATGTTTTAAACAAATAAATACTACATCAAATTCACATATAGATTGTGCTAAACTTATGAAATATAATATAAATATTAATAATATCTATAAAAAAATCTTTGAAGATTTTACTATTAATACTTTAAAATTTCATAGTATAGCAATACTTAATATGAAAATAATGTTAAATAATAAAATTTCTTATACTGTTATAACAAGAAATATGTTAGTACAGAATAAAGTTAAAAGGGAAGCCATAAAAGGCATAGTTAATTATGCTTTTAAAATACCTAGTATAATGATTAGTTGTTTATTTGAAGAAATTAGTAATAAACTTACTAAAGTTAGTTGTCGTTCTGCATTGGGATTTAATGTATTAGAAATCATGAATAAATTCAATGGAGGAGGACATAAAAATGCAGCAGGTTGTATTATTAAGCAAGAAATTAATGTTGCTATTAAAATGGTAATTTTAGAATTAAAAAATAAAATAAATTTATAAAGTGATAAATAATATTTCTGGAATATTACTATTAGATAAACCATTAGGTCTTACTTCTTTTAAACTCATATTTAAAATAAAAAAAATATTAAATTTAAAAAAAATAGGACATTGTGGCACTTTAGATCCAGCGGCTACAGGATTGTTAATTTCTGTACTGGGTAAAGCTACAAAATTACAAAATAAATTTATGCTAAAGGATAAAATATATTCAAGTTCTTTTTTATTAGGGACTACTACTGATACTGATGATTTATATGGTAATATAATTTCAAAAAAACATGTGCCAAATCTAACTGTAAAAAGAATGCAAATAATAATTAATAATATATTTAAAGGCGAAATTTTTCAGATTCCTCCGATATATTCTGCACTAAAATATCATGGTAAAAAATTTTATGATCTTGCTAGAAAAAATATTTCCTTTAAAAGAAAAGAAAGAAAAATAAATATAAAAGAATTTAAAATATTATCATACGATGATATATTTAAAATAGTAAAAGTAAGAATAAAATGTTCTAGTGGTACTTATATAAGAAGTATAGCTCGTGATTTTGGGAATTATATAGGCTGTGGGGCCACAATCAAAAAATTAAAAAGAGAAAAGATAGGAAATTTTAATATTGAAGATGCATTAGAGGTAAAAAATCTTGACAATGTAGAGTTAATAAAAAATAAAATCATAGATTATGATAAAATAGAAAAATGTTTAAAATTAAAAAATCTATAGTTACTATTGGCACTTTTGATGGAGTTCATATAGGACATAGGTTTCTTATTAAAAAAACTGTATTATACGCAAAAAAAAATAATTTTAAAAGTATAATAATAATTTTAGAAAAACCATTTAAAAAAGTTTATGGATTGTTAACAACCTTAGCAGAAAAGCAAGAAGAAATAAAGTTCTTCTGCCCTGATGAAATATATATAATAAAAGTACCCTCTGACATTTTATTATATAGTTCTAATAAATTTTTATATAAATTTTTAAAAGATAAAATTGCTGTATCTAAGCTGATTTGTTCTTATGATTTTGCCTTTGGAAAGAAAAGAGAAGGTAATATAATCTGGTTAAAAAAAAAGTTAATAAAAAATGACATGCAATTAAATGTTATTGAGCCGTTAAAATATAAATCACAAAATATTTCATCATCATATATTAGACTTGAATTGAAAAAAGGAAATATTGACGCTGTAAAGTCAATGCTGGGTAAAAATTATTATTTTAGTGGAATTCCATTCAGAGAAAAAGGGATTGGAATAAAAATAGGATTTCCTACTGTTAATTTAAAAGTAAACTCTAATAAAATTTTACCTATAGGGGTCTATATAAGCTTAATATCTCAAGGAACTTTGTTGTACCCATCTATAACTAATATAGGTAATAGAATAAGTTTTGATAGAGGTTCTGACATAATACCTGAAACTCATATTTTAGGATTTAATAAAATTTGGCAAGAGAAAAAAACAAAAATAATTTTATTAAAAAAAGTAAGAGATGAAAGAAAATTTTCTAATATTAATGACTTAAGAAAACAAATTTTAAAAGATGTAGCAGTTGCTTTGCACTTTTTTCATATAAGTAAATAATAGTTTGTTTTTGTATATAGATATTTTGTATACTACAACGCTATGGTATATTCTGGATTAAAGTTTTATTTTAAGACAGGGCTTGGTTATGTTTAATTGTATATTTTGTAAAATTAATTTTGGTATAATACAAGTTAATAAAGTATACGAAAATAAATTTGTTTTAGCTTTTAAAGATAAACAACCTAAAGCACCAATACATATACTAGTAATTCCAAAAAAGCATATAATCAATTTAAATATGGTGAAAAAAAAAGACATATGGCTTCTTGGAATTTTACAATTTAGCATAGTTACAATTGTAAATAAATATCCTGATATGAGAAAAGGTTATAGGGTTATCAATAATTGTGGTATAAATGGAGGTCAAACTATTTTTCACCTTCATTATCATATACTTGGTGGTAAAATATTTACTGGTCTAATGAATAATTAAAAATTTTATAAAATTTGAGGAGGTAGTTCAATATAAAATTATGGTTAATGTTAGAATACGCGAAGGAGAATCTATAGAAGAAGCTATAAGACGATTTAAAAGAGAATGTGAAAAAAATGGAATAATGCAGGAAATAAAAAAAAGAGAATTTTATAAACCTCCTAGTATATTAAAAAAAGAAAAGATATCTGAAATAAAAAGGAAGATACGTAGAAAAATGCTAAAAGATAATAGATGGTATAAATAAGCATCTTTTGTGTTTTTATAATTGATTAATGTATTATTAAAAGCAGGTATTTTTATTATTAATTTTGTTTAATTTTATGGTTATTTCTAGAAACATAATCAATGAAATAAAGAGCTCAAATAATATAGAGTCTGTTGTTAAATATTACTTACCAAATATAAAGATAGTAGGTTATAATTGGAAGACCAAATGTCCATTTCACGAAGATAATACCCCGTCATTTGTGGTTAATCCAGAAAAAGGAATCTTTAAATGTTTTGGGTGTGGTGTTTCAGGAGATGTTATTAAGTTCGTGATGCTTATTAATAATATTTCTTGGATAGAAGCTTTGAAAATTCTTGCTGAGAAAGTAAATATAAAAATTTATAGTTCGTCATTAGAAACAGTATATTCTACAAAAAATAAATTATATAACATTCTAAAGATATCAACATCATTTTATAATAATTGTTTATTAAATAATATAAACCAAAATAATGATTCATATGAAGCATTGAAATATTTAAAGAGTAGATGTTTAAATTATGATACAATAATTAAGTTTAGAATAGGTTTTGCCCCAAAAAATTTAAAGTTAAAATCGATATTATTAAACGCAGGATATACAGTTGAAGATATTATTAATTCTGGCGTATTTGCAAAGTCTAAAAATGGTAATTTTGAATATGAATGTATGTCAGGTAGATTAGTTTTTCCTATTTATGATATTTATGGTAGAACAATTGCTTTTGGGGGTAGAGTTATTAATAATCAACAAAAGCCAAAATATATAAATACTTCTGATACTTTAATATACTCTAAATCATCTAATATTTATGGATTATATCAAAGCTTACCTTTAAATAATAATAAGGAGATTATTATACTTGAAGGATATATTGATACTATAATGTTACATCAAGTTGGATTTTCTAATGCTGTAGCAATTCTTGGTACAGCTTTTACTAAAATACAAGCTAAACTAATAGCTAGATATACAAATATTGTTATTTTACTTTTTGATTCTGATATTGCAGGAGATTTAGCTAAACAGCGAGCTTTAGAAATTTTAATAGGGATGAATATAGAGTGTAAAATAGTTACCTTACCCAAAGGTAGCGATCCAGATGAATATATTAAAATAAATGGAAAAGAAAAATTTAAAGAATTTATTAATAATAATTCAAAAACTCCAATAACTTTTATGTTAGATAGAATATTCTATTCTAATTTTTTTAAAAAAAAAGAAATATCTGCTGAGACAAAAATGAGAGGAGTAGTAAGAATATTACATATTATAATTAAAACTACAAGTTATATAGTGCAAGCTGAATGGATAAAGAACATATCGCAATATTTAGATATTAACGAAGATATAGTATGGAAGGAATTTTACAAAATACAAAATAGAGAAATGAAATATAAAAAAACTTACGATAAAAAAAATTACTATACAAAAAGCATTAATAAATCTTATTCTAGTAATAAAACTATCCATATATCTTTATCGTTAGAAGAGAGTTTAATAAATTTACTTTTAAATAATAAAATTTATATCAATAAGATTACTTCAAATTTCTTTTCTGATGAACGTTGTAAAAAAGTTTTTGAATTGCTTAGTTTAAATTTAAGTAATACTGAAATATTGTATTACTTAAATAAAAAAGATGCTAATTGGTTTTCTAATTTAATTTTAAGCCCTATAAAATACATTAACGATAATGAATCCTTTTTAATTATTGTAAATGATATTAAAAGAAATAAATTAAAAACATTATTAAAACAATATAAAAAAAAAATGATTTCAACAGATAATAAAGAAATTAAAAAAAAATTATTTAAAAAATATAGTGAATTAATAATTTCTTTAAAAGGATTTAAAAAAAAATAATTTAATATTTTACGGAGGTGAATTTTTCATAAATTAATATGAGTGATAAATTTAATAAGCAAATTAATTATGAAGATGATGATATAAATCCAGTTAGAATGTATTTAACTGAAATGGCTAAAGTACCTCTATTAGAAAGAGCAACAGAAATAAAAATTGCAAAAAATATAAAAGATAACGAAAAAAAATTAACTTTATTAGTTTTAGAATCACCTATTATTATAAAAGAAATAAAAAATTGGGAAACATTAATAAGTCAAGATGAAATGACGCCTAAAGAATTAATGCCTAGAGGTAAAAAATCTATAGCACAGCTTAAAAGAATGAGTGTAAAATTAAAAACTACTGTAAAGAAAATAATTGATATAGAAAAAAATATAAAAACTTATGAACAAAAAATTAAATTTAATACTATGTCAGAAAATCTGAAAAAAAAATATTTGGTAAAAATAGATAAATATAATAAAGAAATTTTAAAGCTTATTATTAATCTTAATTTAAATCAAGATAAAATTAAGAGACTTATAAATAAAGTTAAAACTATGGCTAAGAAATTAAGAGAAATAAGAATTAATTTAAGAAAAATTAAGCGTAAGTATAATAATTTAGATATTGAAAAAATATGTGTTAATGATAATGTTATTGAATTAAAAAAGTATATTAATACTACTGTAAAAAATAAGGAAGTACTAAAAGACATAGAAAAAATAAAATTTTATATAACTAAACAACAAAGTTTACAAGAAGGCTCTATGCTTAGTATAGAAGATATGCTTAAAACAGAAAAAAAAATAAAAACATTAGAAGAACTTATACACAAAGATAAAACTAAACTTATTGAAGCTAATTTTAGATTAGTTGTTTCAATAGCAAAAAAACATATGGGAATAAGTAATTTAGAATTATCTGATTTAATACAAGAAGGAAATTTAGGCTTATCTAAAGCTGTAGAAAAGTTTGAATGGAAAAAAGGATTTAAATTTTCTACATACGCAACCTGGTGGATAAGACAGTCCATTAATAGAGCTATTGCAGATCAATCTCGTACAATTAGAATTCCTGTTCATATGAAAGAATTAATATCAAAATTATCTAAAGTTAGAAAAAAAATACAACAAACTGTGGGAAGAGAACCAACTATAAGTGAATATTCTAAAGTATTAAAGATTTCAGAAGAAAAAATAAGAAAAATATTAAAAATGATGCAAGAACCAATTTCTTTAGCCATGCCAATCGGAGAAGACGAGGATTCATGTCTTGAAGATTTCATAGAAGATAGTAGTAATCCAAATCCAATAATTAAGACAAGACAATACAGATTACAATTTGAACTTAAGAAGATATTAAATACATTAACTCAGAGAGAAGCGGAAATTATAAGTTTAAGATATGGATTAGAAACAGGTTATCCAAGTACTTTGGAAGAAGTAGGAAAAAAATTTGGAATAACTAGAGAAAGAGTAAGACAAATTGAATCAAAAGCAATAAAAAAACTTAGATACTCATGTAAAACCAGTTCTTTAAAGGAATATTTAGATTAAAAGATATTATAAAACATGAAATTCCTATACCTGGATTAGAATCAAAAGTCGCCTGATTCAGAAATAAGCGTGCTACTTATTTACACTATCTGGTACTACCAAAGTATTTAATTATTATATTAAATCGTTTTTTTTATAATGGTAATTATAAATATGAAAACTAATATATATTTAGGAATAGGATCCAATATAGGTAATAAAATTAGAAATATTATTGCAGCTATATTTTTTCTAAAAAAAACTAAATTAATTTATATAAAAAAAATGTCAGCATTTTATGAAACTTCTCCTATTGGTCCTAGACAAGCAAATTTTTATAATACTGTAATAGAAATTAGTACTAATTTATTACCATATGATTTATTATCTTTAATAAAACAAATTGAGTATATTTTAGGAAGAAGAAAAGCTCCTAAATGGTATCCACGTGTCATTGATATTGATATTTTATTTTTTGGATCTGAAATAATAAATATATCAGGAATTTATAACACTATTTATAAAAATAGTCATAAAGCCAATTTAATAATTCCTCACAAAGAAATTCTAAATAGATTATTTGTATTAGTTCCTTTACAGGAAATAGCAAAAGATTTTGTACACCCTATACTGAAACAAAAACTTAGTAAAATTCTTAGTAAAAAATTAATTAGCCTAAAATATCAAAAAATAAAAATTGTGTCTTCTTAATAATTATCATTAACTTGTAATAATAAACTTTTACAAGTATATTATTTTAACATGAATATAATTAAATCAGATTATTTAATAATAGGGAGTGGTTTAACAGGTCTTATATTAGCATTGAAAATTTCTAGTTGTTGTAATACTGTAAATTTAATAACCAAAAAGAATATAGAAGATTCCAATACTAAACTAGCTCAAGGAGGAATAGCTTGTGTAATGGATAAAAATGATTCTTTTGATTTACATATTAATGATACTTTATTAACAGGTTGTGGTTTATGTAATAAAAAAATAGTTAAAAAATTTATATCAGAAGGCCCAGAACGAATAAAAGAATTAATGAATCTTGGTGTTAAGTTTACCAAAAGAAACGAATTAGAATTTGATTTAGGACTTGAAGGAGGTCATAGTAGAAGAAGAATTTTACATTGTAAAGATTTTACAGGAAAAGAATTAGAAGAAACATTAATTAAAAAAGTAAAAAAGAACAAAAATATAAATATTTATGAAAATCACATTGCAATTGATTTAATATTAGATAAAAATGGAACATGTAGAGGATCATATTTTCTAGATATAAAAAAAAATCTTTTGATAGCTTGTGAATCTAGAATTACTGTTTTAGCTTGCGGAGGAGCAGGAAGAGTGTATTTATATACTTCTAATCCTGAAACTGCAACTGGAGATGGAATAGCTATGGCTTATAGGGCTGGAGCTAAAATTGCAAATATGGAATTTGTACAATTTCATCCTACGTGTCTTTATAATAGTGGCTATGAAACTTTTTTAATTTCTGAAGCTATGCGTGGAGAAGGAGGCTTTTTAAGACTTAAAAATGGAACTAGATTTATGCAAAAATATCATTCTGAAATGGAATTAGCTCCTAGAGATATTGTTTCAAAAGCAATTGTTAAAGAATTAAAAATTACTAATGATAATTTTGTATATTTAGATATAACACATAAAAATAAAAGTTTTTTAAGAAAAAGATTTCCTAACATATATAATAAATGTTTAAGTTATGGAATAGATATATCTAAAAATATGATTCCTGTAATTCCTGCTGCTCATTTTTTTTGTGGAGGAGTATTGGTAGACGAACATGGAGCAACAAGTATAAAAAACTTATATGCAGCAGGAGAAACAGCTTGCTCAAAAATACATGGAGCAAATAGATTGGCTTCTAATTCTTTATTGGAATGTATCGTGTATGCTGATAGAATATTTAAAACATCTAAACAAAATTTAAATAAAAAATATAAAAAAATTTTAATTAAAAATATATATAAAAATAATAATTTTTATCACAAGAACATTAATATCATGTCTATTTTAACAAAATTAAGAGAATTATCATGGAAATATATTGGAATTATTAGATCTGATAATGAATTAAAATATATGAAAAACTATATTGAAAATTTAAAAAATAAAACGAACTATTTTTTAAATAGAGCACCTATTTCCAGTGAAAAAATAGAATTTAGAAATTTAATATTAATAAGTGAACTTATTACAGATTGTGCAATTCTTAGAAAAGAAAGTAGAGGCACACATTTGAACCTTAATTATCCATTTATGTCAAAATATACTAAAAATACAATAATAAGTATGAATAAATAAACATATATATACTGAGGTGGTGGAAAAGGTATACACGCAGATTTCAGGAGTCTGTATCTTTTAATAAGATATAGGGGTTCAAATCCCCTCCTCAGTAATAAATGAAATATGTTTTTCTATTAGCAAAATTTTAAAAATGAAAAAAAAATATATAAGATTAATTATTTTATTAATAATATTATTTGTGTTTTATATAATTTTTAGAAATATTTATAAAACATTCTTATTTTTAAAGTATTACGAAATTTTAAATACATTAAAATTAATACCGCTGTACAAAATACTAATAATTTCAAGCATATCAATTTTATATTACATACTTTTAAGTATTTATGATATTGTTGCATTCAGATATATTAAACCAAAAATCTTATTAAGATTGAGGAATATAATATTAACATGTTTCATAAGTAATATATTTGGTAATAATGTAGGATTTTCAATACTTTTAAATGGAGCTATTAAATACAGAATGTATTCCATATATAATATCAGTATGTCTGATACTACTAAAATTTTATTTTTTTCTTATCTAACAATGTGGTTAGGTTTAATTACTATTATGAGTTTTATTTTTATGATTTATCCTTTCTCCTTTAAAAAAATAATAAGTTATAATCTTTCCTCAATATGGTTTAGTATTTTATTTATAGTTGTTGTAATCTTATATTTTTTTTTATGTATTGTTTATACTAAACCTATTAAAGTTTTTAAAAAATATGATATGAAACTTCCAAATATTAAAATAGCTGTATTACAAATTTTAGTATCTGTTTTTGATTGGTTAATTGCTTCATTGGCTCTTTATATTGCATTACCAATTAAGTCATATAGTATTTTTCTAAGAGCATTTCTTTTGTCACATTTAATAGGAATTATGAGTCAAGTTCCAGGTGGTATAGGAATTTTCGAAACTACTATGAGTATTTTATTATCAATAAATATTAGATTGAATAATAATTTTATGGCAGGATTAATCATATATAGACTATTATTTTATTTGTTACCATTATTATTAGCTATTATTTTATTTATTATTTCAGAAATTTTTTTACGAAAAAAAATATAGTAAATTTTATAAAGGAATGTTTTTAAAAATGACTGCATGGGATATTTTTTATAATAATATTTATAAAGATAATTTTATCTTGTCAAAAGACAGAATTATCTTAGCTGTATCTGGAGGTATAGATTCAATATGTATGTTACATTTATTTTGGAGATTATCAAAAAAAATAACTAAAATTAAATTAATAGTTGTTACCTTCAATCATAACCTTAGAAATGAAGCAATAAATGATATAAATACTGTAAAAGAACTAACTAAAAATTTTAATATCAAATGTATTTGTAAATCATTAAATGTTATACAATATTCAAAAAAACATAATTTTTCAATAGAAACAGCTGGAAGAGAATTAAGATATCTAGCTCTCAAAAATATTGCCCAAAAATTCAAATATAATAAAATTGCTACTGCGCATAATGCAAATGATAACGCAGAGACAGTAATTATGTGGCTTATAAGAGGAACAGGCAATATTATTGGAATTCCTCAAAAAAGAATAATTAACAAAAAACTTACTATAATAAGACCATTATTACAAATTAGAAGAAAACTAATAGAAACTTATGTTAAGTATAATAAACTTCCGTTTCATATAGACAAATCTAATAATTCGAATATTTATACTAGAAATATAATAAGAACTAGTATAATTCCAATCTTTGAAAAAATAAATCCAAAAGCTATAAATCATATATTTAATTTAACTACAATATCTAATCTGGAAAATGAATATTTTAAAAATATATCTAGCAAAATTTTATATAAATGTTCAAAAATTACAAAAAATAAGATTTCTATTGATTTAACAATATTTTTACGATACAATAAAGCGATACAATTTAGAATTATACGAACTCTCCTGCCAGAAAAAAAAAAAAATAGTGTTATTAATATGATAATGGAAAAAATTATGTCAGGTAAAGCATTAACTTATAGATTATCTAACAATTGGACTATAAGTATCAGGTCTAATATGATTTTTTTTATAAAGGAATAAATAATATACAGTTTAAATAATTAAATTGAGGAGGTCTAATATTAGTATGCGTGAAAAAAGAAAACCATGGTTTATATTTTTTTGGATATCATTGTTTGTAATTGTATTTATATTATTTAATTCTGCTCATAAGCAAAGAAATAATGAAACTTATTTAGAGTATTCGCAATTTAAGCAATATATAAAGTCTGGAAATATATCTAAAGTTTTAGTGTCTTCAGGAGTTATAAAAGGTCAATACAGGGATAATTATGGAATATTAAGACATTTCAGAACTATTCCAATGAATGATCCAAATCTTATAAAAGATATGGAAGATAATAAAGTGTTAGAGTTTTCATCCATAGAAAAAAATAGTTGGATAGGACCTATTCTATTAAATTGGGGACCTATAATACTATTAATTTTATTTTGGTTATGGATGATGAAAGGAATGTCAGGTAATGGAAAACATGTTTTATCATTTGGAAAAACAAGAGCAAAACTTGTTAAAAATAAGACTAAGAAAATAACATTTAAAGACGTTGCAGGATGTAAAGAGGTAAAAGAAGAATTACAAGAAATAGTAGAATTTTTAAAAAATTCAGATAAATTCCAAAAATTAGGAGGTAAAATTCCAAAAGGTGTTTTATTATTTGGTTCACCTGGAACAGGAAAAACTTTACTAGCTAAAGCTGTCGCAGGCGAAGCAGGAGTACCTTTTTTTTCTTCTAGTGGCTCTGAATTTGTTGAAATGTTTGTAGGGGTTGGTGCCTCTAGAATAAGAGATCTATTTGATAGAGGCAGGAAATTTGCTCCATGTCTTCTTTTTATGGATGAAATAGATGCTGTTGGTAGACACAGATTTGCAGGAATAGGAGGAGGACATGATGAAAGAGAGCAAACTTTGAATCAATTACTTGTTGAAATGGATGGGTTTAACACTAAGGAAGGAGTAATACTTCTAGCAGCTACTAATAGACCAGATGTCTTAGATCCTGCTTTACTTAGACCAGGAAGATTTGATAGACAAATTATTGTATCTAATCCTGATTTAATAGATAGAGAAGAAATCCTTTCAGTACATTCCAAAGATGTTAAACTAAATTCTGACGTAAGTTTAAAGATTATTGCAAAACGTACACCTGGATTTGTAGGAGCAGATCTTGCTAATCTTATTAATGAAGCTGCCTTACTTGCTGCAAGAAATGGCCAAAATAATGTAAACATGAAAAATTTAGAAGAAGCTATAGATAGAATATTAGCAGGTCCTCAAAAAAAATCACGATTTATATCTGAAAAAGAGAAAAAAATTATAGCTTATCATGAAGCAGGGCATGCAATAGTTGCAAAGTTGTTACCATCAACAGATCCTATACATAAAGTTTCTATTATTCCTCGTGGACCAGCTTTAGGTTATACCCTTCAATTGCCTGAAAATGATAAGTATTTAACTTCTAAATCTGAACTTTTAGATATACTTTCTGTTTTACTAGGAGGAAGAATTTCAGAAGAATTAATTTTTTCTGAAATTACTACCGGCTCTCAAAATGATATACTTAAAGCAACCAATATTGCAACAAAAATGGTTACTGAATTTGGAATGAGTGAAAAAATAGGCCCTATATATTTGCAACAAAATCCAAGAGAAGATTATTTTTTAGGAAAGGATATTGTTAAAGGATCTAAAATATCTAGTAAAACAATAGAAGTTATAGATGAAGAAATAAAAAATATTATAGATACTGCAAAATTTAAAGCAACAAATATTATTAAACAACATATTAACATATTGAATAAAATTGTAGATTATTTGCTAGAAAGAGAAAATTTAAGTGGAGAAGATATAAACAAAATAGTTAATGGAAAAGAATTGATACCATTATCAGTTTCAACATAAAATTAAATAAATTTGCAAAATAAAAATGCTAATAAGAGAAGCAATTATTAATAATTCAAAAGATGTTTCTAAATTATTACAAACTACTGGTTGTAGTATACAAGCACATAATATATTAATAAGAAAAGGTATAAATAAGGTAGTAATAATTGAAAAAATTGATAATAGAGCTGTTAATATTTTGAAACAAGAAGCTATTTCTGTAGGGGCAGATATTGCTATAAATAAAAATGTTAGTAAGTTTATTTTAGGATTTTCTAATGCTGTATTATTTTCTGATTTATCCAGAATGTTAAAATTAATAGATAAATTAAGTGTTCAACCTTTTAATTTAAAAAATGTAGCTATGAAGATTAAAGATCTAGTATTCAATAAAAAAAACAAGATTTTTAAATTCAGAAATAAGCATCTTAATTTAAATAAACCTATTATTATGGGCATTATAAATCTTGATCCAAATTCATTTTCTGGAGATGGTTTAGTAGATCCATATAAAGCTTTAAATAAAGCTATTGAATTTGAAAAACTTGGTGCAAGTATTATAGATATAGGAGCAGAATCTTCAAGACCAGGATCATTAAGATTGGATATAAAAACAGAAATAAATAGATTATTACCTGTAATTAAGCTAATAAAAAAAAATATTAAAATTCCATTATCTATTGATACTTATAAGTATGAAACGGCAAAGATTGTATTAAATGAAGGAGTTGATATAATAAACGATATTTTTGCACTTAGAAAAGGAAAAGATAAATTGGCGAAACTTATTGCACATACAAAAGCGGGTTTAATAATCATGCATATGCAAGGAGAGCCTAATAACATGCAAAAATTACCACAGTATAAAAATTGTATCTCTGAAATATATGAATTTCTTGATGATAGAAAAACTTATGCAATGAATTTTAATATAAAATCAGATTTTATAGCTGTAGATCCAGGTCCTGGGTTTGGAAAGAATATAGCACATAACATGGAATTACTTAAAAATTTCAAAATTTTTTCTTCGCTTGGAGTAGTAGTTGGTGCAATTTCTAGAAAAAGTTTTATAAGTAAAGTTTTTGGACAAGAAAAAATATCTATTGATATAGCAAATTTTTTAGCATTATTTTACGGTAGTGATATTTTAAGAGTACATAATGTGAAAAATGCAATGTTAATTCTAAAAATTTTTAATACATTAAATGAAAAAAATGAACAAATAACTTAGTTTTTATGCAATTATTATAGGAGACCTATATAGTTATGAATTTATTTGGAACTGATGGTATAAGAGGAAATGCTTCTAAATTCCCATTTGATAATGTAACTCTTAGAATTATTGGAAAATCTATAGCAGAAACAATAAAATGCAAAAAAGCTATTCTTATTAGAGATACCAGAGAATCTGGTATAAGAATTCAAGAAGAATTAGCAAAAGGTCTAATGGAAGCAGGTGTATACCCTACTTTTGGTGGGATTATGCCTACTTCTGCAGCTTCATTATTTACAAAAAATCAAATTTTTCATATTGCAATAGTAATATCTGCAAGTCATAATCCTTATTATGATAATGGAATAAAAATTTTTAATTCAGAAGGCTTTAAATTAACGAATTTTTTAGAATCAAAAATTGAAAAAAAAATAAATTATTATCTTTCTCTAAAAAAAAAAGGTAATTATAAATACTGTAAAAATAAAATAAAAGTTAAAGAAGATACAAAGTTACTGAATATTTATGAAAAATTCGTTGTATCAAATTTTTTTGGAAATAATCTTAGTAATAAGAAAATAGTTATAGATTGTGCTAATGGGGCATCTTTTAAATGTGCTGAAAATATATTTAGTAAACTTGGGGCTAAAGTTATTGTTTTAAATAATAAACCAAATGGAAAGAATATAAATTTAAGATGTGGAGCTATTTACCCGTATAAAGTTGCAAAAATTGTAAAAGAATATAAAGCCTTTTGTGGATTTGCTTTTGATGGAGATGCAGATAGAATAGTTTTTATAGATGAAAATGGTGCAATTAAAGATGGAGATTATTTTTTGTCTTCGATTGCTATATGGTTAAAACAAAACAAAAAATTAAAACATAATATTATAGTATCGTCTATTATATCTAATACAGGGTTTATCAAAGAAATGAAAAATAAAAATATTAAATTGATATTAACAAATGTTGGTGATAAAAATATTTCTAATAGTATAAGAAAGTACAATGCTTCTTTTGGAGGAGAAAACTCTGGACATTTTATATTTATGGATTTATTACCTACAGGAGATGGCTTATTAAGCGCAACAATACTTTTATCTATTCTGGAAACTCAAAATATAAGGATATCTGAATTTATAAAGGAATTTGCCAAATTTCCTCAGGTAACTTTGAATAAAAAAATTTCAAATAAGATTCCTATAAATAAATTAAAATATTCTAATTTTGTACTTAATAAGTACAAAAAAGAATTAAAAAATGGACGTATAATTATTAGATATTCAGGCACAGAAGCTTTGATAAGAGTAATGGTAGAAGGTGAAAATATACAAAACATTCAAAAAATAGCAGAAACAATAGCAAATACGATTTCAAATGAAATAAACATTTTGAAAAATAAGTAGGAGATTTATTGCAAAATTATGTGTGGTATTTTTGGATATGTAGGTAATAAGAATGCAGTTGATATAATACTGAATGGATTAACTAATTTAGAATATAGAGGTTATGATTCAGCAGGGATAGCTACTATTTCAGATGGAAGTTTACAAATTAGGAAAAGTATTGGTAAACTGAATAATCTTTATAAAAATATAAAAAAATATCCTTTGAGTTATACAAATATTGGTATAGGACATACTAGATGGGCAACTCATGGAAAACCTTACAAAAAAAATGCTCATCCACATGTAGATTCTAAAAAGAATATAGCAATTGTTCATAATGGAATTATTGAGAATAACGTTGAATTAAGAAAAGAATTTGCAGAAAAAGGTTATCATTTTGTTTCTGAAACTGATAGTGAAGTAATAATTCCTCTTATAAAAGAAAATTATAGGGATGGAATAGCTAACACTTTAGAATATATCTTGCCTTTAATTAAAGGTTCTTATGCCATTGGAATAATATGTCGTTTTGAAGATAGTAAAATAGTTTGTACAAAAAAGGATATACCCTTAATTATCGGAATAGGAGAAAACGAAAATTTTATTTCATCTGATATTTATGCTTTACTTATGTACACGAGAAATTTAATATTTTTAGAGGATGGTGACATTGCTGAAATAAGTAAAAATAAGATACTTATTAAAGATAGTAATGGCATAGAAAAGAAATTAAATATAAAAAATATAAAATGGAAGTTTAATAAAATAAGTAAAACTAACTATAAACATTTTATGATTAAAGAAATATTTGAACAACCTTTTTCTGTATTAAATACTATTACAAACATAACTTACAAAAATACAAAAAATGAAATATGTATTAAAGAAAAAATATTTTTTAATCAAGAATTTATAAAAAATATTAAAAATATTTATGTTGTAGCTTGTGGTACATCATATTATGCTGGACTTATATCTAAATTTTGGTTTGAACATTTTACCAATATACCTACTATAGTAGATATCGCTTCAGAATTCAGATACAGAGAACCCATTTTAAATAATAAAACATTAGTTATAGTGATTTCTCAATCAGGAGAAACTGCAGATACAATAGCGGCATTAAAATTGGCAAATGATAAAAACTGTAAAACAGTTGCTATTTGCAATGTAGTAGGCTCAAGTATTAGTATTTACGCTAAACATACAATATATACATGCTGTGGGATAGAAATTGGAGTAGCTTCTACTAAAGCATTCACAAGTCAACTCGTAGTACTTTTTACATTTGCTTTAAATTACGCATATAAGATAGACACAGTAAAATATTCTACTTTAGTAACTTTTTTAAAAGAATTATCAGAAATTCCTTTAAAAATAAAACAGTGTTTAAAAAATAATAATTTTATAAAAAAACTAGCAAAGAAATTTTTGTACTATAAAAATTTCTTATTTCTTGGAAGATATTTAAATTATCCTGTTGCATTAGAGGGAGCTTTAAAACTTAAAGAAGTTTCTTATATTCATGCAGAAGGATGTGCTACAGGAGAAATAAAACATGGCACAATAGCTTTGATTGATAAAAATGTACCTGTTATTGTTATAGCTATTAAAGATAAAGTATATAAAAAAACAATATCAAACATAGAAGAAATAAAAGCGAGAGGAGCAATAGTTATAACTATTGCTACTGAATGTGATTATGAAATTAAGAATAAAAGTGATTATGTAATCTATATTCCAAAAGTTAATGAATTATTAACTCCTATTCTAACTGTTATTCCTACACAATTACTAGCTTATTATATTGCTAATTTATTAAAATATGATGTTGATAAACCAAGAAATTTAGCAAAAGCTGTAACAGTAGAATAAGGATAAAAAATGCGAATAGGTATTGATATAGAAGAAGTAAATAGATTTTTAAAATATAGTCATAATAAAAATTATTATAAGTTTTTGAATCGTATTTTTACGAAGAAAGAAATTTCGTATTCTTTTACAAAAAAAAGAGTAGCTCAACATTTAGCGGCACGTTTTGCTGCTAAAGAGGCCATATGGAAAATGTTAAATACTAAAAATATTCAATTAAATATTACAGATATAGCAATACATAATGAAAAAAATGGTAAACCAAAAGTTTTTATAAAAAATAAATTTAATAATAATATTAATTTATCTTTATCTCATACTAAAAAATATGTAGTTGCTGTTGCAATTATGCTATAGTTCGTTTTTTATAAAAAATTACTTTATGAACAATTTTTTTTCACATCTCATAAGAAATACTAATATAAATAAATATGATTTTGGACATGTCTTAGTTATTGCTGGATCAAAATTTATGCCAGGTGCAGGGATTTTAAGCTGTTTAGGAGCAATGCGTGCTGGAGCAGGTATTGTAACATATGCTATTAAGAAAGAAAATTTTCAGTATATTTCCACAATGACCTTAAATCCAGAAATTATATTTTTTATTTATGAAAATACTAGTGATATATTAGATTATATTATAAATAGAAGGGTTTTATCTATTGTAATAGGCCCTGGATTAGAAATAAGTAAAAAGAATTATATGATTATTAATGACATTATTAAAACAGTCAATATGCCTGTAATTTTAGATGCTTCAGGTATTGCTTGTTTTAATGGTTTAGTCGCTAATTTAAAAAATAAAAAAATTAAAGCTAAATTAATATTAACCCCTCATATGATGGAGTTAGCTAAATTATTAAATATTGAAATATCTTACATTAAAAGTAATAGAAAAAAAATTCTTTGTGAATTCACAAAAGGAAATTCTTTGATTTGTTTATTAAAAGGTCACCATACTTTAATATCGCAATACGGAAAAATATCCACTAATAATAGTGGAACATCAGCTATGGCTACAGCCGGTAGTGGAGATGTTTTAAGTGGAATAATATCTGCCTTCGTTAATTATAATTCAAACATTTTTTTAGCTACTATAATGGCTGTTTTCATTCATGGATTGGCAGGAGAGCTTGCAGAAAAAGATAAAGGTCCAATAAGTGTTATTGCTAGTGATATAATAGATAACATTTGTTATGCAATAAAACAATTAATAAACAGAAAATAGATTGATAAATTATTATATAATTAATAAAATAATTAATTCTTTTGATTTTGTCATGTTTTTGTATTGGAGGTATAGTTAACATCATGAAGAATAACGTAGCAGGTATGCTTTATACTATAGCTAATGTATTATGTATTATTGCTGTCTTTCCTCAAATTGTAAAAATAATGAGAACAAAATCTGCCAAAGATTTATCATTAATTATGCTTATGACTTATCTTATATCAAATACTTTGCTTATGATATTTGCTTTAATGAATAAAAGTACTAAAATGGTTCTTAGTAATTTAGGTTTATTTATATTAACATTATGGGAAATATGTATAAAATTATTATATGATAGAAAATAATATTAAAATTTTTTTTGAATCGGGTATATATTATTTTATTCAATTTTAACAGCCGATGTAGCTCAGATGGTAGAGCAATTGTTTCGTAAGCAATTTATAGAGGTTCAATTCCTCTCATCGGCTATTTTTTAATAAATGCGCTGCTAGCTCAACTTGGCAGAGCAAACGACTCTTAATCGTTAGGTTATAGGTTCAATTCCTATGCAGCGCATTTTGTGTATATAAAGCAATTGCGGACATGGTGGAATTTGGTAGACACGTATGGTTTAGGACCATATATTTTAAAAAAAATGTGTGGGTTCGAATCCCTCTGTCCGCATTACATATAATGTAATGTTGACTTAATTTATTTGATATAATTTTTATATAAAAATTGCATCAAATAACAAAAGATAATAAAGGATTATATATAAATGTTAATACCTAGTGTAATAGAAAAATGGACACAAGGATCAGTTGTAACATATGATTTATATTCTAGATTATTAAAAGATAGAATAATTTTTATTGGAAGTAATGATGGAGAAATTAATGTTAGTTCTGCAAATATATTAATTGCTCAGCTACTATATTTAGATTCTGAAAATTCTAAACAAGATATAAACTTATATATTAATTCTCCTGGTGGAATGGTTACAGCTGGATTAGCTGTTTATGATACTATGCAATTCGTTAAAAGCCCTATAACTACTATTTGTGTTGGGATGGCCATGTCATTTGGTGCAATATTATTAGCCGCTGGCACAAAAGGAAAACGCTATGCCTTAGAGCATTCAAGAATAATGATACATCAACCATTAATTCATGGTATGGGTTTATCTGGGACAGTTTCTGATATTAGTCTTGAAACAAAAGAACTTATGTATGTAAAAAAAATGATTTCAAAAATAATTTCAAAACATACAGGTAATAACATAGAAAAAGTATTTAAAGATATTGACAGAAATTATTATATGTCTTCTCAAGAAGCTAAAGATTATGGACTTATTGATGATATAATAACAGAATTATAAATTTAAAATTAAAATAAGGAATAAGTTTTTATATTTATATGGAAATAAATTTATTGAAACCTAGTGAAATTAAAGTTTTTTTGGATTCTTATGTAATAGGACAAGAACAAGTAAAAAAAGTACTATCAGTTGCTGTATATAATCATTATAAAAGAATAAAATTTTGTAATGATACTTTTAAGGAGCATAATGTTGAAATTCAAAAATCCAATGTTTTACTTATAGGACCTACTGGAACAGGCAAGACTTATTTAGTACAAACATTGGCTAAAATAATTAATGTACCATTTGCAATGGCAGATGCAACAACTTTAACTGAATCAGGTTATGTCGGAGAAGATGTAGAAAATATACTTCTTAGACTTCTACAAAGCGCAAATTTTGATATAAAAGAAGCAGAACTTGGAATTGTTTATATTGATGAAATAGATAAAATTTCAAGAAAATCAGCTAATCTTTCTATAACTAGAGATGTATCTGGAGAAGGAGTACAACAATCCCTACTTAAAATTTTAGAAGGAACAATAGCTAATATACCTCCTCAAGGTGGTAGAAAACATCCACAACAAGAATTTATTAAATTAAATACTAATAATATTTTGTTTGTTTGTGGAGGATCATTTGAAGGAATTGAAAAAATAACAGCTAATCGTTTACAAAATAAAAGAATTGGTTTTATAAATAGTAATAAAAATATAGATCTTATAACTTCTAAAATTAATAATACAGATTTGATAAAGTTTGGTATGATACCAGAGTTTATAGGTAGAATTCCAATAATTTCTATATTATCAAAATTATCAATATCTGATTTAATTGGTATATTAACTAAAACTAAAAATGCATTGTTAAAACAATATAAAAAAATATTTGAATTTGAAGATGTTGATCTAGAATTTACTGAAAATGCTATAAGTAAAATAGCATATAAAGCTTTTACACTTGGGGCAGGTGCCAGAGGCTTAAGAACAATTATTGAAGAATTATTAATGGATACAATGTTTATCATTCCAAATGATCCAGCGATTACTAAAGTTATAGTAACAGCTAGCAGCATAGATAATCCCAAAAAGATAGAGTTCATATATAATAATACAAAACAATTGCAAAGGAGATTGCATGAGTGAATTAAATAAAGTTATAGCAAACAAAAATGAAGATATAAAAATTCCTGATATGCTACCTCTTCTTCCTGTAAGAGATATAATTTTATATCCAGCAATGGTATTACCATTAGCTGTAGGACGAAAAAAATCTATAAAAGCTTTAGAAGAAGCAATGTCTTCTAGCAGACTTATTTTTGTTGTAACTCAAAAAAATCTTCAGATAGAAGATCCATCTCCAAATGATATTTATAATGTTGGTACTATTTGTGAAGTGCTACAAATTTTAAAGATGCCAGATGGTACTTTAAAAGCTTTAGTAGAAGGTACTAATAGAGCGCAATGGACTGATTTCAAGTTAAACGATAAAGGCTATATTGAAGTAGGAGTTAGTGTTTTTAATGAAAAGATAGATAAAACTTTAGAAACAGAAGCTATTATGAGACATTCAATTACTCTATTTGAGCAATATACAAAATTAAATCCAAGAATGCCAATAGAAATATCTATATCTATTGGAAGTATAGATGATCCTGCTAAATTGGCAGATACAATAGCATCTCACCTTATAATTAAAAATACTGACAAGCAAATAATATTAGAATTAATAAATCCTATTAAACGCCTTGAAAAAATAATTGAAATATTAGATTATGAAATAGAGATATTAAATATTGAAAAAAGAATCCAAGCTAGAGTTAGAAACCAAATAGAAAAAACACAAAAAGAATACTATTTAACTGAGCAAATGAAGGCAATACAAAAAGAATTAAAACATAAAGATGATATACAAAAAGATGTAAATGAATTGAAAGATAAATTAGCAAAAATTTCTATGCCTAAAGCTGTTCAAAATGTTGCTAATAAGGAAATAGCTAGATTAGAAAAAATAATGCCGATGTCTCCTGAAGCTGTTGTAATAAGAACATATGTAGAATGGATTTTGGATTTACCATGGCAAACTTCAACTAATGACAATCTTGATCTTAAAAGAGCTAAAAGTATCCTAGAACAGGATCATTATGGATTAGAAAAAATTAAAGAAAGAATTTTGGAATATCTTGCTGTTGTTTCAAGAGTTAAAAAAATAAGTGGACCTATATTATGTTTTATTGGACCTCCAGGAGTTGGAAAAACATCTATTGCGAAATCGATTGCTAAAAGTCTTGGAAGAAATCATATTAGAATATCAATGGGTGGAATGAAAGATGAATCTGAAATTAGAGGGCATAGACGTACATATATTGGGGCAATGCCTGGAAAGATTATACAATCTATTAAAAAAGCAGGATCGAATAATCCTGTATTAATATTAGATGAAATAGATAAAATAGGAACAGACTGGAGAAGTGACCCTTCTGCAGCTTTATTAGAAGTATTAGACCCAGAACAAAATTATGCTTTTAATGATCACTATTTAGATATAGATTTTGATTTATCTAAAGTTATGTTCATAACAACTGCAAATAATATTAATAATATACCTAGTACATTACTTGATAGATTAGAGCTTATAAGGTTTTCTAGTTACACAAATACTGAAAAAATTTGTATAGCTAATAATTTTCTTATTCCTAAGCAATTAAAAGAACATGGATTGTTGCCTAAAGAACTTTCTTTTACAAATAATAGCATAAATTCTATAATTGAGAATTATACTAGAGAAGCAGGCGTAAGAAATTTATCAAGAGAGATAGCCAATATATGTAGAAAAATAGTGAAAGAATTTGTATTTAAAAAAACTTTGAATTATATAACAATAACTAATAGAAATCTAAATAAATACTTAGGTATATCAAAATATGAAAGAGAAAATATACCTGAAAATGATATAGGGGTAGTAACAGGTTTAGCATGGACTGAATTTGGGGGAGAAGTGTTAACTATAGAAGTAAACAAGATTAATGGGAAAAAAGGATTAATGCTAACAGGGAAACTTGGTGATGTTATGAAAGAATCAGCTCAAACAGCGTTAACATATATTCGTTCAATATATAAAAAACTTAACATTGATGATAATATATTTTCTAATGTTGATTTTCATATACATGTACCTGAAGGGGCTGTTCCTAAAGATGGACCTAGTGCAGGAATAGCTTTAGCGACTGCTATTGCTTCTGTTTGTATGAATAAACCAGTAAAAAAGAAAATAGCAATGACAGGAGAAATAACACTACGTGGTAGAATATTAGGTATAGGAGGACTAAAAGAGAAAGTACTTGCAGCATATAGAGAAGGAATTAATACTGTTTTGTTTCCAAAAAACAACGAAAAGGATTTAATTGAAATTCCTAAAGAAGTGAGAAAAAAAGTGAAAATGATTTCAGTATCGCATATGGATAAAGTTATTTCATTAGCAATTCCTCATCTTATTCTTAAAAAGAATAGAGTAAAAACAACAAAAACTAAGAATTCTTAAAAGCATTATGAATTATATGATAAAAACTATAGGCTGTCAGATAAATGTATGTAATTCAGAAATTATTAGTGATATGTTAGTAAATAATGGATTTTTTGAAGTAAAAAATCCAGAAGAAGCTAATATCTTTATATTGAATACTTGCTCTATTAGATCAAGTGCAGAGCAAAAAGCATTTTCTTATCTTGGCAGATTAGAAATCTTAAAGATGAAAAATAAAAAACTAAAAATTTTTGTTATTGGATGTATGGCTGAAAGATTAGGCAATATAATAAAACAAAGATTTAAAACTGTGAATCTTGTAATTGGAAATAAAGATGTAAAATACGTAATATTTAAAATTGTTAGTTCATTCCAACATATTGATACTAAAAATACACTTGTATCTAATAATAAAATTGTAAACTACATTAAAATTATGACAGGTTGTAATAATTATTGCACTTATTGTATAGTCCCTTTTGTATGTGGAAATGAACATAGTTTTAATTTTAATACGATATTAAATCGATGTTCTATGTTAGTTAGAAGAGGAACAAAAAAAATAATATTATTAGGACAAAATGTTAATTCTTATAAATATGGTAATGTTGACTTTACTATGTTACTAAAACAAATTGCAAGAATTAATGGTGTTGAAAGAATAAGTTTTATGACAAATCATCCAAAAGATTTTAATATTGATTTAATAAATATTATATCTAATGAACCTAAAATATGTACTAACATACATATTCCTATGCAATCTGCTTCTGACAGAATACTTAAAAAAATGAATAGGAAATATACTTATTCTAATTATATTAAATTAATTGATAATTTGAGAAGTGCTATTCCAAATATAAATATTACTACAGATATTATAGTAGGATTTCCTACTGAAACAAGTATGGATTTCAAAAAAACACTAAACGCTGTACAAACAATAAAATTTAGTAAAGTTTATGCTTTTAAGTATTCTCCACGTCCTAATACATTATCTTATAATATGATTGATGATGTTACTCCATTAGAAAAAAAAGAACGTCTAAAAGTTATTCTCAAAGAATCAAATAAGATTTCAGTAGAAATTTTGTCAAAAATGATTGGTAGTGTACAAGAAGTTTTAACAGAAGATATTATTGGAGATACTATAAAAGCAACAACTAGATGTGGTTATAAAGTTTTTATAAAAACTTTAGATAATAAATATAATTATTTAGGTAAGCAATTAAATGTAAAAATTAAAACCGTAAAAATAAACTCTTTAATAGCAGAAATTATTTGAAGGAGGATTTCAATATAAAGGAATATACCAATAAATTAACTCCATTAATGCAACAATATTGGAATATAAAAAACAATTATCAAGACGTTATATTATTCTTTAGATTGGGAGATTTTTATGAAGTGTTTGCTAATGACGCATTGAAAATAGCCCCAATTCTGAATATAGTTTTAACAAAAAGAGCAGGTACACCAATGTGTGGAGTTCCATGCAGATCTGTAAATAGTTATATTAAAAAATTAATAAATATTGGGCTTAGAGTCGCAGTTTGTGAACAATTGGAAAATTCATACTCAACGAAAGGAATTGTAAAAAGAGGAGTTACAAAAATAATAACTCCTGGAATGATTATAGATGATGTTTTTCTAGAAGCAAAAGACAACAATTTTTTAATGGCATTAACTTGTGAAAAAAAAATGGCATATATTACATATGCAGTGGCTGATATATCTACAGGTGATTTTTTTTCTTCTAAAATTTCAGTAGAATTAGCTAAGAGTGAAATATTAAAATATGAACCAAAAGAGTTTGTTATTTCAGATAATAATACTTTAATTGATTCATTCCTATTTAAACTAAAAATCCCTATTTCTAAAATAGAAAATACTTTTTTTGATTTTGAAAATGCTAAAAATGAAATAATAAATAGTTTTGGATTCAACAGCTTAAAAAAATTTAGCCTTGAAGATGTTGATATGATTTGCGTATGTGGTGCATTATTATCTTATATTAGAAAGACTCAATTGTATAGTGGAACTAAAATATTTTATAATATAAACTGTATTAATAGTTCGGATTTCATGTACTTAGATAATGGTACAATTAAAAATTTAGAACTATTTAATTCTTTAACAAGTGAAGATAAATCTAATACTTTATTCTCAACTTTAAATAGTACAAAAACTTATATGGGCTCTAGAATGTTACGTAAATGGATTTCTAGACCATTATTGAATATCTCAAAAATTGTAAGACGACAAAAATTTATAAGATTTTTTATAGAAAATGCAGAACTAAGAAATAAAACAATAAAAAAATTAAAAGATATATCTGACATTGAAAGATTAATAGCTAGAGTTATATCCAATAATGTTACTCCTAAAGATTTAATAGCTTTGAAAAATTCTTTAATACTTATAAATAGTATATTTAAAAATATAAGTTTTATAAAAAATTCCAATTATGAATTTGATACTGAAATAAACAGTAATATTATTTTAATAAATAAAATTGCTTTGTATTTATATGAAACTCCTAATTTATATATAAAAGATGGAGGAGTAATTAAAAATGGAATTAATGACGAACTTGATGAATTTAGAACATCTTTAAGAAAAATTAGAAATCACTTAATTAAATTTGAAACTAAAGAAAGAAAAATTACTGGAATAAATAATCTTAAAGTAGGGTATACTTCAGTCTTTGGATATTATTTAGAAGTTAGTAAATCAAATATTAAATTTGTACCTAAACATTACATACGTAAGCAAACGATTGTTAATGGAGAAAGATATATAACTGAAGAATTAAAATCCATTGAAGAAAAAATACTATTTTATAATGACAAAATATTTAAGTTAGAAAAGAATATTTTTGATAACTTGGTAAAAAAAATTTCTTCACTAGCTAAAAATATTTTAAATACTGCAAAAAAAATAGCGGAGATAGATATTTTTTGTAATTTTGCTATTGATGCTCTACGTTATAATTATATTTGTCCAGTATTATTAGATAATAAAAGACTTAATATCATAGAAGGAAGACATCCTGTTGTAGAAAGAATTCTTAAGAAAGGCGAATTTACTACAAATGATATTTCTTTCAATACAAATCAAAAGATAATTATTCTTACTGGTCCTAATATGTCTGGAAAATCAACATATATGAGACAAATTGCAATTATTGTACTTATGGCTCAAATAGGATCATTTGTTCCTGTAAATAAAAAAGCTGAAATAGGAATTGTTGATAGAATATTTACAAGAATGGGTTCAATTGATAATATTGTAGAAGGGGAATCAACTTTTATGAGAGAAATGATAGAAATAGCAATAATTATGAATCAATACACAAAAAAAAGTCTTATTATTTTAGATGAAGTTGGGAGAGGAACTTCTAATTATGACGGTATTGCTATAGCTCAATCAATAGTTGAATTTTTTTCCAAAGAAGATTTAAAAAAAAACGATGGAGTGAAAATACTGTTTGCAACACATTATTTTGAACTTACTACTTTAAATAGGCATTTTAAAAAAATTGGTAATTATAAAATAGATGTTAAAGAATGGAATGATAATATTATTTTTTTACATAAGGTCATCAAAGGAAGTACGAATAAATCATATGGGATATATGTTGCAAAAATAGCTGGAGTTCCTGAGGAAATTATAAAAAGAGCTAGTGTTATTTTACATAATTTAAAAATTAATAGTATTAATTAAACAAAATTAAGACAATGCAAATAAATATTTTATCACAAGAAACAATACAAAAAATAGCAGCAGGTGAAATAATTGAATATCCTAATGATGTCGTTAAAGAACTTGTTGAAAATTCTGTAGATGCTAAATCTTCTAATATAATCATTGAAATAGAAAATTCAGGTAAGAAATCCATAAGAGTATTCGATGATGGTTTAGGAATGACCAAAAAAAATTTAGCTTTATCTATTTTAAAACACACAACTAGTAAAATTAAACATTATAATGATATTTTACATATTCGATCATTAGGATTTAGAGGAGAAGCATTAGCGTCTATAGCTGCTATATCAAATATAGAAATAAAAACTAGAGAAAGAAATAAAGATTACGGATGGAAACTATATTTAGATATTAATAATCGCATAAATATTATACCATGGTCTGGATCTGTTGGCACTATAGTAGAAGTTAAAAACTTATTTTTTAATATTCCTGTAAGAAAAAAAATTATAGAAAATAATTTTAAGGAACGATTTAAAATTACAAAGTGTATTGAAGAAATAGCTCTTGCAAACCCTAATATTGGATTTAAAATATTTAATGAAAACAAGATTATTAATTATATACAGATAACAAATAAAAAATTAAAAAGAATAAAAGATATCTTGGGTAAAGAATGTATAAAATCAATGAAAAATGTAAAAGTTATAGATGACAATAATAATATTAAAATAGATCTTTATTTTACTGTGAAAAATATTTTTTTATATACGAAAAAAACCCAGTATTTTTTTGTTAATTCTAGACATGTATGTTGTCCGAAATGGTTTTTATATTGTATTGATCAAGCATATAAAAAATACAGTAACATAATAAATTATAAAGTTTTAGCTTTTATTACTATCTCTCCTTCAAAAGTTGATATTAATATACATCCAACTAAAAAAGAAGTAAAATTTATAAATGATTTCGAAAATATTTTATATAAAAAAATATTAGAAACATTGAGTAAAAATCTTAAATTATATATATATAATGATTTAAAATTACATAAATTATTTACAATTTCAAAAAATCATAACTTAAAGAAAACAATTAAAAATGGTATAAGTAGAAATAATATTTTTTTTGAGAATGATATATTACCTAAAAATTTATCCTATAATATTATAGGGCAAATTTTTAATACATATATTATTATAGAAAACAAAGATATATTATATATTTTTGATCAACACGCTGTTGCTGAGAGAATAAAATATGAACAATATCTTATCTCATTAAAAAATAATAATATAAAAAAACAGCAAACATTAATTCCAGAAATTTTTAACATTTCTAGTAGTAAATCTTTACTACTGAGGAAAAATTTAAAAATTTTCAACAAATTAGGTATAGATATAGAAGAAATTAACCTCAATTCCTTCAAAGTTTTATCTTATCCTACTTTATTAGGCAGTATTTCTATAAAATCAATAATTACTTCTATATTATCAAATATCGAAGAAGACGATTTTACAGAAATTGATGAAAAAAAGAAAAAAATTATTAGAGCAGCGTGCTATTATAGCATAAGAGCTAATAATAAAATTCATACTAGTGAAATTAAAATATTAATATCTTCACTGTTAAAATGTAAATTCCCATTAACTTGTCCTCATGGTAGGCCAACAGTTTACTCAGTATCGCGTTATAAATTGAATAAAATCTTTAATAGAAGATGAAAATATAAAACAAAAGGAATATCGTGTTACATATAATTATTATTTCAGGACCAACAGCAAGCGGTAAAACAAAAAAAGCTGTAAAATTTTGTTTAGAAAATAACGGAGAAATAATTTCATGTGATTCCAGGCAAATTTATAAATATTTAGATATAGGTACTAATAAAGAAGGAGAATTATCTAAAAAAGGTATTCGCACAATACAAGGAATACCTCAATATTTAACAGATATTAAAAATCCAAACGAAACCTATGATGTTGCTCAATTTATATACGATGCAGATTTAAAAATATCAGAAATTTCTAAAAAAGGGAAAATTCCTGTAATAGTAGGTGGAACAGGATTTTACATAAAATCTTTGATTTATGGTATTGATAATATGCCAAAAGCTAATAACTATTTAAGACAAAAGTTAAATTTACAATCCAACGATGAATTATATAAGTCGCTTTTAAATTTAGATTCAAAATCTGCAGTAAAAAATAAAAACAATAGACAAAGATTATTAAGAGCATTAGAGGTAAATTTATTATCTGGTAAGCCTATGAGTTTTTTTTTTAAAACAAAAGTTAAACGTTATATTTTTAAACATTATAATATATCTATAGACAAACAAATTCTATATGAAAGAATAAATTATAGATGTAAAAATATGATAGAAAATGGTATGATTGAAGAAACCAAAAGAATATTAAATATGGGATTTGATAAAAAAATTCCAGCATTGAGTAGTGTAGGATACCAATATATAATTCAATATTTAGAACATAAAATATCAAAAAAATCTCTAATAAAACAGATCACAGAAGATACAAAAAAATATGCAAAACGACAAATGACCTGGTTTAAATCCCAACCAGATATAGAAAATATTAAAGTATGAAGAGTATGAAGAATAAAACAACAATAAATTATGTAAGTATAACTTCTATAGGTATTTTTATTTCAAGAATATTTGGTTATATAAGAGATATGTTAATAGCTAATGTTTTTGGAGCAGGTATAATGGCAGATACTTTTTATGCTGCTTTAAAAATTCCAAACTTGTTCAGAAGAATTTTTGGAGAAGGTTCATTTTCTTCTACTATCGTTCCTGTATTTACTGAATATTTAAATAAAAAAAATAAAGCTGAAACACAAAAATTTTTAAATGTTATATTTACATATTTACTTTTAACATTAATCTTAACATCATTGTTAGGTATCGTTTTTGCTAATAATATTGTTAAGTTAGTAGCCATAGGATTTAATACATATAAAATGAAATTGACAGTAAATTTTATAAGATTTATGTTTCCTTTAATTATATTTATAGGATTAGCTGCTTTTCTTGTATCAATACTAAATGTACTTCATTCATTCTTTATACCTGCTATTACCCCTGCAATAGCCAACATAATTGAAATTTTTTACATTATTGTTTTAGCACCTTTTATCACCACTACTAACTACAAAATAAAAGGATTAATTTGTAGTATAGTGCTTGGTTATGCTTTTTATTATTTAATACAATATCATCATTTTAAAAAATTTAATTGGAAATTAAATTTTTTACTAGATTTAAAGCATTCAGGAATTAGACGAGTCGTTTTACTTATGATTCCGTCTATATTAGGGGCATCAGTTGAACAAATCAATATTTTTGTAGACAGTAATTGTGCTTCTTTTTTAGGAGCCGGATCTATTACTGCACTTTATTATGCTAATAGACTTGTACAACTTCCTTTGGCTATTTTTGGTATATCATTCACAACAGTTGCTTTCCCTGAAATGTCAAAAGCTTGCATGAACAATGATATAATAAAAATAAAGGATTCAATCATATATTCAATGAAATTTACTATTTTTACCTTGTTTCCAGCTATGTTGGGACTTATGTTTATTGGATTACCAATAATAAAATTATTATTTGAACATGGTAGGTTTAATAATTTAGCTTCAGATATGACATATAAAGCATTATTTTATTACTCTTTGGGTTTACCTGCTTATGCGTGGAATAAGATTATAACAAATGTTTTTTATTCATATCAAGACACTAAAACTCCTTTAAAATTAGCATTATTTTCTATGATATTTCATATTGTATTATGCATTTTATTAATGAAATTGATGACCGTTAGTGGCCTTGCATTAGCTACTTCATTATCTTCATACTTTAATTTCTTTTGTCTTATTTTTTTATTGGATAAACGTATAAAAAACTTAAATTTATTAAATAAAATTTTTGTCTTCGGATTAAAATGTTTCTTTGCGGCAACTGTTTCAAATTTGATAGTTTGGGGGATATTACATAAATTCAAAGTCAGTTTGTTAATTTTAGTTCCTATATCTATAATAATTAGTATATTATTATTTATAATAACTTCTTACATATTAAACATTTCAGAATTTAAATATTTTTTAAGTTTATTTTTTAAGAAATGTGGATTATGAATTTAAATTGGATTTATGATATTTCTAGAAACATTAATATGAATATGGCTTTAGATGAAATGATTTTTAATAAATATAGTAATTTTCCAACTTTAAGAATTTACTCATGGAAAAACCCATGTATAACTATAGGATATTTTCAAAAGATTCATGATATTTCTATGAAAAATTTAAATTTTACTAGAAGACTGACAGGAGGGTTAACAGTAAAGCATTATAAAGATATTTCTTATTGTTTTGTCACATCTTCAAATTTTTGGGATATATACAATTATATAAATACTTATAAAAAAATACATGAAGCAATACATAATGCTTTAGAATTAATAGGAATACAATCTTCTTTTAATAAAAAGAAACATAATAATAAAAACATTAAAAATACTTTATGTATTAATAATATTTGTGATTATGATTTAATTTTTAACAATAAAAAAATTGTTGGATCATGTTCTCGTAGACGGAAAAATAAACTGATGGTTCAAGGCTCAATACATATTAATTTAGATAGTAAAAAACAGAAACATTTTTCTATTTATTTTGTAAATAATCTTGCGAAGATACTAGTAAGTAAAAATATAAGAAAAATAAATTTTAATATAGATGACATTAATTATGCAAAAAAAATAATGTATGAAAGATATTCTAATAAAAACTGGAAAAACAAATTTTAAATTAATATGGAGAAAAATTTTTAAATGAATAAAAAAGTACTTATTAAAGAAAATATTAAACAAATAATTAATAATAGAAAACAGAAAATTAAAAAATTAAAAGATATAAATATTAACCCATATCCAGCAAAATATAGATTAGAAAAGAACAATGCAGATATAATTTCAGATTATATAAATCTAAAAAAAGAAACAATAATTAATAATGTAATGATTAAAGCCGCCGGAAGAATTATAAGACGGAGAAATATGGGAAAATCTATTTTTTTGGATATAAAAGATGCGTATGCTGAAATTCAAATATATATTAATGTAAACATAATTGGAAAAGAACAATATAAATTATTTAAAAATATGATTGATATATCTGATATTATAGGAATAGAAGGGACTCCTTTTAAAACTAAAACAAATGAACTAAGTATAATGGTAAAAAAATGGCGTATTTTATCAAAAGCAGTTAAACCATTACCTGAAAAATGGCATGGACTTAAAGATATAGAAGTAAGATATAGACAAAGATATTTGGATTTTATTGTAAATGGAAATGTAAAAAAAAATTTTTTAAAAAGAAGTAAAATCATTTCTGCTATAAGAAATAAATTAGAAAATCTTGGCTTTATTGAAGTAGAAACGCCAATTTTACAATATATTCCTGGCGGAGCAACAGCTAAACCTTTTATTACTCATCATAATTCATTAAATATGGATTTATATTTAAGAATTTCACCTGAACTTTTTTTAAAACGTATTATAATAGGTAATGTAGATAAAATTTTTGAAATAGGCAAAAATTTTAGAAATGAAGGTATAGATAGAAATCACAATCCAGAATTTACAATGTTAGAACTTTATCAAGCATATACTGATTATAATGATATGATGATTATCGCAGAAGAATTGATAAATATAGCAGCAAAAGTAGTGAACCCTAATGCTAAATTAATATTTAAAAAAGAAAAGTTATTTGATTTAATAGAAAAATATACTAATTTAAATTTAATATCTTTTTTAGAAAGTGATAGAATGATAGATGTAGTTAAAAATTTAAACTTAACACTTCCAAAAAATGCAACAAATAAAAAAATTTTAAATCAAATTTTTGATGAGAAAGTAGTTCCTAATTTAAAAAGTCCTACTTTTGTAATTGATTATCCGGCTATTTATTCACCATTAGCAAAAACTAAGCATGATAATCCTAAAATAGCTGAAAGATTTGAAATATATATAAATAATATGGAAATAGGAAATGCATATTCTGAATTAAATGATCCTTATTTACAAAAAAATAAATTTATACAACAACGTAAAGAAAAATATGTACAAAAAGACAATATTTCTTATGATAAAGATTATATTTCTGCACTTGAATATGGATTACCTCCAACAGGAGGGTTAGGAATTGGTATAGATAGGCTTATTATGGTTTTGACTGGAGCTAAATCTATAAGGGATGTTATAATATTTCCAACAATGAAATTAAATGATAGAAAATTATAATCATAAAAAAATAGCAAATGGAGATATAAAAATATGATGGTATATATAGACGGTAAATTCTTTGATAAAAAAGAAGCAAAAATATCTATTTTTGATTATGGTTTGTTATATGGTTACGGAATTTTTGAAGATATCAGAGCTTATAATGGTAGAATTTTTAGGTTGAAAGAACATTTAGAAAAATTATGGTCTTCAGCTAAGACTATTAACTTGGTTATTGATCTTAAACAAAAAGATATAGAAAGTGCGATTTTAAAAACTTTAAAAGTAAATCAGTTATTAAATGGTTATATAAAAGTATTAATAACAAAAGTAAATAGTAATCTTAACTCAACTATAAGAGAAAACAAAACATCTTTAATAATAATGGCTGATAATGATAGTAGTTTTTACATAAGAAAATTATGTAGTACTGGTATTAAAGTTAGTACTTCTCATATTCATACTATTAACAATAGTTCTTTTCTTACTAATATAAAATCATTAAATTATCTAAATCATTTTTTATCTGAATTAGATGCCATAAAAGGAGGGTTTGATACTGCTGTAATTTTAAATTCTAATGGGACCGTAACAGGGTGTAGTTTTAGTAATTTGTTTATAGTAAAAAATGGGATCATTAGTACTCCATCGTTGTCAGAAGGAGTTTTATTAGGAATAACTAGGGATACCGTTATAGAATTAGCTAGAAATAAATTAAGTATAATTGTAAAAGAAAATCCTATAACTATGTATAGTATTTATAATGCAGATGAATGTTTTTTGACAAGTACAATAAACGAAATAATACCAATAATTTCAATAGACACAAGAATAATTTCTAATGGTAAACCTGGATTTGTAACCTTAAAACTTATAAAAGAATTTAAAAACTTAGTTATGGCAACAGGCATTCCAATAAAATAGATTCCAATTGAATAAACAATAATTCATTAAATTAAAAATTAAAAGTTGTAATAATTAATTGTATATTGTATATTATTAAATCCTATAAGGGATTATAAATTTATGATTATAAATCCAAAAGAAATAATCATTCAGGATTGTTGTGCCATAGCAAAAGTTGTAAAACATGATAAATATTGATAAATTATTTAAAATAGGCAATTTTTATATAACAAATACAATATCATCTACAATAATAGTTGATATTATTATCATAATATTTATAATAATAATTAATATTAAAAAAAATATAATACCAAATAAAATCCAAGTTTTTATGGAATGTGTAATATTATATTTTGAAGAAATATTTAAAAGAATAGCGGTACATTGTAATACCGAAATAACAAATTTTATATGTTCATGGAGTTTAGCTTTTTTTATATTTATAGCTGTAGCTAATCTTACCGGACAAGTTCCAGGGTTTCACTTTATAAAAATATCCGTACTAAATAATAATACGATTACAACAATACCTTTATTTAGAATTTCTACAAGTGATATAAATCTTACTCTAGCTTTAGCATTTATTTCTATATTTTTGAGTCATTTTTTTTGCATAAAATGTAAAGGAATTAAAACATACTGTACAAAATTTATAACATTAAAAGCATTCCCAATATTCCTATTTGTTGGAGTTATAGAATTTATAAGTGAAATAGTTAAAATAATTTCTTTATCATTTCGTTTGTTTGGAAATATTTTGGCAGGAGAATTAGTAATTAAAAAAATTTATAATTTATTTGCTTTTTGTGTCCCAGTTCCTTTTATTATATTTGAAATTATAGTTTCTTTGGTACAAGCATATGTCTTTGCTGTTCTTACTATGGTATTTATGAATATAATGTTAAATGAATTATATTAAAAAAGGAGAACAAAATATGAATCTTTCACTTTCAGGTGGTATTATAGTAGCAATAGGTGGTATAGCTCCAGCTATATCAATAGGAGTAATTGGTTTAAAAGCTGTAGAAGCTACAGGTAGGAATCCTGAAGCTTCTGGTAAAATAATGATAAATATGTTAATGGCAATGGCTTTTGCTGAAGCTATTGCTATTTATTCTCTTATTGCAACTATATTTTAAGCAATATAATTTGGGATATAAATAAATGGAAACAGTGTATAGATTTGGATTAGAGACTAAATTATTTATTTTTCAGATAATAAATTTTTTTATTATATCAATGATTATTAGAAAATTTTTATATTCGTCTCTAAAAAAAACGTTAGATGAAAGACAAAGAAAAATACAACAATCAATTGACAAAATTAACAATGCTAATTCTATCCTTAAAAATGCATTTATAGAGAAAGAAAAAATTTTGGCAGATGCTAGAGAAACTGCTAATAAAATTATTGATAATGCAAAATTTTCTATAATAGAAACTGAGAATAAAATGATGTTAGATTTAAATAATAAAGCATTAATAATAATAAATAATGCAAAAGAAATGGCTAAAAAAGAATTTGAAACATCAAACAAAAAAATAATTAAAATGGCATTAATTATGTCAAAAGACATTTTATCTCGTGTTCTATGTGATTTTTTTAATGAAAGTGATAAAAATAAACTTATGGCATATGCTATTAATAAAATAAATGAAAGAATCACAAATTAAAACATTAGCAGAATCAATTATAAAATATAATGGTTTATCTAGAAATAATTTTAATTGGATATTAAATAATTTTAAAATATACGAAATTAAAAAATTACTTAATTTTTTAAAATTTAAATTTAGATATAATAATGTAATTATAAATTTTGAAGGCAATATAAGTGATAAAAATAGAAAAATGTTAATAAATTTATTCAAACCTGGAGAAAGAATAATTTTTAAACGTAATAAAAAAATTATTGGAGGGATTCTTTTAGAATACAAAGATTTTATTTTTGATTATACTGTTTATGGAAAATTTAATATAATTTTAAATTCTTTAATGTGAAAAAAATAAATTTTATGAACCCAGACGAAATAATACAAGAAATAGAAAAAAAATTATGGACTATCAATACAAAATCTAAGCTGACAAATTTTGGAATTGTTGAAAGTGTAACTGATGAGATTGTAACAGTTTCCGGACTTTCTAATGTCGGATATTATGAAAAAGTAGAATTTGATAATGGTTCAATTGGTTTTGTCTTAGATATTAGTGAAGATCGTGTTTTAATAATTTTATTAAATACTATTAAAAATATTAATTGCGGAACGAAGGTGTTTTCAACTGGAAAAGTTTTAGATATAACAATCTCCAATGAGATAATAGGAAGAGTAGTTGATGCATTATTACAACCTATAGATGGAAAACCTTTAGTACATGAAATATCTTCTACAAAACACTATCCTATTGAAAGATATGCTCCAGGAATTACTCAAAGAGGAACAGTTAATACACCTTTAAAAACAGGAATTAAAGCAATAGACATATTAATCCCAATAGGTAGAGGACAAAGAGAGCTTTTAATAGGAGATAGAGGAACAGGCAAGACTTCTATTGCAATAGACACAATAATAAATCAAAAAAAAATAGATATGGGCCTTAAAAAAGTTATATGTATATATTGTTCAATAGGACAGAAAAAATCAAATTTAGCATCTATAGTTGCACAATTAAAAAAATTTCAGGCCATGGAATATACAATTGTTGTGGCAGCAACAGCTTCTGATCCTGTTGCAATGCAATACATTTCTCCATTAGTTGCATGTTCTATTGGAGAATATTTTATGGATAAAGGTGAGGATGTATTAATTATTTATGATGATTTAATAAAACATGCTTGGTCATATAGACAAATTTCTCTTTTAATTAAAAGACCAGCAGGTAGAGAAGCTTATCCTGGAGATATTTTTTATTTACATTCCAGATTATTAGAAAGAGCTGCCAAAATGTCAGACAAGAACGGAGGCGGAAGTATTACTGCACTTCCTATAGTAGAAACTCAAGAAAATGATTTATCTGCATATATACCAACAAATATTATTTCAATTACTGATGGACAGATTTATCTGGAATATGATTTATTTAATTTAGGAATACGTCCTGCGATTAATGTAGGGTTATCTGTTTCTAGAGTAGGAGGAAAAGCTCAAACTAAATTTATGAAAGAATTAGCAGGGTCTATAAGACTAGAACTTTCAAGATTTAGAGAATTACAATCTTTTATTCAATTTGATAATGAATTAGAAAAGATTAGTCTGCAAAAAATTGAAAGAGGGAAAAGAATTACAGAAATATTAAAACAATCCCAATATGATACTTATTCAGAAGCTTTAGAATTATTATTAGTATTTTCTATAACTAACGGTTTATTTGATAATGTCTCTATTGCTGATGTTATAATAATTGAACAAAAACTAGTAAATTTTATAAAAACAAAATATCCCAAAAATTTAAATGAACTATTAATGAGTAATAAAACAAACTATAATACTTTAAAATCAGAATTAGAAAAAGAACTAAAAGATTTTAAAGCAACTTTAAATACAAAATGAAAAATTTAAACGAATTAAAAAATAAAATAGAAATGCTTAATAACGTTGCTAAACTATCTAAAGCAACAGAAATGATAGCAATGACAAGGATCCTAAAAATTAAAAAAATAGTAAAAAATTTCTTATTTTATAAAGATAAAATTCGTTATATTTTACAAAAAAATAATTATATTAATTGTTGTAAATATACGCCAAATAAAATTCATAGAAAACTAGTCTATATTATACTTCCAGATACTGGATTTTGTGGCAATATTGTTATAAATATGCTTAAAAAAATAGATTTATATCTAAATGAGCAAGATTATGTTATACTTTTTGGAAAAAAATGTTCAAAGGAAATTAAAATGAAATACAATGTTATTTCATCTTTAAAATTTGGTAAAACTTTACCTAAATATAATTGCGTATATCCTATGGTTAAAGTAGCTAAAATGTTTTTTTTCATGAAAAAAATTTCAAAAGTAACATTAATATATACTAAATTTTCAAATATTACAATTCAAAAAGCATATATAGAAGAAATTCTACCAATAAAGAATAATAAAACCAACAAATACTTTTTACAACAAAAAGAAACATTAGATGATCTAATTCAATATTATTTGGAAATAGAAATGTATAATTCTTTAATAAATGCTTATATTTCAGAACAAGCTGCGAGGGCAATATCAATGTATAATACTAAAACTCACGCATTAGAAGTTTCAAAAAAGCTTTATAAGATTTATAATAAATCTAGACAAGAAAAAATAACAGATGAAATTTTAGATTTTACTAATTGGAAACTAAATAACAACTAGAAAGGACATAAATTTTGTGTAATAATGATATTAATGATGGTATTATAATAGGTGTACATGGTACTATAGTTGATTTTAGATTTAGAAAAAATATACCTGAACTTCATGAAGCCTTGATTTTAAAAAATGTTATTGAAAACAAAAAAATCGTTTTTGAAACAGTATTTACACTAAATAATTTAGAAGTAAGAACTATAGCAATGGGATCTACTAATGGATTAAGAAGAGGAATGAAGGTTACAAGAACTTTTTCTCCAATTAAAGTTCCTGTTGGAGAAGAAACGTTAGGTAGAATGTTTAACACTTTAGGTGAACCTATTGATTTGTTAGAAAACACTAATTTTACTAAAAAAAAATCAATATATAGATTAGCTCCATCTTTTGTTGAACTGAAAACAAAACCTGAAATATTAGAAACTGGTATTAAAATTATAGATTTAATGTCTCCATTTTTAAAGGGTGGGAAAATTGGAATTCTTGGTGGAGCAGGAATTGGGAAGACAGTTTTAGTAAGAGAACTTATAAGAAATATTGCTTTAATACATAAAGGCCATTCTGTTTTCGCAGGTGTTGGTGAAAGAACTAGAGAAGGTACAGATTTATGGATGGAAATGAAAAAATCAGATGTCATTGATAAAACAGTTTTAGTTTTTGGTCAAATGAATGAACCTCCTGGAAATAGAATGAAGGTAGTTTTTACTGCTTTAACTATGGCAGAATATTTTAGAGATGAAAAGCATGAAGACGTTTTATTATTTATAGATAATATTTTTAGATTTGCACAAGCTGGAAGTGAGGTTTCCTCACTTCTAGGAAGAATGCCGTCTGCTGTTGGATATCAACCTAACTTAGCTAAAGACATAGGAGATTTACAAGAAAGAATTACTTCTACTAGAAATGGTTCTATTACTTCTGTTCAAGCTATTTATATACCAGCTGATGATTATACAGATCCTGTTCCTGTTACAATATTTTCTCATTTAGATGCTATTTTAACATTAGATAGATCAATTATGGAACAAGGTAGATATCCGGCTATCGACCCTTTAACTTCTACTTCCAGATTGCTAAATCCTAATATTATTGGAATGGAACATTATAATGTTGCAATGTCAGTTAAGAAAATTTTACAAAGATATAAAGATTTACAAAATATTATTGCTATTTTAGGTATAAATGAATTATCTAATAATGATAAATGTACAGTATTTAGAGCTAGAAAAATTCAACAGTTTTTAACACAACCTATGTTTGTTGCAGAAACTTATTCAGGATTTAAAGGTAAATATGTAAAAATACAAGATACTATAAAAGGATTTAAAGAAATTATAGAAGGAAAATATGATTATGTTCCAGAGCAAAGTTTTTATATGATTGGATCCATTGATGAAGCGATTAAAGAAAATGAATAAACTTATATTAGAAATCATTTCGCCTACAAAAATTTTATATAATGCAAAGATTTTATCTATTTCATTTCCTAGTATAGAAGGGCAAATTACTATTTTGCCAAACCATGTAAATATTTTAACTAGAATAAATAAAGGAACATTAATAATTAAAACTTTAAGTAAAAGATTAGATAAATTAATTGTAAATGATGGGTTTTTAGAAGTATTTAATAATAAGATTAATGCAATTATAAAATCAAAACATATTATAAAAAAAAGAATAGATTATTTCTTAAAGAATAATGATTTTAAAAATATATGTGATATACAATTTGAAAAACAATTGAAAAAAAATTTAACAGAGTTAAATTTTGAATTTAATATATAAAATATAGGATGTATAAAAATGTCAGGGCATAGTAAATGGTCTGGAATTAAACATAAAAAAACATTAATAGATATAAAAAAAGGAAAAATTTTCACAAAAATTATAAGAGAAATTATCATTGCCACTAAAAATGGCGGACCTAAAGTTGATAATAATGCTCGTTTAAGAAATGCCATAGAGTGCGCTAAAGAAGTAAATATGCCAAGAGAAAACATAAAAAAAGCTATAGCTAGAGGTAATGGTAAACTTGATGGAAACATGCCTTATACAGAAATTATTTATGAAGGATATGGACCTGGGGGTATAGCAATAATTATTGAAATTATAACTGATAATAAAAATAGAACAATAGCTAATTTAAGAAAAATTTTTGCAAAGCATAAAGGTTCCATTGTAGAGTCTGGAGGAGTAAGTTGGTTGTTCGATAAAAAAGGGCAGTTAATTATAAGTAAAACAACGATTAACGAGGAAAATATACTTAATATGGCTTTAGAATTTAATGCGGAAGATTGTATAAGTAATGGAAACACGTATAAAATTATAATAGAGCCTTCACAACTTGAAATTTTTAAAAACTATTTAAAAGATCAAAATTTAAACCTTATTTCTGCTAAAATAATAATGGTTCCTAAGAATAAGCTGATTATAAATGACGATAATAATAATAAAGCTTTACAACTTTTAAATGAACTAAAGGAATATGATGATGTTAAAAACATATATACAAATCTTTTTATACAATAAAAAAAGTTGCATAGAATTATGATAATTCTTGGTATAGATCCAGGAATAGCATTAACCGGTTGGTGCATTATAAATGCTTATTCTAGAGATAAAATAGAACTATTAAATAGTGGATGTATTAAAACATTTTCTTATATGAAAATTACTGAAAGATTGTTCATTATTTATAATGAATTACAAAAAATAATAGATACTTATAAACCAGATGTGGCTTCTTTAGAGGAAATTTTTTTTTTTAAAAAATCTAAAACAATAGCATTTATAAGTCAAGCAAGAGGAGCTATCATATTGACAATAGCAATAAATAATATTTTATTGTTTGAATATAACCCTAAATTAGTAAAAATAGCATTAACTGGAAATGGTAAGGCTTGTAAATTACAAATGCAACAAATGGTTAAATTTATATTTAAACTTAAGACAATTCCTAAGCCTGATGATATAGCAGATGCAATTGCGATAGCTATATGTCATATTAATAGCATACGATGGAATTAGATTTTAAGTAAAGGTAATAATAATATGATAGATTACATATGTGGTATATTAAGTGAAAAATACCGAAATAACATTATTACTATAGATGTTTATGGTATTGGATACTCTGTATTTGCTACACATTATGTCTTCTCAAAACTACCAGATGTTGGAAATAAAATAAAACTATATATAGTTGAAAATATTTCAGGTATATATGGAGGTATTGTAACACTATATGGATTTTCTTCTATTGAAGAAAGGAGTTTATATTTATTAATAAAAAAAGAAGTCCCTGGTATAGGAGCCAAAAAATCTATAGAATATATAGATAGAATTATTAATTCATTATATGAATTTAAAGATAGTATTCTTACAAAAGACTATTTATCTTTAAAGAAAATGGGATTTACTAAAAAAACTTCTGATAAACTTATATCTGCCTTAAAAGATAAATTACAAAGTGTTAGTCTTTTTAATAGAAAAAAAAATAATTTTTCAAAATATAAAAAACGAGATAGTGAAATAATTATTGAAGCAATTAATGGCTTAATAGCTTTAGGATATAAAAAAAATAAAGCTAAAATAGCAGTTGATAATGCATATGAACATATTAGTGACAAAAATATTAATTTAGAAAATTTATTAAAACAATCTTTATTATACATTTAATTTATAGTATTATTGTGTATAATATTTATTAAATTATAGTTGAGAGGATTTTTTGTGTATAAAATAGTAACTAAAACATGTTTATGTTCAAAAATAAAAAGCATGGAAATTTTAGCTCCGCATGTTGCTAAAAATGCTTTAGCAGGACAATTTGTGATCTTAAAAATTAATAAAAATGGGGAACGGATTCCATTAACCATCGCAGGAACAAAGCCTAATAATGGTTTAGTAAAGATTGTTTTTCAAGAAATAGGGAAAACAACTACGCTTTTAGGTAGCTTAAAAGAAGGAGAATTTATTGAAGATTTTTTAGGGCCATTAGGGAAACCTACAAAAATTCAAAAATATGGAAAAGTAGTGGCTGTTGCAGGCGGCTTAGGTATAGCAGAAATTATACCAGTAATAAGCGAATTTAAAAAAAAAAAAAATTTTATTACTACTATAATAGGTGCAAAAAGTAAAGAATTTATAATATTAAAATCAGAATTACTAAAAAATAGTGATTCTATATTTTTTACCACTAATGATGGCTCATATGGTATTAAAGGTTCTGTTATTGATGTTTTAAAAAAAAATATTGACATTAATGAGATAGATGTGGTGTATACTGTAGGCCCAATTTTAATGATGAAAGCTGTTTCAGATCTTACTTTAAAACAAAACATAAAAACAATTGTATCATTAAATCCAATAATGATTGATGGTACAGGAATGTGTGGGTCTTGTAGAATTAATATAAATAATAAAATTAAATTTGCATGTATAGATGGTCCTGAATTTGATGCTAATTCTATAAATTGGCTTGAAGTTATTTCAAGACTAGATACTTTTAAATCTCAAGAAAAAGTATCTTTTGATATCATAAAGAAGGAGTGTAAATGTCAAAAGAATCAAAAATACAAGAAAGAAATCTTGGAATAGAAAAATTTAAAGTTAATTTTAAAGAAATAAATAATGGATATACATATAATGAAATGTTAGAAGAAGCTAAAAGATGTAAACAATGCATAAACCCACAATGTGTAAAAGGATGTCCTGTAAATATAAATATTCCAAAATTTATACATAAACTTACCAAAAATAATATTTATCAAGCAATGAAAATTATAAAAAGTAAAAATACTTTACCTTCTATATGTGGTAGAGTATGTCCTCAAGAAAACCAATGTGAAAAGTATTGTATTTTGTCTAAAAATAAAAATAGTATTTGTATTGGTAATTTAGAAAGATATGTCGCAGATAATGCTAATGATGAATTCAATAGTACTAAATTAATTGCAAAAAAAAATAAAATTAAAGTTGCAATTATAGGATCAGGTCCATCAGGATTAACATGTGCAGGTGATTTATTAAAAATAGGATATGATGTTACCATTTATGAATCTTTACATGTTGCAGGCGGAGTTCTAAGATATGGGATTCCTGAATTTAGATTGCCAAAAAAAATTTTAGACATAGAAATAAATAATCTTAAAAAAAATGGTCTTAAAATAGTATTAAATAATTTTATTGGAAGAACACAAACAATAAAGGATTTATTAGATTGCAATTTTAAAGCAATATTTATTGGTACAGGTTCTGGAATTCCTAAATTCCCAGGAATAGAAGGAGAAAATTTAAAAAATATATATTGTGCAAACGAGTTTTTAGTGCGGACTAATCTTATGTATGCTTATAATTTCCCAAATGTGGATACACCAATATATATTGGACAAAATGTAGCTGTAATAGGAGGAGGTAATACAGCTTTAGATTCAGCAAGGACAGCTATTAGATTAGGCGCAAAACAAGTTAAAATTATTTACAGAAGAGAAGAAATTAATATGCCAGTTAGAAAACTAGAACTGATATATGCTAAAAAAGAAGGTGTACAAATAATATCTTTAACCAATCCATTGAAATTTATAGGTAATAATGAGAATAAAGTAATATCCATTGAATGTATAAAAATGGAAAATAATAAAAAAAATCTTTTAAAAAAAATTAAAGATTCTAATCATATAATAAAATCAGATATGGTTATTTTAGCTTTAGGCTCAATGCCTAATCATACTATAGCATTATTAACTAAAGGTTTAAAAATTAATCGTAAAAATGGTTATCTTGTAGTTGATAATAATCTTATGACCTCAATACCGGGTATTTTCGCTGGAGGAGATATTGTAGGAGGTAGTACTGTTATAGAAGCAATGTATATGGGTAAAAAAGCAGCTGTTTCAATAGTCAATTACTTAAAAAATTACTAATATAATGGAGCACTAAAATGAATACAAAAAAAAATTTAATAGTTGGAAATTGGAAAATGAATAAAACTATTCCAGAAGCTGTGACGTTTTTAAAGGATTTAAAATACTCAATTGTTAATATTAATACTAATGAATTAGAGATTGTTGTTTGTCCAACTTTTACAGCATTATATTCAGTGAATAAAGAAATTAGAAATTCAAATATAAAGCTTGGAGCTCAAAATGTATATTTTGCTAAAAATGGAGCTTTTACAGGAGAAATTTCAGCAGAAATGTTAAAAGACGTAGGTTGTTCTTACGTTATAATTGGACATTCAGAACGTAGACAGTATTTTAAAGAAACCAATAAAAATATCGGAAGAAAAATAAAAGCTGTTTTAGAATTAAATCTTATACCAATTATTTGTATAGGTGAAACAGAAAAAGAAAATGCAAGTAATATTGCTTTTGATATTATCAAAAAACAAATATTAGATAGTTTAAAAGAATTAAAATTAAGCAAGGATATGGCATCTTCTATAGTTTTAGCTTATGAACCTGTATGGGCAATTGGAACTGGCAAAATTGCTACTGCTGAACAAATTCAAAAAATGCACTATTTTATAAGAAAAATTTGTACTCAAATGAGCAACTTAAAAGATATTAATATTAAAATTATATATGGTGGATCTGTTAATTCCAATAATGTAGTTGATTTCATTAATAAACCAGATGTAGATGGAATACTTGTAGGAAGTGCAAGCTTAGAAATTAGTTCGTTTTTAAATATTATTAATAAATGTACAAAATAATTTCTATTTAGAATTGATTTTAAATTATTGAAATTTAAATTATACATTGTTAAATAATTAAGGAGTTAAATTAATGAAAGGAATATTTGACCTTGTAAAAATATCTAATAATATCAGAAAAGATATTATTAAAATGTTATCTATTGCAGGTTCAGGACATCCTGGGAGTAGTTTATCATCAGTTGAACTTCTAGTTTCGCTATATTTTAATTATATGAATATTTATCCTAATGATATTAAAAACCATAATAGGGATTTTTTCATTTTATCTAAAGGTCATGGATGTCCTACTTTATATTCTGTTTTAGCTAATCTTGGGTATTTTCCTCATGAAGAATTATATACATTAAGACATTTTGGTAGCAGGTTACAGGGGCATCCAGCGTTTGATAAAAAATTACCTGGAATAGAAATTTCAACAGGTTCTTTAGGGTATGGTTTATCTATAGGAGCAGGAATAGCTATAGGAATAAAATATCAAAATAAAAATAATAAAGTTTATGTTCTTATGGGAGATGGAGAACAACAAGAAGGTAGTGTGTGGGAAGCTGTTATGTTTGCAGCACAGCATAAACTTAATAATCTTTGTGCAATTATAGATAATAATAAATTACAGATAGATGGAATGACTGATAATATAGTTAAAATTGAACCTATAGAAAAAAAATATGAGGTTTTTGGTTGGAAAACTTTAAAAATAAACGGACATAATTTTAGTGAAATAAATGATGCCTATTCTGAATTTAAAATAGAAAAACATAAACCTGTCGTAATTATTGCTGATACTATAAAGGGAAAAGGAATATCTTTTATGGAAAATAAAGCAGAATGGCATGGTAGAAAAATTTCAAAAGAAGAAGCTGAAATAGCTATACGGGAAATTAATAATGCATAACTTCTTTAAAAAATATTGTAGTAAATATATTTTGATTCTTAAGGAACAATTATGTCATTAGTATCTAAATATGTAAAGGTTAATTATGAATCTTATGAAGATTTTTTGAAAAATTATAGAGTTCGTATTCCTACTAATTTTAATTTTGCTTTCGATGTGATTGATAAGTTAGCAAATATTTCTCCACTAAAAAAAGCAATGATATGGTGTAATGACAGAGATGAGAAAAAATTTTTTACATTTAATGATATAAAAATAGAGAGTAATCGAACAGCTAATTTTTTAAAATATTTAAATATACAGAAAGGCGATGCTGTAATGTTAATTCTCAAACGACGTTACGAATATTGGTTTTTCACTATTGCATTACACAAATTAGGAGCCATAGTTATCCCTACTACTCATTTATTAACTCCTAGAGAATTAAAATATAGAATAAAAATAGCAAATATAAAATCTATTATTGCAATAAATGATGATAGAATTTTAGATATAATTAATAGCGTTAGAAAAGAACCTTTGCCTATTACAATGAAGCATTTTATATTGGTTAACGGATATTCTAATAATTGGATAAATTATACTAAAGAAATAAAAAAATTTTCTGAAACTTTTGAAAGACCTACAGGTGAAGAAGAAACAATAATAAGTGACAAATTCTTACTATATTTTACATCCGGTACTAGCGGAAATCCTAAAATGGTATGTCATGATTTTTCTTATCCTTTAGGACATATTGTAACTGCTCTTTTTTGGCAAAGATTAAATTATAAAAGTGTACACCTAACAGTTGCAGATACAGGATGGGCAAAAGCTTCTTGGGGAAAACTCTATGGCCAATGGTTATGCGGGGCATGTATTTTTGTATATGATTATGATAGGTTTAATGCTAAAAATTTAATAAAAAAAATTGAAAAGTATAAAATAACCTCATTTTGTGCTCCTCCTACTGTTTATAGATATATAATAAAAGAAAATCTATCTGAATATAATTTATCTAAACTACAATATGCTGAAACTGCGGGTGAAACCTTAAATCGAGAAGTTTTTTACAAATTCAAGAAAATTACTGGTCTTGAAATAAAGGAAGCTTTTGGACAAACTGAATCTGTTGTTATTGCTGCAAATTTTCCATGGTTGAAAGTAAAACCAGGATCTGTAGGCAAACCATCTCCAGGCTGGAAAGTCGATATAGTAGATAAATATAATAATTCATGTGAAACTGGAGCTTATGGACGCTTAATAATTAGAACATCTATAAATAAACCAATAGGGTTATTTACGGGGTATTATAAAAATAAAAGGTTAACAACCGATGTTTGGCAAAATGGAATCTATGATACAGGGGATATTGCTTATAAAGATGAAGATGGATATATTTGGCTTATGGGAAGATCTGATGATATTATAAAAAGTTCTGGTTATAAAATTAGCCCATTTGAAATAGAAAACACTTTAATGGAACATCCTTGTGTATTAGAATGTGCTATAACAGGAATACCTGATAAAGAAAGAGGGTTATTAATAAAAGCTTCTATAGTGCTTAATAAAGATTATAAAGCTAGTGTTAAATTAATGAAAAATATTCAAGAACATGTAAAAAAAAATATATCTTCATATAAATATCCAAGAATTATAGAATTTGTAAATAAACTGCCAAAAACAATAAGTGGAAAAATAAAAAGAATTGATATAAGAATAAGTAATGAATACAAAAAAAACAAAAAAGGGAAAAAATAGCAATGAATAGTTTTAAAAATCATATATTAAAACTAATTAAAGGGACTTTAGGGAAAATTATCATGCCAGAAAGTTTTGATAGTAGGATTTTGAAAGCATCTGAAATGATAGCTAAAGATAAAATAGGAACAGTTATTTTACCTGTTAAAAATATCGAAGAATTGAATAAACTAAGAATTACAGCATCAAACTTAGGCATAAAATTAGATGATAATATAAGTGTGATTATAATGAATATAGATATTTTAGATAAAAATATGGTAGATAATTTTTTTAGAAATATGATAAAAAGAGGATTTACAATAAATGACACATTAAAACTTTTGAAAAATCCATTATATTTCTCCATGTTATATTTAAAAAGTAAAAACTGCGATACGTGTATATGTGGAGTAAATTATAATACAGCCGAAGTTCTAAAAGCTGGTTTATATGTTATAGGAGTTTCTAAAAAAATAAAAAAAATTTCTTCGTATTTTATTATGGTTCCTCCAACTTCACATTATTTAGTTAAAGAACCTATATTATTTGCTGATTGTGCTGTTAATCCTGATCCAGATATTTTAACTTTAAAAGACATAGCATTAACTACTATTAAGAATTTTAAAAAAATTTTTCCAAATAGAAAAGCTAATGTCGCGATGCTTTCTTTTTCCAGTAAAGGAAGTTCAAATAGTAAAACTTTAACAAAAGTTATAGAAGCAACAAAACTCATTAAACAATATCTAATAGAAAATAATGAAAGTGATATAAGCGTTGATGGTGAATTACAATTTGATACAGCTGTCGTACCTAGTATAGGTAAAATAAAAGCTCCTAATTCCAAAGTAGCAGGAAAAGCCAATATTTTTATTTTTCCAGATTTAAATTCAGGAAACATTGGTTATAAAATAGCAGAAAGATACGGAAACTTTAAAGCATTCGGCCCTATAGTACAAGGTTTTTCTTTACCAGTTAGTGATTTAAGTAGAGGCTCCTGCGTAAATGATATATATATGACTAGCGCCATTAACTTAATAAAATGATTAATATATTTTAAGTTTAATTAAGAAATTTTTTCTATCATTTTAATCGCAAGTTTAATAGTGGAATTTACATCTTTAATACTAAAAACAGCCGTTGGAGAATGGAGATACCTTGTAGGTATACTTAATACAATTGTAGGAATTCCTACATTACTAGTATATATTAAAGCTCCATCAGTTACTCCTCCATCGAATAAATCTATTTGATAATCTATCTTATTTTTTTCAGCGACATCAAACATTAAATTACGCATTTTTTTTGGTATTATCGTACCTCTACCTGCAGCTTCCATAATAGTTATAGCTACTCCCTTACCAAGCTTAATAGAAGAAACCTTAGCTTCTATGCCAGGAATATCTCCTGATATAGTAGTATCTATAATAATTGCGAAATCTGGATTTATCCTAAATGCTAAAGTTTTTCCACCTTTTAATCCTACTTCTTCTTGAGAAGACGCACATACGTAAATATCAGTATTTAAATTTTTATTTAAAGCTAATTCTTCTAAAATTTTTATTAAAATGTAACAACCTATTCTGTTATCAACAGATTTCCCATAATATAAATCCGTATTTAAAATACCTGCATTTGATTTAAATATTATAGGATCTCCTATATTTATAATTTTTAATACCTCATTTTTAGAATTAATACCTATATCTATAAACATATCCTCATATTTAACTGATTTCTTACTATCACTTTCATTCATCATGTGAGGAGATTTTGTTCCAATTATACCTGTAATATGTTTATTATCCCTATTTATTATTTCAACTAATTGCCCTGGTAAAACAGAATCATTTATTCCACCTATTTTAATAAAATATATGAATCCATCTTCACTTATATGTTTTACAAGCATTCCAACTTCATCCATATGAGCAACAAGCATTATCTTTTTTCTTTTGATTTCTTCTTTGCAAGAAGAATTATTAATGCTAACTCTTCCAATAACATTTCCTAAATTATCCGTTTCTGTATTATCACAAAATTTAGAAAAAGATTCTATTATAATTTTAGAAATATTTTCCTCATTACCAGAAACACCATCACATAAAAGAAGTTTATTTAATAATTTATCCATTTATCATTATCTCCTTTGCAATCCACAATATATTACAGTCCTAACATATTGACATGACTAACTGCTAAATTCTACAATAATATGATAAATAATTCTATTATTAGTGTTGATTGCAAACTAAGTAATTATAATTAATATACTGGTTTTCAAAAGATTTGGGAGGTAAAATTTAGTGATAAATAAAGAAGGAAAGGTAAAAATTCCATCAGGTTGTGCTATAACAGGAATTATTGATAAAAATGGCAATAAATTTAATGGAGAAGATATTATAAAATCTATTGCTTTAATGCATGAACGTTCTAATGGATTAGGTGGAGGATTTGCGGCTTATGGTATATATCCTGAATATAAGGACTTTTATGCTCTGCATATATTTTTTGATGATTTTAATATTAAGATCCAAACTGAAGATTACATAAAAAAAAATTTTGATATTATAAATTCAGAGAGTATTCCAACAAAAAAAAATCCTAAGATCTATGATCCGCCTTTAATATGGCGCTATTTTCTAAATCCTAAGAAGGATAATATTGAAAAAAAAGAAATAGATGAAAAAGAATTTGTATTTAAATGTGTTATGGAAATAAATAAAAATTTTAAAGGGGCATATATTTTTTCTAGTGGAAAAAATATGGGAGTTTTTAAGGGGGTAGGTTATCCTGAAGATATAGGTAAATTTTTCTTGCTTGATACTTACGAAGCTTATATATGGACAGCTCATGGTAGATTTCCTACCAATACTCCAGGATGGTGGGGAGGAGCACATCCATTTACTTTACTGAATTGGTCGGTAGTTCATAATGGGGAAATATCTTCTTATGATGCTAATAGAAGATTCGTAGAAATGTATGGATATATATGTACTCTTAAAACTGATACAGAAGTAATAACTTTTTTATTTGATATGCTAATTAGAAAACATAATATACCTTTAAAAAAAGCAATAAAAATAGTTGTTGCTCCATTTTGGGATGATATTGAAAAAGAAATTGATCCAAGTTTAAAAAAAGAATTGAAAAGTATACGGTCCGTTTATGCAAGTGCATTAATTAATGGTCCTTTTTCTATTATTTTGGGTTTTGAAGATGGTATCTTAGCATTAAATGATAGAATTAAACTTCGTCCACTAGTAGTCGCTACAAAAGATGCAAAAACATATATATCTAGTGAGGAAAGTGCAATAAGAGTAATATGCAATAATCCTGATAAAGTATGGATGCCTGCAGGAGGAGAACCAATTATTGCTTTATTAAAAAAGGAATATAGATAAAATGAGCTTGAATTTTAATACCCCTTTATTTGAAATTATTAGGGATAAAAATAAATGTATTCAATGCAAAGTTTGTGTTAGACAATGTGCTAATGAAGTACATTGGTATAGTTCGTATGAAAATATAGTAAATTCTGATAACAATAAATGTGTTAATTGTCACAGATGCGTAATTCTTTGTCCTACAAAAGCTATAACAATTAGAAAGCATAGGCTAGAGTTCAGAAATAATTCCAATTGGACTAGTAATGCAATAAAAGAAATACAAAAGCAAGCTGATACTGGTGGGGTCCTACTTTCTAGTATGGGTAATCCTAACAAACTCCCAATATATTGGGACAAGATTTTATTAAATGCCAGTCAAGTTACTAATCCATCTATAGATCCTTTACGCGAACCAATGGAAACTAAAGTGATGATAGGAAGAAAACCTGATAAACTTAAGTTTAATAAACAAGGTGATCTTATTACTGATATGCCTCCTCAAATAGAATTAAATGTTCCTATTATGTTTTCAGCAATGAGTTATGGTTCGATTTCAAAAAATGCTCATGAAGCTTTAGCTAGGGCTGCAACAAAATTAGGAATTTGTTATAACACAGGCGAAGGTGGATTAAATAAGGATTTCTATAAATATGGTAAAAATACTATTGTTCAAGTTGCTTCTGGTAGATTTGGAGTTTACAAAGATTATTTAAATGCAGGTGTTGGAATTGAAATTAAAATAGGACAAGGTGCTAAACCTGGTATTGGTGGGCATTTACCTGGTAAAAAAGTTGGAGCAGATGTTTCAGTAACAAGGATGATACCAATAGGCTCTGATGCAATTTCTCCTGCACCTCATCATGATATATATTCTATAGAAGATTTAAGACAACTTATATTCGCGTTAAAAGAAACTACGAATTACAGTAAACCAATTTTTGTAAAAATAGCCGCAGTACATAATGCTGCAGCAATAGCATCTGGAATAGTTAGAGCAGGAGCTGATGTTGTTGTTGTTGATGGTTTTAGAGGAGGAACAGGCGCAGCTCCAACTAGAGTTAGAGATAATGTAGGAATTCCTATAGAATTTGCATTAGCTTCTATAGATCAAAGATTAAGAGAAGAAGGAATTAGAAATTCTGCATCTCTAGTTATATCTGGAAGTATAAGAAATAGTAGTGATATAGTAAAAGCAATAGCTTTAGGAGCTGATGCAGTTTATATAGGATCAGCAGCTCTTATAGCAATGGGGTGCCATATGTGCAGATCTTGTTCAACAGGAAAATGCAATTGGGGCATAGCTACTCAACAATACGATTTAGTTAAAAGACTTAATCCAGATATTATGTATAAAAGGTTAGTAAATCTTATATCAGCATGGAACCACGAGATTCAAGAGATGCTGGGAGGCATGGGAATAAATGCTGTTGATAGTCTAAGAGGGAATAAACTTATGTTAAGAGGGATAGATTTAAATGAGACTGAGTTAAGAATATTAGGTATAAAGTATGTTGGCGAATGAAGTTTAGTAGTTTTTTATCTATTAATTTATAGGGAAAATAAATATATATGAAAAAAATTTATTCATTTGAAGATAAATGTTTAGGTTGTAAATTATGTGAAGTTTATTGTAAAACTGCGAGATCAAAATCTAAAAATATAATAAAAGCTAATAAAGAAGAAAATATAGATTCAGCTATAATTGTAGAAAAAACTAATAAAGATACACATTTTGCTTTACAATGTCGTCATTGTACCGATGCAAAATGTATTAAAGCTTGTATTTCTGGAGCTATTTTTAAAGATGAAATAGGTATAGTACGTTATGATAAAGAAAAGTGTGTTAGTTGTCTATCATGTGTTTTAGTTTGTCCATTTGGAGCTGTAAGAAAAAGCGACTTTAATAGTACTGTTACAAAATGTGATTTATGTTTCAGTACAGGAAAACCTTTATGTGTAAGTAATTGTCCTAATGATGCAATAAAATTTCTTGATGAAAAAGAGATTGATGATAGGATGGAGATTGTAAAATGAAATATTTAATAATAGGGAATAGTGCTGCAGGTGTAAATGCAATTGAAGCCATAAGAAGACTTGATCAGCAAAATAATATAACAGTAATATCAGAAGAAAATTATCAGATTTATGGAAGACCATTAATTTCTTACTATTTAAGTGGAAAAATTAAATATAAAAATATGTTTAGTTATAAAGAAAAAGATTTTTATACTAAAAAAAAAGCAAATTTATTACTTAATACTAAAGTAAATTCTATAAATACTAAAATAAAAAAAATATACACAAATGATAATTTAAGTTTAGAATATGATAAGTTGCTTTTAGCTACAGGTAGTTTGCCATTTATACCTTGTATCAAAGGCTTAAAACAGCACATAGATAATAAAAAAGATAGTAATGTATTTACATTTTTAACTTTTGAGGATAGTTTAAGATTAAAAAATAAAATTAAAAAAACTAGCAAAGTAGTTGTATTAGGAGCAGGTTTGATAGGTTTAAAAGTAGTAGAAGGTTTATCTGGCCAAGTAGATAATATAACAGTCATAGATTTATCTGATAGGATAATGGCTTCAGTATTAAATGAGATAGAAGCGAATATGGTTAAATCTCATATTGAGAAATGTGGTGATAATGTTTTTTTTAAATTGAAAACAGGTATTTCTGAAGTTAGAAATGATACATTATTACTTTCTAACAATACTGTTATTGATTACGACATATTAATTGTTTCTGTTGGAGTAAAACCTAATGTTGAGTTGGCTAAGAATGCTGGATTAAAAATTGGAAAAGGAATAATAGTCAATAATTATTTACAAACTTCTAATAAAGATGTGTATGCTGCTGGAGATTGTATTGAATATGAAGATTTATTTTCAAATAATAAGAAACTTTATGCTTTATGGACGAATGCAACAAGACAAGGAGAATTAGCTGGGTATAATATGTCAGGTATAAAAATGAAATACTCTCGTTATTTTGCTATAAATGCTATTTCTTTTTTTGGAATGAATTTACTTTCGGCAGGTATTACAACTGGAAAAGATATTCATAATTATATCATTGAATCTAGTATTAATACTTTTCATATGATAAGTATTTTAAATAATAAATTAGTTGGATTTGTTTTAATAAATTGTCCAAATAAAAGAGCAGGCATTTATACTACACTTATAAATGATGGAATTGATATTTCTACTTTAGATTATGATATAACAACAATGAAAAATATAAAGTTTAGTATATATCCAAAAAAAAATAGAACAAAAAAAATGTGGCAAGGGGCTGCTTAATTTTACAAACAAAAGGGAAATTTTTAAATTATGAAGATTATAGACGCTTTAGATGTGCCTTATCGTACTTTAAATAAGTTAATAGATACTGTTCTACTTAATAATAATGAGGAAAACATTATTCTAAAAAATATTTTTGGACAGAGATATATTGGACGAGGTTTATCTTATAAAAATTCCTTAATACAGATTTATGGAACTCCTGGAAATGATATGGCTTCTTATATGAATGGAACTAAAATTGAAGTTTTTGGTAATGGGCAAGATGCGATAGGAAATACAATGAACGAAGGGACCGTAATAATACATGGAGATTGTGGAGATACTATTGGTTATGCAATGCGAGGAGGTTCTATATATATAAAAGGTAATGTAGGGTATAGAGTAGGTATACATATGAAAGAATATAAAAATATGAAACCAGTTATAGTTATAGGAGGTAAAGCAGGAGAATTTTTAGGAGAATATATGGCAGGAGGAATTATTATAGTACTTGGTATAGATATAAGTAAGTCAGAAAAGATAGTTGGTAAGTTTTGCGGAACAGGAATGCATGGAGGCGTTATTTACATTTATGAAAACCTCGAAGACTATAATTTCGGGAAAGAAGTAAAAAAATCTGAATTTAATGAAAAAGATGTAGAGTTATTATCCAAACATATTAAGTTTTATGAAAAAGCTTTTAGTAGAAATTTAGAATATTTAAGAATTGAAAAATTCTCAAAATATGTAGCGATTGGAAAAAATCCATATTCTAATATGTATTGTAATTATTAAAAGAATATTAAGGTCTGTTTTTTTGTGTTTTAAAATATTGACGGAGAAATTATGATAAACAGGGAATACAAAAAAGCTTATTTGGAACTTTCTAATGGTATTAAATTAGAAGGTATAGCAATAGGCTCCAAGGTTAGTGTTAGCGGCGAATTGGTCTTTAATACTGGAATGTTAGGTTATAGTGAAGCAATGACAGATCCATCTTATTTAGGTCAAATATTAGTATTTAGTTTTTGTATTATTGGTAATTATGGTATTCCTATTCCTAAAGATGGAAATTTTTTTATGTCAAAAGGTCATGAAAGTTCATCAATAAAAACTCAGGGTATTATAGTATCAGATATTTTTGATGGTTGTTATCATCACGATGGAGGCATTTCTCTTGAAAAATGGATGAAAAAACAATCTGTACCAGGTATTGCAGGAATAGATACAAGATACTTGGTTCAATTAATAAGAGAAAAAAAAGATTTGTTTGGTAAAATTATTTACGATGATTATCTTATTCAAGACAAAACTAGATTTGAATTTTTAAAAAATTTTAAAGATAATGATTATATTGAGCCATCTAAATATAACTTAATGCCATCTATATCTACAAAAGAAAAAATATTATTAGGTAATGTTGGATTTAAGAAAAAAGTTGCAATTGTTGACTGTGGAGCAAAATGGAACATAATTAGAATGTTAATTGAGCGAAATTGCCAAGTAGAATTGTTACCATGGAACACTGATTTTACTAAAATTAAATGTGACGGTTGGATCATAAGCAATGGACCAGGTGATCCTAGAAATACAGGCGATTTGGTAAATAGAATAAAAAATGACATTTTATGTTTTGATAAGCCTGTTCTAGGGATCTGTTTAGGTCATCAATTATTAGCTTTGGCCTCAGGTTTTAATACAAAACGATTAGATCATGGGCACAGAAGTCACAATCAACCGGTATTCTCATTACCTGAAAAAAAAGCTTATATGTCTAGTCAAAACCATAGATATGCTGTAGAAAAAAGATCAATAAAAAATGATTGGAATTTATGGTTTGAAAATGCAAATGATAAGTCTGTAGAAGGGTTAAAACATAAAACAAAGCCATTTATGTCAGTTCAATTTCATCCTGAAGCATCCAGTGGTCCAAATGATACTGCCTGGATAATGGATAAGTTTGTTAAATTGCTATAGTTTAATTTTTTATATATTATATTGAGAATTAGAATGTATTTATAATATATTGAATGTATTATAAATAAAAAATTTGAAAACGTCGGAGGAAAAGATGAAGCAGTCTGGTAGTGATAGTTTGCAAAGGGGATTAAGTGAAAGACACGTACAACTTATTGCAATCGGCGGAGCTGTTGGAATTGGTTTATTTTTAGCATCTGGAAGTGCAATATCTTCAGCAGGACCGTCTTTATTGTTATCTTATCTTTTAGCTGGTTTTATAGTTTACTTAATCATGCGGGCTTTGGGAGAAGTTGCTGTTGAAAATCCAGTTTCAGGATCTTTTAGTGCTTATGCTCATAAGTATATAAGTCCTTGTGCAGGTTTTATGGTAGGTTGGACTTATTGGTTTTTATGGGTTGTAAGTAGTATGACAGAAATTACAGCCATTGGGATATATTGTAATTTTTGGTGGCCTGAGTTACCTCAATGGATTCCTGGATTGTTATCTTTAATATGTGTCATGGGTGCAAATTTATTTAGTATAAAAATGTTTGGAGAAATTGAAGTTTGGTTTTCTTTAATAAAAGTTATTACAATTGTTCTGATAATAATATTAGGATTATCCATAATTTTCTTTGGTATTGGAAATGGCGGGAAAATAGTAGGATTATCTAATTTATATTCTTTACCTGGAGGTTTTTTCCCTTTTGGAATATCAGGAGTATTTAAGGCCTTAGGGATGGTAATATTAGCTTTTGTTGGAATAGAATTTATAGGAGTTACGGCAGGGGAAGTAAAAAATCCTGAGAAAACCATTCCTTCTTCTATTAATAAAGTTTTAATAGGTATGTTATTTTTTTATACTGGCACTATTTTCGTAATTATGTGTCTTTATCCATGGATGAATATAGCAAAAGGAGGCGGTGTATCTGGCAGTCCATTTGTGGCGACTTTTTCTGGCTTAGGAATAAAGCAAGCAGCTTCTATAATAAATTTTGTTGTGATAACGGCTGCTTTATCATCTTGTAATAGTGGAATGTTTAGTAATGGAAGGATGCTTTATAATTTAGCATTACAAAATCAAGCTCCTAAATTTCTAGGCAAACTAAATTCAAACAAAATACCAGCTAACGGAATTATTTTTACTTTTTTTGTAGCTTTACTAGGGGTAATGTTGAATTATGTTATGCCAAATAATGTTTTTATGACTTTAGCCGGTATTTCCACAGCTTTAGGAATCTGGATATTTGCCGTAATAGTTATAGTTCAAATGTGTTCTCGTAAAAATATGAGTTTTGAAGAGGTATCTAAATTAAAATATCCTATGATATTTTATCCATATTCTAATTATATTGCTTTAGCTGCTTTAATGCTTACTTTATATTTATTATTTTTAGAGAAAACAACACGTATGTCAATATTAAGTTTATTATGGCTTGCTATAATATATGTTATATATCAATTGTTCATGAAGAAAAAAGAAAAATAGTACATAAACTTTAGTCATTAATATTTCTAGTAAATACAACAATATCATCATATTTTTCATACAATATGATGATATTGTTGTATTTACTTATATTTAAGAGGATACATAGAAAAATGCCAATTCTAGACTTTTTACTTCCAAAAAATGGAAAAAAACAAAAAGTAATTTTACTAGGATCTGGAGCTTTATCAATAGGGCAAGCTGGAGAATTTGATTATTCAGGCTCGCAAGCAGTAAAGGCTTTAGAAGAAGAAAATATAGAAGTTATCATAATTAACCCTAATATAGCATCAGTTCAAACTAACATAGGAAACAATAGAAAAGTTTATTTATATCCGATAACTCCATTCTGGGTTGAAAAAATTATTAAAATTGAAAAACCAATAGCAATTATATCAAGTTTTGGAGGACAAACTTCTTTAAACTGTGTAATCAAACTAGAAAAAAATGGATTATTAAAAAAGCATAATGTAAAAGTTTTAGGCACTCAAGTAGACTCATTGGAAATATCAGAAGATAGAAAACTTTTTGCAAAAAAAATGAAACTAATAAATGCTCCTATAGCGAAAAGTCATGCTGTATCAAATGTAGAAAAAGCATTAGAAACAGCCGATAAAATTGGATATCCAGTTATAACAAGATCAGCTTTTGCACTTGGAGGTCTTGGTAGTGGATTAGCAAACACTCCAATAGAATTAAGAAAATTAACACAAGCCGCATTATTGTCATCACCTCAAATATTAATAGAAAAATCTTTGCATGGTTGGAAAGAAATAGAATATGAAGTTATGAGAGATGGAAAAGGCAACACAATAACAATATGTAATATGGAAAATTTTGACCCAATGGGAATACATACAGGTGACTCTATAGTTATTGCTCCGTGTCAAACAATTAATAACGTAGAAAACAATATGTTAAGAGATATGGCAATTAAAATTTCGCAATCTATGAATATAGTTGGAGAATGTAATGTTCAGTATGCATTAAATCCTAAAGATTATGAATTTTATATTATTGAAATAAATGCAAGATTATCTCGTTCTAGTGCTTTAGCAAGTAAAGCTACTGGATACCCAATAGCTTATATAGCAGCTAAAATAGTAATTGGTTTTAATTTACTAGAGCTAAAAAATCCAATTACTGGAACAACTTCAGCATTTTATGAACCATCTTTAGATTATGTTACACTCAAATTTCCTCGTTGGGATTTAAATAAATTTATAGGAGTTTCTAAAAATTTAGGAACTCAAATGAAGTCTGTAGGTGAAGTAATGGCTATAGGTAGAAATTTTTGTGAAGTTTTACAAAAAGCAATAAGAATGGTTAATGAAAATGAAGACGGTATAACTGTTAATATTTTTAAAAATACTTCAGATGAAGAGTTAGAAAAAGAATTATTATTACCTACTAATCTTAGAATTTTTGCAATTTATGAGGTATTTAAACGTGGAAAAAACATTGAATATGTATATGAAAAAACTAGAATTGATTATTGGTTTTTATCTCATATATTATATATCGCTAATCTTGAAAAAAAATTAAAAAAAAATCTTCAAGGTATTCTAAATAAATGTGAATATAAATGCAAACAGATTTCAGTACAAACTATATACAACAAAATTCCAAAAAAATTTTTACAAGAATTAAAGGCTCGTGGCTTTTCTGATTTTCAACTTACAAAAATTTATTTATCAGTATATTTAAAAAATAACATTAAACTAAGTATTAAAGAAATAAGAGAGTTATCTTTTGGTATTAGAAATTTAAGAAAGGAATATAATATTTTACCTGTAGTAAAACAAATAGATACAACTTCTTCTGAATATCCTACTAAGTCTAACTATTTATATTTAACTTATGATGGAATACATAATGATATTATTATAAAAAAGAACAAGGATAGTATCATAACTCTTGGTAGTGGAAGTTATCGCATAGGAAGCAGCTTAGAATTTGACTGGTGTTCTGTCATGACTAGTGGATATTTTAAAAATAAAAAAAATGATAGTGTTATAATTAATTGTAATCCGGAAACGGTGTCAACAGATTACAATGCTTCAGATAGATTATATTTTGAAGAATTATCGTTTGAAAGAGTATTAGATATTATAGACATTGAAACTCCTAAAGGGATAATAGCTTGTATGGGAGGACAAAATCCTAACAATTTAATTCAACCTTTGAGTGAAGTAAATGTAAATATTTTAGGACATAGTTGTGAAAGTGTAGCAAATGCAGAAGATAGAGAAAAATTTTCTGCTATGCTTGATAAATTAAAAATAGATCAGCCTGAATGGACTTCAGCAACTTCAATAAAAGATGTAAAGAAATTTATAGAAAAAACTGGTTTTCCTGTTTTAATACGTCCTAGCTTTGTTCTATCTGGCACTCTTATGAATATAGCCAATGATCAAGAAAGTTTAAATTATTATTTATCATTAACTAAGGACGTTTCTATTGATTTTCCAATAGTTATCTCTAAATTCATTCTTGATGCAAAGGAAATAGAATGTGATGGTGTAGCTAAAAATGGAGAAGTTATAATATCTTTAGTTAGTGAACACATAGAAAACGCAGGAGTGCATAGTGGAGATGCGACTATGGTATTTCCAGCTCAAAAAATATATACACATACAGTAAATGTTATTAAAGATATAGTAAGGAAAATAATAAAAGAATTAAACTTGAATGGTCCGTTCAATATACAATTTATAGCAAAAGATAACGATATAAAAGTAATTGAATGTAACGCTAGAGCTTCTAGATCCTTTCCTTTTATTTCTAAAATTTCTGGAATCAATCTTGCAGAACTTTCTTGTAAAGTTATGAACGCAGAAAAAGTAAAAAAAATATTATTAGATGAAAGTGAGATATTATTTGTAGGAGTAAAAGCTTCTATGTTTAGTTTTCAAAGATTAGATGGAGCAGATCCTATAGTTGGAGTAGAAATGTCTTCTACTGGTGAAGTGGGATGTTTAGGATTTAAATTCAATCATGCTATGTTACTTGCGATGGAAGCTACACATATAATAAAACCCACCAAAGGTATTCTTTTAAGTACAGGAAGAGAAAAAGAAAAAGTAAAATTTATGGAAGTTATAAACAATATATATAAATTTAATATTCCTATCTACGCTACAAAAGGAACTGCTGAATATCTAAAGGCTAAAGGCTATAAAGTGAATGTAGTTCATTGGAATAGATATCCAAGAGCTATTGACGTTATAGTGAATGGAAATGTTGATTTTGTTATAAACATAAACAAAAATTTAAGTGTTAATGAGTTATATAATAATTCAAAAATTAGAAAACTTGCAGTAAAATGTGGATGTTCTGTGCTAACTAATTTAGAAAAAGTTATAGCTTATTTAAAAGCCTATGATTCCTATGAAGAATTAAAAAACATTAAAAAATGTATTAGCTTATAAAAAATAACCAGCTAAATTTAGATTATACTATTATGATTGTATTAGAAGTTATTATACCTATTAAAGTTAATAGAAGTTTCTATTATTTACCTAATATAAATTTTTTTGAAAAAAGTAAATATATAGATAATTTTGTAGGTAGAAGGGTAAGTGTATGTTTTAGAAATAAAGTATTAATTGCTTATGTAATTTCTTGTTTGTTTTTAAAAAAAACTGATAACTTAAAATATAAAAAAGTTATCAGTATTATAGACGATAAGCCTATTATTACAACTGAAATAATAAAGTTAGCAAATTATATTTCAAAAAATTATTTTTGTTCAATAGGAGAAGCTTTAACTTTATCAATTCCAATACACATGAGGCAGTACAATATTAATAGAGTTAATATAAAAAATAAAAAGAGTGTATTATGTACACAAAGTAGTAATAATGATAAAAAAGTTATTTTTTTAGATAAACAACAAGAAAATGCTGTCTTAAAGATTAATGAGAAGATAAAAAATAATACTTATAGTTCTTTCCTTATTCATCAAGTAATGAGTATTAGTAAAGTTAATATTTACATGGAAATAATTAAACAAACTATTTCTTTAGGTAAAGGAGTCATAATGCTTGTACCTGAAATATGTTTGATTACACAATTTATAAATATTTTTAAATCTTATAAATATGTTTTTAAAATATGGAATAGTAATATTAGCAATACCGAAAAATATAATACTTTTTATAAAGTTAAAAATGGTAAAGTTAATATAGTAATAGGTACACGTTCTGCAGTTTTTGCTCCTTTTAGAAATTTGGGAATTATTATTATTGATGAAGAGCATTCTTCAATATATAAACAAAACAATAAGCCAGAATATGATACAAGAGATATAGCAATATGGAGAGCTAAATATCATGATGCTGTTGTAGTTTTTGGATCATTAACTCCTTCTCTTGAAAGTTATAAGTATGCATTAGACAATAAAATAACTTTAATAAAGTTAAAAAATTCCATTTACAACACAAAATTTCCAAAAATAAAAATTTTAACTGTGAATAATAAATTATTAAGATGTAGTTTTTTTTTACCAGAAACAATAAAGTGCATTAGCAATACTATTAATAAAAAAGAACAAGTTATAATTTTTTTTAATAGAAAAGGATACTTGACAACTATAATATGCACAAGTTGCAAAAAAGTTTATCAATGTAACAATTGTTCAGTTTCTATGGTACTACATAAGGATCCTGACTTATTAATATGTCATTATTGTGGTCATATTGAAAGACTTCCTATAACATGTAAATTTTGTAACTCTAAAAATACAACAATATTTGGATTTGGTATTCAAAAAATTGAGGAAGAATTAAAAAAAATATTTAAAGATATAAAAATTTTACTTTTAGATAAACACATTGTAACAAAAAAAAAATATAATAATTTTCTTAATGATATAAAAGAATGTAATTATAATGTTTTTATAAGTACTGAAATGACAACAAAAATGTATGTTTTGTCAAAGTTAAGTTTAGTATGTATACTTGATATTGATACTTTTTTGGCTTTGCCAAATTTTAAAGTTTCAGAGAAGATTTTCCAATTTATTACTAAAATTGCTAATAATTTTCATAATAATAGATTATTAAACAATATCATAATACAAACTAAATATCCAGATCACTATGCGATAAAATGTGCTAAAAATTACGATTATAAATCTTTTTTTCAATTAGAAATGAAACATAGGGAAATTTTTTTTTATCCACCATATTGCGAAATTTTAAAAGTTTTAATAAGAAACAAAAAAAATGAAAGAACTATAAAAGATACAAAATCGCTGTATCTTTCTTTAAAAGATTTTGTAATTAAATCTAATTTAAAATTAAAAGTTTTAGGCCCTATAACTGAATATATTCATAAATTAAAGAATTATTATAGAGAACAAATAATAATAAAAGGCAAAAAAGAAGATATATTAAAAGTTGCAGAGTATATTAATAAATTTAAACATCTTACTGGAACTAGTATATATTTAGAAACTTATGCCTATGATTTAGGATGATATATGAAATATGGACTCATAAAAGTTGCAGCAGCTACTCCTAAAATTGATATTGCGAATCCAAAAAAAAATACAGAAAAAATATTAGAACTAATCAATATTGCAGATAGGAATAATGTAGAACTCATTGTATTTCCTGAATTATGTTTAACTGGATATACATGTGGAGATTTATTTTTATCTGATGTTCTTATAAAAGCAGTAAAAACTTCATTACACAAATTATGTTTTTTTACAAGAAATAAAAATATATTAGTATTTGTTGGTGCGCCAATACAAAAAAATGATAAGTTGTACTCATGTGCTATAGCAATCCAAAACGGTATAATATTAGGAATTATTCCAAAAACATTTTTACCTTCATATTCTGAGTTTTATGAAAATAGATATTTTATATCTGGAGCTAATACATATGGAACAATAAATTTATGTAATCAGAAAGTTAATTTTGGTACTAACATATTATTCTATGCTAAAGGAAATAATAATATAAAAGTAGCTGCTGAAATTTGTGAAGATATGTTTGTTGTTTTTCCTCCATCAAGTTATCATGCTCAAGCAGGAGCAACTATTATAGTTAATCTTTCAGCTTCAAATGAATTAATTAGTAAAAATAAACTTAGAAAAATTCTAATACAATCTCAAAGTGCACGTTTATTATCTGGCTATATTTATTCTTCTGCAGGTAAAACTGAATCTGTAAGTGATATGATTTTTTCTGGATACAAAGCTATAGTTGAAAATGGTGAAATTCTTAAAGATAGCAAACTATTTAAAAACAAAATCATAATATCAGATATAGATGTTAATAAAATAGTATATGAACGTAGAAAAATTAATGTTTTTAGAAATAACCTACAAAACAAATATAGGAAAATATATTTTAATTTCAAAAATGTTGGCTCTAATATTATTAGGTATATTTCTCCTACACCTTTTATATCATGTATTGAAAATGCTGAATCTATATTGCAAATGCAATCAATATCACTTGCAGAAAAATTAAAAAGAACAAATCTTAATGCAGTTATAGGAATTTCTGGCGGACTTGATTCATGTCTTACTATTCTTATAGCATTAAGAAGTTATAAATTACTTGGTAGAAATAAAAAAAATATTATAGCTATAACTATGCCTGGTCCTGGGACTAGTTGTCAAACAAAAAGGAATGTATTAAATTTAGCTAATACATTAGGAATATCTATTAGAAAAATTAATATATTAGATAGTATTAAAAAACATATTGAAAATATACAAAATCGTAATATCAAAATAAATAATAATAGCGTAACTTACGAAAATGCACAAGCGCGAGAAAGAATACAAATACTAATGGATATCGCAAATGCAGAAAACGGATTAGTAGTAGGATCTAATGATTTATCTGAAAATGCACTAGGTTGGTGTACTTATAATGGAGATCAAATGTCTATGTATGCAATTAACGCTTCTATACCAAAAACTTTGGTAAAATATTTAATAGCTTATGAAGCTAAAAGGATAAATAAATATAAACAAACATTAATATCAATATTAAATACAGATATAAGCCCTGAACTACTACCATTAACTAATCCAAAAAAAATATCTCAAAAAACTGAGAATATAATAGGGCCATATGAATTACATGATTTTTTTTTATATTATACAATATGTTTTGGACAGGCTCCTGATAAAATTATTGTTTTTGCTCATAAGGCTTTTAAAAAAAAATATACTATTAAAGATATTAAAAAATATTTTAGAATCTTTATAAAACGATTTTTCTTAAATCAATTTAAGCGTAATTGTATGCCAGATGCACCTAAAATTGGAATTATTTCTTTATCTTCTAGAAGTGATTGGAGAATGCCATCTGATAGTAATATGCAAGAATGGCTTAATTATATTAAATAACTATAAAAAAGCATATAATAAATTGACATATTATCTATACATATTTATACTATAATTAAGGATATTTAATGGCTTGAGTTTGTAAAATTAAATAAAAAGGATAAACTATGTGTGGTATAATTGGTATTGAAAACAACAAAAATGCATCCACATTAGTTTCAGCAGGATTGGTAACTTTACAACATAGAGGTGAAGAGTCTGCAGGAATAACTATTAATGGAAAGTATGGGATGCAAACTTTTAAAGCTATGGGGTTAGTATCTAGAATATTTGGAGAAGAAATATCTTATGATAAATTGGTAGGTAGTAGTGCTATAGGACATGTTAGATACACTACTTCTTCAAATAGTTCTTTAATAAATGCTCAGCCATTTCAAATAAATTGTATTCATGGAAATATTGCTATTGCACATAATGGAAATATTACTAATTTTTTAAAAATAAAAGAATCCTTATTAAAAAAAGGGGCAATTTTTAGTCATACTTCCGATACTGAAATATTATTACATTTAATAGCAATGTCAAAAGGATGTATTCAAACAGTAATAGAAAATTCTGTACGTAAACTTCAAGGAGCTTTTTCTCTTGTAATATTAAAAGATGAAACCCTTATAGGCGTCAGAGATGAAAATGGATTTAGGCCTTTAGTATTAGGTAAAGTGAAAGATTCTTATATACTTGCCTCTGAAAGTTCTGCTATAGAAGTTATTGGAGGTAAATACATAAGAGATATATGTCCAGGAGAAATAATAATTATAAAAAATGGAAAAATTCAGAATTCGTTTATTTATAAAAAAAATAAAAAACAAAATACTTGTATTTTTGAACAAGTGTATTTTTCTAGAGCTGATAGTTTAGTATTTGAACAAACTATAAAAGCAGCAAGAGTTAAGATGGGAGAATATTTGGCAGAACAAATGAAAAACATAAAAGCAGATATAGTAATGCCTGTACCTGACACTGGTTATTTTGCTGCTTTAGGTTTTTCAAGAGCTTCTGGAATTATTTTTGAAAATGGATTTATAAGAAATCATTATGTTGGTAGATCGTTTATAAAACCTTCACAAAATTTGAGAGCTTTAGTTGCTGAATTAAAACTCAGGCCAATAAGTGATGTTGTTACTGGCAAAGAAATAATACTTATAGATGATTCAATTGTAAGAGGCACAACTTCTAAAGTATTAATAAATAGTTTAAGAAAAACAGGCGCTAAAAAAATACATTTTGCGTTATCATGTCCTCCTATAATAAGTTCTTGTTACTATGGTATAGATACTCCAAAAAAAGAAAATCTAATAGCAGCTAATAATACAATAGAAAATATAAAGAAACATTTAAATGTTGATAGTTTAACTTTTTTAAGTTTGCAAAATCTTGTTAATTCTTGTTGTGCAAATAGTATAAATAAGAATATTTTTTGTACGGCCTGTTTAACAGGTAAATATCCTACGAAAATATCGAATAATTTATCACATGAAAGTGGTAGTATATAAAATGTCAAAATACATTTTTATAACAGGAGGAGTAATAAGTTCTTTAGGTAAAGGAGTTTCTAGTGCAAGTATAGGAAAACTTTTACAATTACACGGTATTAGTGTAAATATAATAAAATTTGATCCTTATATAAATGTAGATCCAGGAACAATGAATCCTTATCAACATGGAGAAGTTTTTGTTACAAATGATGGTATAGAAGCTGATTTAGATCTTGGAACATACGAAAGATTTCTTGATGTTGAAACTAGTAAGTTAAATACTAATACTGCAGGAGACATATATCAAACAGTTATTAATAAAGAAAGAAAAGGGGAATATAATGGCGATACTGTTCAGATAATTCCTCATATTACTGATGAAATAAAAAGGCGTTTCACTGTATTCAAAAATGAATACGATGTGTCTATAATAGAAATAGGAGGAACTGTAGGAGATATTGAAAGTTTGCCTTTTATAGAAGCAGTAAGACAATTTCAATTTGAAAATGAAAAAAATAATATTTTTAATATTCATATTACACTTATCCCTTATATTAAAAGCAGTTATGAATTAAAAACAAAACCTACTCAACATTCTGTTAATAAACTTAGAGAAATAGGTCTTTGTCCTGATATGCTTATTTGTAGATCAGAGTACTCTATTGATAAATCTATCAAACAAAAAATTTCAAAGTTTTGTAATGTTAGAGAAAACTATATTATAGAAGCTTTAAATGAATCCTCTATATATAATATTCCAGAAAAATTTTATAAACAAAAAGTTGATTTTTTAATCATAAATAATTTAAATTTAAATAAAAGAAAAGAAATTGATACAAATTGGTTTAAAAAAATAAATTTTTATAATCTTAGAAAGAGAATTAGAACAATAAAAAAAATTAGAATTGCTATAATAGGTAAGTATTCCAAGTTCCAAGATGCTTATAAATCAATTAATGAATCTTTGAATTTAGCTTCTATAGAAGAGATTAATACCGAATTAGAAATATGTTATTTAGAATCTGAAAATAATAATCTAATTAGTTTAATTAATAATTTTGATGGTATTATAGTACCAGGAGGATTTGGCAATAGAGGAATAGAAGGCAAAATAAAAGCAATAAATTATTCTAGAGAACATAAAATTCCCTTTCTAGGAATATGTTTAGGAATGCAATGTGCAATTATAGAAATTGCAAGGAACTTAGCTAAACTGAAGAATGCTAATTCTACAGAGTTTGATAAAAACACCAAATATCCAGTGATAAAGATTTTAGATGGACAAAAAAACATAAAATATGTTGGTGGTACAATGCGACTTGGCCATTATGAATCTGAAATTATAAAGAAAACGTTAGCATTTAATATATATAATAAAATTAAAATTAGCGAAAGACATAGACATAGATATGAAATGAATCCAGAATTTATAACAAGATTAGAAAAAGAAGGGCTTTTTGTTAGTGCATATCATAAGAAAGTATTACCGGAAATAATAGAGATAAGAAATCATCCATTTTTTCTTGGAGTTCAATTTCATCCAGAATTTATAACAAGATTAGAAAAGGTTCATCCTATTTTTAAAGAGTTTGTAAAGGCTGCTATTAAATTTTCAAGTATTAAAAAATAAATTAATGTAGTAAAATAATTTATATAAAAGAAAAAAAGGAGGTAGAAAATTTTATGTTAGATAAGTTTATTAATTGGCTAAAGCCTCTTCCAGATTCTAAAAATAAAATTTCGGATAAAAAACAGATTGCAAAGGAATATAAAACATGGCGTATTAGAATGTTTGGAGGAACATTTATTGGATATGTAGTGTACTATTTTACTAGAACAAACATTAATTATGCAACGCCATCAATGATGGCAACTTATGGTATCACAGCTGAAAGATTTGGATACATTACAATGGCTCTTTTCATTGTTTATGGCATAGGTAGATTTGTAAGTGGAATTCTTGCAGATAAATGCAACATAAGAACATTTATGGCTTTAGGCTTAATGGGATCTTCCATAATTAATCTTTTTTTTGGTTTTATTCCCTCTGTGCCTGTATTGATCTTTTTATGGGGTTTAAATGGCGGCTTTCAATCAATGGGATATCCTCCATCATCAAAAAGTTTGGTTTATTGGTTTTCTCCAAGTGAAAGAGCTACTAAATGGGGGTTTTGGTCAACATCTCATACTGTTGGAGCTTCATTAATAGGAATGTTAGTATCATTTTGTATAAAATTAGGTAATTGGAGAGCAGCATTTTATTTTCCTGGGATAATTGGCTTAATAACTAGTTTTTTGTTGCTGTTAATCTTAACAGACAAACCATCTTCTGTAGGATTACCTCCAATAGATGTTTATCGCGATGATCCTATACCTTTAAAAAAACAAACAGGACTTTCACATTTTGAAACGTTAAAAAAATATGTTTTTTTTAATGTTTATATTTGGATATTAGCCATATCATACATATTTATCTACTTCATACGTTGGTTTCCTATGAATTGGGGAACATTGTTTATGGTACAAAGAGGTATTCCAGGATACATTGCAGCTTTATTACTTTCATTTATGCCTTTAATAGGAAGTCTCGGAGGAATATTAGCGTGTTGGTTGACAGATAAATTATTTAATGGTAGATGTTCACCTATTGTCATTGTATATTTATTTGGACTAATTTTTAGTTTGTGGGGGATGTATCATTTTACAAGTGCTAATACTTCGCCTCTAATAGTAGGATTATTCTTTGCTTTAGTAGGATTCTTCGTTGCAGGACCTCAAACTATAATAGGCGGACTATATATATCACGTCTTACTGTTCAAGAATCAGTCTCTGCAGCTTGTGGCTTTGTTGGAATGTTTGGTTATATTGGAGCTATACTTACTGGTTTTATAGGTGCTGTTGTTGATAAATATGGATGGTACGGTATGTTTGTTGCTTGTAGCATATGTTGTGTTTTGTCAATGATATTAGTTATTATGACGTGGAATAAAGAACTACAAAAAAAATAAATGTTAGGGGCTATAGCTCAATTTGGAAGAGCATTTGCATGGCATGCAAAAGGTTAGGGGTTCAATTCCCCTTAGCTCCAAAATTTTAATTTTATAATTATAGGTATAAATGTGACTCTGAAAGTTATAGCAGGAATTATGAAAGGAAAATCTTTAAAAACTCCTTCTAAGAAATACTATTTAATAAGACCTATGTTAAATAATATTAAAAAATCTGTTTTCGATATAATTAAAGAGAAAATTAAGAATTCTATTTTTCTAGATTTATTTGCAGGTATTGGATCAGTAGGATTAGAAGCTGTTTCTAGAGGAGCTAAAAGAGTTATATTTGTAGAAATAAACGCTTTTCATATTGCTATTATTAGAGAAAATATAAAAATATTGAATTGCAAAAATAAAACTAAAGTAATTAAACATGATCTTACAAAAAAAACATATATTTTACAACGTTATGGTAAATATGATATAATATTTATTGGAGCACCTTATAAAGATATGGATAGTAGTGGGTGTTTTTTGACTCATAGTGCATTAGTTAATATAGTAAATTGCAAGATATTAAAAAAAGATGCGTTAATAATAGTACAAAAGCATATAAAAACTTCTATTGAAAAAGTTAAAGGATTAGCTTGTTTTAAAATTAAAACTTATGGAAATACACTTGTCTCTTTTTATAAACAACAAAGGATTTATAAATGAAACAAGAATTTAAAATAAGTTATTCTAGAATAAATACTTATCTGTTTTGTCCTTACAAATATAAACTTATATATTTAAAAGATATCCGTATACCTATTAATGCTGATATTACTTTTGGTCATATTATTCATAGAACCTTAGAAAATTTTCATAGACATAATAATAGTTCTTATGATAATTTAATGGATTTTTATGATAATTCTTGGAAAAATGACGGCTTTATAAATCCTCAACAAGTATTTGAGTATTACATACGAGGTAAAAATATGTTAATAGATTATTATAGATCATTTTGTAATTCAAAAGCAGAAGTGTTATATGTTGAAAAAGAATTTAATTCTACAATAGGTAAGTATAAGTTTATAGGTATAATTGATAGAATAGATAAGTGTCCAAATAATATTTATGAAGTAATAGATTATAAAACTCATATAAAAATATGGAGTCAAAAAAAAATTGATGAAAATTTACAATTAAGTTTCTATGCATATGCATGTAAAAATGTTTTTGGACTAAATCCAAATAGAATTGCTGTTTATTTTTTATCTATTAATAGAAAAATTTATACAGAAAGATCTAATGAAAAAATTGCTAAAGCCATAGATCTCGCTATGCAAACAGCAGAAAATATAGAAGTTGAAAATTTTAACCCTGATACATCTAAATGTTGGTTATGCGATTTTAAACTAAAATGTAAATATTCGAAATATAATTAAACATAAAAATAAAGAGGGATAAATGAATTCCTTAATAGTAGTAAAACTTGGAGGTAGTTTAATAGGAAATGAACGTGTTAAGAATAAGTTCATTAAGGAACTTATTGAAATTTCTAGTAGGCAAAGTGTTATATTAGTACATGGGGGCGGTCCTGAAATAAATGAATTACTTAATAAATTTTCAATAACAAGTAAATTCATAGATGGTTTAAGGTTTACTGATAAAAATATTATAAGTGTTGTAGAAATGGCGTTAAGTGGAAAAGTCAATAGAAATCTCATAACTGCACTTATTAAAAATGGAGCAAATGCTGTTGGGATATCAGGCAAAGACGGACAAAGTATAATATGTAAACGTATAAAAAAATTTGGGTTTGTAGGAGAACCTGTAAAAATAAATAAAAAACTTTTTAATATATTGATAAACCATAATTTTTTACCAGTTGTAGCTTCTATTGCAAGTGATATATACGGAAATGTATTAAATGTTAATGCTGATACTATGGCAACTTTTATAGCTATAGCTTTTAAAGCAGATAAACTTATATTTTTAACTGATGTTGAAGGGGTTCTTGACAATAATAAAAAGTTGTTAAATGAGTTAAAAATTAAAGATGTAGATAATATGATAAGAAAAAAAATAATAACGGGTGGTATGATACCAAAAGTTAAAGGTTGTGTTGATTCCATAAAAAAGGGAATTAAAGAAGTTTGGATAATAGGAGAAAAAGGTAGTATACAAAAAACAAAAGGAACAGTAATAAAAAAATGAGCAACATAAAACAAAAAGAAGAAAGATATTTTATGAATACATATAAAAGAAACGATCTTATAATCAAAAAAGCTAAGAATCAATATATATGGGATGAAAATGATAATAAATATTTAGATTTTACCTCTGGTATAAGTGTTTGTAATTTAGGACATTGTAATGAAAATATAATTGAAGCTATAAAAAAACAATTGAACAATTTAATGCATGTATCTAATTTGTATTATACTGAAGTTCAGTTAAAATTTGGTGAATTATTAGTAAAAAAAACTGAAACAATACTAAATGATAATAAAGTTAATGTTTTTCTTTCTAATTCTGGTGCAGAAGCAAATGAATGTGCCATAAAATTAGCTAGAAAGTGGGGAGGGTTAAATCCTTCGAAGCTAGGTAATAGATATGAAATAATATGTTTTAAAAATTCATTTCATGGAAGAACAATGGCTACGTTATCAGCAACTGGACAAGAAAAATTTCATAATTATTTTAAGCCATTACAACCTAAATTTTTATTTGCAGATATTAATAATATAAATTCAGTAACAAATCATTTGAATAATAATACTGTAGCTATAATGATAGAACCTATACAAGGAGAAGGAGGAGTTGTAACTGCAAGCTTTAAATTTTTACAAGAATTAAGGAAAGTTTGTGACGAAAATAACTTGCTATTAATTTTTGACGAAATACAATGTGGCATGGGACGTACTGGTACCTTTTATGCATTTGAACATTCTAAAGTTAATCCAGACATAATTACTTTAGCTAAAGGATTAGCAAATGGTTTACCATTAGGTGCAACTTTAGCAAACAGCAGATGTTATGATTCGTTTACTTATGGAGATCATGGATCTACTTTTGGTGGTAACCCTGTATCATGTGCAGCGGCTATTGCTGTTTTAAGAGAAATGAATGAATCCAATTTTCTTTATAATGTTAATAAAACCGCTTCTTATCTATATAAGAAACTTAAGATTTTGATGGATAAATATTCAATAATAACAGAAATTAGAGGATTGGGGCTTTTATTAGGAATAAAACTTTCTATAAGTGGGATAGAAATTGTCAAATTTTGTTTGAAAAATGGCTTGCTAGTGACTTGTACTCAAGATACTGTTATAAGATTGTTGCCTCCGCTTATAGTTACAGAAAAAGATATAGACTTGTCAATTAAAATTTTGGAAAATGCTTTAAAATGGAAAATGACTCAAACATGATAATGCATGAAAAAGATTTATCAAAAAAAATATTAGTATACTGTTTTGAGAAATCTAAAATATCTATTATTTTAAAGTGGTTAAGAAATAATTATGCTTGTGAAATTGTTTCTTCTTATATAGATTTTGAACAAAATGATAAAGCAGAAATAGAAATAAATAAGTTGCAAAAAGAATTGGAAATTGAAACAGTTAAGTTTTATTTAGTTGATACTAAGAAAGATTTTATTACAGATTATATTTATCCAGCAGTTAAAGCTAATGCTTTATATAAAGATGAGAATTATATTAATATAGCTATTTCTATGATTGCAGAAAAAGTTATAAATATTGCTCATAAGATAAATGCAAAAATAATATGTCATAATTTTGCTAATGGTAATAAAAAAATATTTGAGTTAATGTTAAAAAACATTGATCCTAGTATTACTATTATATCACCATATATAGGAAATAATAACAATCAATTTTTTTCTGATAAAAAAAATATTATAGAAAAACAATGTAATTATAAATCTATATATGAAAATTCAATGATTTTTAAAAAAAAAATAAATGATTTGTCCATTATTTCACTTTCATTTTATAGAGGGATACCTGTTGCTATAAATGAAAGAAAGTATTTGCCAATGCAATTAATAACTAAATTAGATAAAATAGCTTATTTGAACGGCATAAAAAAAAGTAAATTAATCGAAGAGAAAGTAGTTGAAACAGAATCAATATATATACATTGTAAATCTCCAGCTATTAAAATACTGAATTTGGCTCATAAAGAATTAGAATCTATTTCTATAGATAAAGAAACTATAGATTTTAAACAATTAGTTTCTTTTAAATATGCAGAAATAATACAAAATGGTTTATGGTTTTCTACTTTAAAGGAAGCTTTAGATGCTTTTGTAAATTCTACTCAAAAATACGTGACAGGAACTGTCATGTTAAAATTTTACAATGGGAATATTATTCCGATTTCAAAAAAATCTAAATATTCTTTACAATACGAATATTCTGAAAACCTAAACACATTTTATAGAAACAATAATAGATTTATTAAATTTTGTTGCGATATACCTAATGTTAAAGTAAAAAAATAAATAGGAGATAGTTTAAATTGATGACCAAAAAATGCAAAAACAACAGTAATAACACAAAATTAGATTTACTATTAGTCAATAGCGGAAAAATTAGAGATATTTATAGACTTAATGATGAAAACTATTTAATTGTAGCATCAGATAAAATATCTGCTTTCGATTATGTTCTACCAACTTTAATTCCAAATAAAGGTAAAATACTTAACAAATTATCTATATTTTGGTTCGATTTTACAAAAGATTTAATCTCTAATCATTTGATTAATGGTAATTTCAATACTTTTCCTGTAAATCTTAAAAGTTATGAATATTTAAAAGACAGGTCTATGATAGTAAAAAAAGTAAAAAAAATAAATTTTGAATGTATAGTCAGAGGATATTTAGCAGGTTCAGGATGGAAAGAATATATAAAATCACAAACTGTTTGTGGTATAAAGTTAATAAAAAATTTAAAAGAATCAGATAAATTACCTGAACCAATTTTTACTCCATCAAGTAAAGAAGAAAACGGTAAACATGATACCAATGTTACTTTTTATGAATTGGCTAATGAAATAGGAACAGAAACTGCCAATAATTTAAGGGATATATCTTTGAAGTTGTATAATAAAGTAAATAATTATTCAATCTCTAAGGGTATTATATTAGCTGATACCAAATTAGAATTTGGATTTTTAAATGATAATTTAGTATTAATAGACGAAGCTTTTACTCCAGATTCTTCTAGATTTTGGGAAATATCTAAATATAAGCATAATAATTCTCAGGATAGTTTAGATAAACAATATGTTAGGGATTATCTTGAAAATAAAGTAAAATGGAATAAAATATTACCAGCTCCCAATTTACCTAAATATGTTATAAATGAAACTATTTTAAAATATATTGAAGTATATGAAAAACTTACAGGAGAAAAGTTTAAATAAATATGGTTATAATAGAAATTTGTACAAAGAATGATTTCAAAGATCCTTTAGGAGAACAAACTTTATTCAGTATTTTAGAGTCTAAAATTATAGATATAAAAAGTGTAAAATATTCTCCGATTTATAAATTATTTGATAATAATAAATTAACGAATAGAGAAATTAATATCATATCTTCCGAACTTTTAACTGATAATATAACAGAAGAATATTTTATTAATGAAAATATTAACAAATATGATACATCTATTAATAATTTTAAATCATTAATAGAAGTTTGGTATAAACACGGAGTTACTGATACTGTTGCAGAAAGTGTAGTTAAAGCTATAGATGACTTAGGTATTAAAAAAGAAATTAAAGTTATGAGAGGAGATAAATATTATTTATATGGAAAAATTTCGTACTCTAAATTAGAGTATATAGCAACTAAATTGCTAGTTAATACATTAATTCAAGATTATAAAATAATAATATAAATAGTATAAATAAGTATGAAAAACATAAATAATTGTAAAATTGTAGAAATTCTTGATCTTTCTGATGAACAATTAATAAATCTAAGTATTAAAAATACACTTTCTTTATCATTAACTGAAATGAAAGCAATAAAAACATATTTCCAAAAACTAAATAAAAATCCAAATGACATTGAAATTGAAACAATAGCACAAACCTGGAGTGAACATTGTAAACATAAAACTCTCACAGGCTCAATTAAATATGTTGAATTAATTCCTGTTAATAATTCTAAAAATGGAAAGTTGTATTACGAAAAGAAAAATAGAATATATAAAAACTTACTTAAAGAGACTATATTTAAAGCTACTTGTGAATTAAATAAAATCTGGTGTTTATCTACTTTTGTAGACAATGCAGGTATTATAGAATTTGATGCAGAAAATGGAGTCGCGTTTAAAGTTGAAACTCATAATCATCCATCTGCTCTAGATCCATATGGAGGAGCTTCTACTGGTATTGGAGGAGTAATAAGGGATATACTAGGGGTGGGGTTAGGAGCCAAACCAATTGCTAATACTGATGTTTTATGTTTCGGTAATAAAAATGTAAAAGATTCAGATATTCCAAAAGGAACACATCATCCTAAAAGGATTATAAATGGAGTTATTGCAGGTATAAGAGATTATGGAAATAAAATGGGGATTCCTACAGTAAATGGTGCCGTATGCTTTGATAATAGTTATATTGCTAATCCAATTGTTTATTGTGGGACTGTTGGAATAATACCTAAAAGTAAAATCAAGAAAACAGTAAATCAAGGAGACTTAATATTATTAATTGGAGGAAAAACAGGAAGAGATGGTATACATGGGGCTACTTTTTCTTCTATATATTTAGATCAAAAATCTAATCTAAGTGCAGTACAAATAGGAAACCCAATAGTAGAAAAAAAGGTTTTAGATGCTATGTTACAAGCTAGAGATTTAGAGCTTTATACAGCAGTAACTGATTGTGGAGCAGGAGGGTTATCTAGTGCTATAGGGGAATTGGCTAATAAAACTGGTGCTTTAGTGCATATTGATAAGATACCGTTAAAATATTATGGTCTTAAACCCTGGGAAATTTGGATTTCTGAATCTCAAGAAAGGATGGTACTTGTTGTACCTAAGAAAAATGAAAATGCAATTATTAAAATATTTAAGAAAGAAAACGTTGAAGCGGTTTTTATAGGTGAATTTACAAATGATAAGAAATTAAAATTAAGTTATCATGATGAAATGATAGCAAATCTTGATATGGATTTTTTACATAACGGTTTACCAAAACCTATACTTTCTGCATTATATACAAGAAAAAAAGAAAAACAGCAAAAATCAATTATTATTAAGCAAGCTTCTGAAATTGGGAAGCTTATAAGAATTTTATTAAGTGATCCCAATGTTTGTTCTAAAGAGTGGATTATAAGACAATATGATCATGAAGTTCAAGGACAAACCATTATAAAACCATTACAAGGTAGCGATTTAAATTTAGATTATGGGCCTGGTGATGCTAGTGTTATATTTCCATATACTATTATTAAGCATACTAAAAAAGGTATTGTATTATCTAATGGTATAAATATAGAATATGGAAAAATTAGCACTTATGATATGGCAACATCGGTTATTGAAGAAGCCTTAAGAAATTCTGTTGCTGTTGGAGGTAATATAAAAAAAATGGCTTTACTAGATAATTTTTGTTGGGGTAATCCTAATAATGAAGAAGTATTAGGAAGTCTAGTTTGTGCTGTAAATGCATGTTATGATATGTCAAAAGCTTTTGAAATCCCATTTATATCAGGTAAAGACAGTTTAAATAACGAATACTCTGTAAATAATAAAAAATATTCTATATCTCCAGTATTATTAATATCTGCAATAGGAATAGTTGATAACATAAAAAATACTGTTACAGTTCCATTTAAAAATCCTGGAAATTTAATATTTAGTTTAGGAGTTACTAGAAATGAATTAGGTGGAACCATATTTTCAAAAATAAGAAATATTAACGAAGGCGTAGTTCCAAAAGTATATCCTAATGAATCAAAAAAAATAATGAATGGAATTTATAAGGCTATTTGTAATGGTTTAGTAGAATCTTGTCATGATTGTTCAGAAGGAGGAATAGCAATTGCTATAAGTGAAATGGCTTTTTCATCTAGGAAAGGTGCTTTTATAAATATTGATGATATTGTGACTGATAAAAATATGACTATAAGCGAAAAATTATTTTCAGAATCTAATGGAAGATTTATAATAGAAGTTAAACCTGAGAAAGAAATAGAATTTATAAAAATTTTTAATGGAACATGTTGTTCTAAAATAGGGTATGTAAGTAATAATGAAAATGTAATATTTGAAAGTAAAAAAAGTATGATAAAAGTTCAAGAAAGTATATCTAGTTTATTAAGTGCTTGGAAAAATAATACATTCTAATTTGCACTTTTTTATAATAAAAAATTGGTGGTTGTTAAATGACTAAATGCAAAGTATTAATATTAAGAACAGCTGGAACTAACTGTGATTATGAAACTTTATTTGCTTTTGAAGTATGTGGAGCAAAAGTTGAAAAATTACATATTAATAATATTATGGAAAACAAGAGGAAATTTTTTGAATATGATATTCTTGTTTTTCCAGGTGGATTTTCTTATGGAGATGATATAGCTTCCGGGAAGATATTAGCTAATGAAATTAAAAATAAATTAGGTGACGAACTAAGAGAATTTTCATTAAGTGGAAGACCTATAATTGGAATATGTAACGGATTTCAAGTTCTAGTTAAAATGGGGTTATTGCCAGATCCAAAACTTTTTAAGCAAATAACGACTTTATATTATAATGATTCTGGTAAATTTGAGTGTAGATGGGTTTATTTAAAAGTCTTACAAAATAGTAATTGTCTATGGACAAAAAATTTGCCTAAAATAATTAGTTTACCTGTAGCTCACATGGAAGGAAAATTTATACCTAAAGATAAAATAGTTTTAAACACTTTAAATACAAATAAACAAATTGTATTTAAATATACAACAAAAGATGGTGAACATCTACCTAATTATCCATTAGATCCCAATGGATCTGTAGAGCAAATAGCAGGTATTTGTAACAAAGATGGTAATATTTTGGGGCTTATGCCTCATCCGGAAAGGTTTATTTTTAATATACAATATCCATTTAATATTAATTTAAAGAATAAATATGGTTTAGGGAAAATAATTTTTCAAAATGCTGTTGATTTTGTAAGATAATTCATAATTCATATTTATACAATAAATGTGGAGATAGTGTCATGAATATTACAATGAAAATTTTACTTGAAGCGGGTGTTCATTTTGGACACCAAACTAGAAGATGGAATCCAAAAATGTCCAAGTTTATTTTTGGTACACGCAGTAAAATTCATATTATTGATTTGCAAAAAACATTAAGAGAATTGAAAAAAAATTGTAAACTTATTAGAGATTTTGCTTCAAATGGTAAAAGTATTTTATTTATAGGTACAAAAAAACAGGCCAAATTACCAATAAAAGAAGAAGCTTTACGTTGTGGTTCATATTTTGTTTCAGAAAAATGGCTTGGAGGAACACTGACTAACTTTGACACTCTAAAAAAATCAATAACAAAATACAAGAAGATAAATAAGTTAGAACGTAGCGATATTTTCAACTCTATTTCAAAAAAAGAACAATCTCAAATAAAAAGAGAAAGATTTAGACTAGAACGAGGATTAGAGGGACTGAAAGAAATGACAGAACTTCCTTCTCTAATTTTTATTATAGATCCACATGAGGAACATACAGCCGTGTTAGAAGCTAGAAAATTAAAAATACCTATAATAGCAATATGTGATACAAACTGCAATCCTGATTTAATAGATTATCCTGTACCAGGTAACGATGACGCAATAAGAGCTGTAAAACTTTTTTGTTCGATAGTAGCAGATTCTATCATAGAAGGTAAAAATATTTTGCTTAAGAAAAAAGATTTAGAAAATGAGTCAAATATAAAAAAAATGTAAACTAATTTTTATTAAATGTAATAGGAGATTTAAGATTATAATGTCAGTTAAACTCATTGCAGAACTAAGAAAAATTACAGGTGTTGGTATAATGGATTGTAAAATAGCCTTGAAAGAATCTAATAATGATTTGAATAAAGCTTGTAAGTGGCTTAGAGAAAAAAGTAAAGTTGTATCCTTAAATAAATTAGAAAGAACTACTAAGCAAGGAATTGTATGTTCATATATACATGGAAAGGGAACTATTGGAGTTTTGCTTGAAATGAATTGCGAAACTGATTTTGTCGCTAAAACAAAAGAGTTTAGAAATTTAGCTAAGGAAATCGCAATGCAAATAGCAGCTGCTTCGCCAATTTATATATTACGTGAAGATGTTCCTTTTAATATTATAGAATCTGAAAAAGAAATTTATAAAACTCAAATAATCGCCAAAAAAATTAATAAAAATATTTCGGATAAAATTATAAAAGGCAAAATAGAAAAATTTTATAGTCAAGTATGTTTATACGAACAAACATATATTAGAGACGTTACAGGTAGAGAAAAAGTAAAAGATTTAATTTCAAAACTAATTTCTGAAGTTGGAGAAAACATTGTCATTAAACGTTTTATAAGATTTAAACTTGGAGAAGAGTAATGTTATGTTTGTAAAAAGAGTACTATTAAAGTTATCAGGTGAGTCTTTATCTGGATCTTCATCTTTAATAAATGTAAGTAGCCTTTTACGAACTGTTAATGAAATTAAAATAGCTGTAAATAACAAAATTCAACTAGCAATAGTTATTGGAGCGGGAAATATTTGGCGTGGTGCAGATAAATTTATTAATAGAGTAACAGCCGATAAAATGGGAATGTTAGCAACTGTTATGAATGCATTAGCGTTAAATGATGCTCTATGGAAAATAGGAATAAGATCTAAAGTTTTCTCAGCTAATGGAGTTTCAAGTTTTGTTGAAGATTTTAGAATAGAAAATGTTATAAAAAGTATAGAACAAGGAAGTTTAGTTATTTTTGCAGGAGGTACAGGTAATCCATTTTTTACTACTGACACCACGGCGGCTTTAAGAGCAGCTGAAATAGATGCAGACATGTTATTAAAAGCAACAAGAGTTGATGGTGTCTATAATACTGATCCTAAAAAAAATAAAAATGCAATAAAATTTTCTTCATTAACTTTTAAAGAAGCATTAAGAAGACATTTAAAAATAATGGATGCGGAAGCATTTTCATTATGTATGCAAACTAATATATCAATTGTGGTTTTTAATTTTTATGAAGATGGGAATTTATGGAAGATTTTAAGTGGGAAAAAAATAGGAACTATAGTGGAGGCATAAGTTATATATGCTAGATCAATATTCAATAATATCTGTATCGAAAAATAATATGGAAAAAACTATAAAAAAATTAAATCGTGAATTAACGTTAATTAAAATAGGAAAAGCTGATTCGGCAATAATAAATAATATAAATGTAGAAATTAATTGTTCAATAGTACAAATTAATAAAATTGCTAGTGTTAATATTATAAATATAAAAACAATAGAAATAATTCCATGGGATATTTCGCATTTAAAATTAATAGAAAAAGCTATTATTAAATCTGATTTAGGATTTAACCCTATAATTAATGGTAAAGTAATACGTATTTTTGTACCACCATTAAATGAGAATAAGCGTCAATCCACTATTAAATATATAAATAAACTAGCAGAAGAATGTAAAATAATTATTAGAAATGAAAGAAGAGATTTAATTGAAAAGATTAGAAAATTAGAGAAAAGTAAATTCTTAAATAAAGATGAAAAGAAAAGATACGAATTAGAAAGTCAAAAACTTACAGATCATTATACAAAAAAGATAAATGATATGATAATCAATAAAGAAAAAGAGATTACATTTATATAATTTATAAACAAATATATTTATAGGAGAATATTATTATGGCATATAAAATAGATTCTAATGTTTGTGTTTGTTGCGGAACATGTATTAGCAGTTGTCCTGTATCAGCTATAAAACAAGAAGGAAACAGTTACATTATAGATGAGAATTTATGTTCTAATTGTGGTATATGTTCAGCTTCATGTCCTATAAATGCTATTTCCTAAAAAGAGAGAGATATTATTTTGTTGCCTAGTCATGTAGCAATTATAATGGATGGGAATGGTAGATGGGCAGAACAAAAATCACTTCCTAGAATTTTAGGACATAAATATGGAGTTGAAACTGTAAAAAGAATAATTAGAGTTGCAAATAAACTAGGTATAAAAATATTAACATTATATGCTTTTTCTACAGAAAATTGGAAACGTCCCTACAATGAAATAAATTATCTGTTTTTATTATTATCGCATTTTATGAAAAAAGAAATCTATGAATTGCATAATTCGGGAATACGATTAAGAATATTAGGCGATTTATCTAAATTTCCTGTTAGTATTAGGAGAGAAATTAATAAAGTTTGTTCTATTATACCTAAAAAAGTAAAGCTTGAATTAAACATGGCATTAAATTATGGTTCTAGACAAGAATTAATACACGCATTTAAAAAAATGTTTAAAAGAGGTATTAAAAATCCTACTGAAAAAATAGTTTCTTCATTTTTGTATACTTCAGGCCAACCTGATCCAGATTTACTTATAAGAACTTCTGGAGAATTTAGAATATCAAATTTTTTGTTATGGCAAATAGCTTACTCAGAAATTTATATAACAAGAAAATTTTGGCCTGATTTTACTGAACAAGATTTTAAAAAAGCTATATTAGAATATCAAAAAAGAGAAAGACGTTTTGGTGGATTAAAACCAAAAAAAATAAAATAATGAAGTCTTTAATAACAAGATCATTAGTAGCAATAATATTTATACCTATAATACTTGTATCTGTTTATTATGGAGACAATATATTTTATATTATGATTTTTATGATATCTATATTGTGTGTTTATGAATATCTATTAATTATGAAAAAATATAATATATATAATTCAATAGTTCTAATTATATCAACATTATTTTTTATATTTTCTTATTTTTTTGATTTAAAAAATAGTCTTATTCTAACTTTAACATTAATACTTTTTATATTATTTGCTTATGAAATTATTCTAGGAACACCAAACTTGTCAATGTCAAGAATAGCAATAGCTTTTATAGGAGCTTTTTTTATTCCAATGGCATTAATGCATATGGTTTATATTAGAAATTCACATAATGGCTTAGAGATTACATTATTAATTTTTGTAGTTACATGGATTTCTGATACAACTTCCTATATTATTGGATCAAATTTTGGGAAATATAAACTTGCTAAAAATATAAGTCCAAATAAAACTATTGAAGGATGTATTTCAGGAATTGCAGTAGGAGTTATAACAACTATTGTTTTACATTATTTTTTTAAAAATACATTTCCTACATGGAAATATATAATTTTGGGGTTTATAATTACAATAATTGGACAATTTTCTGATATTTCCGAGTCCTTAATTAAAAGAGATGGCCAAGTGAAAGACTCTAGTAAGATTATACCAGGACATGGTGGTTTATTAGACAGATTTGATTCATATATATTTCTTGCTCCTGCATTATATTATATAAATCAACTATTTCTATAAAAAGTTTTAAAGTGGAGGTTAGTAAAAACATGCTTTTTTCAAAAATGCTAATTCCTACTCGTAAAGAAGCTCCAGCTAATATTGATATATTATCTATGAGTTTAATGATAAGGGCTGGAATGTTGCATAGAATTGCATCAGGCATTTACGAGTTTTTACCTATTGGTGTAATAGTATTACGAAAAATTGAAAATATAATAAGAAAAGAAATGAATTTAATAAATGGTCAAGAAATAATATTACCATTACTCACTTCTAAAAATTTACTTATGAAAACCAATAGATGGAATTCTTATGGCAAAGAATTGTTTAAACTAAAAGATAGAAGGAATAATGAATTGTGTCTTACTCCTACTGCAGAAGAGGTAGTAACTAATTTAATAAAACGAGAAATTAACTCTTATAAACAATTACCTATTATGTTGTATCAGTTTGGTACAAAATTTAGAGACGAGATACGTCCACGTTTCGGAATAATACGCTCTAGAGAGTTTTTGATGAAAGATGCGTATTCTTTTCATAAAACTGAATCAGACTTGAATAAATATTACAAAATAGTTTTAAACTCATACAATAAAATATACAGAAAATGCAATATAGATTTTAAAGTAGTAAAGGCCTGTTCCGGCGATATAGGAGGATTTAGCTCTCATGAATTTATAGCAAAATCTGATTCTGGAGAAGAAAACTTTGTTTGGTGCAATAATTGTAAATATGGGGCTAGTCATGAAAAAGCCGACTATTTTATACAATCTAATGAAGATGAGAAACTTGAAGAGATAAAGAAATTGTCTATTCCTAATAATTTAGACACCACAATATCCATAGCTAATTTCTTAAATGTTTCAATTACAAAATTTATAAAAATATCGATATATATTGTAGATAATATTTTAGTATTAATATTACTCAGATATGATCATGAAATAAATGAATTGAAACTTAAAAAATTTTTTAGTGAAACTAAATTAACAATTGCTAGTAAAAATATATATGAATCTTTAGTTGTAAATATTGTTAATAATAAATTGGTTATAGGATTTAATAATAAATATGATAATATAACTAAAATTCTAGCTGATTATTCATTAACAAAAATGAAGAATGCAATTATTAAAATAAATAAAAATAATTATGTAAAAAATATAAATTATAATAGAGACTATAAAGTTGATTCTATATTAAATTTAAGAAATGTAACAAAACAAGATATCTGTCCAAAATGTAAAAAAGAAAAACTAAAATTTTATAAAGGAATAGAAATAGGGCATACTTTTAAACTTGGAGATAAATATTCCAAATTATTTGATACTAAATATTTAGATACAAATGGAAAAAAAAAGCTAATTATTATGGGATGTTATGGGATAGGTATTGCAAGGGTGCTTGCAACTATAATAGAACAACATCATGATAAAGATGGAATAATTTGGCCATATAATATTGCTCCATTTCATGTAATAATTATCCCCATTACTTATAATGATAAACAAATATTAAATATTACTGAAAAAATATATAAAGAATTGTCTTTAGTAGGATTAGATGTCTTAATCGATGACAGAGAAGAAAGATCAGGAGTAAAATTTAAAGATGCAGATTTATTAGGCATACCTTATAGAATTATTATAAATTCTGAAAATCTTCTTAATAATAATGTAGAATTAAAATTAAGATCTGATACCAGAGGAAATATTAAATTAGTAAATATTAATTGCATATTACATGAAATATTGAAAAAGCATAGGAGACAAAATGAGTCTAGGGCATTATGATATTATTGTTATAGGAGCAGGACCTGGAGGATTTACAGCTGCAGTTAAGATGGCTCAACTTGGAGCAAAAATAGCTATAGTGGAGAAATATTTAATAGGAGGAACATGTCTTAATACTGGGTGTATACCAACTAAATTTTTATGGAATTCTTTAAAAATAAAAAAAAATATTAAAAAAGCTAATTATTATGGATTTAAAACTTTTTTAGAAGAACCTGTAAAATTTCAAGATATTATTCTGAAAAAAAACAAAAGCATTTATAACCTTAGACAAGGCATGATAAAGATTTTAGATTCATATTCTATAGATATAATATATGGACATGCGAAATTCAAAGATAAGAATAACCTACTAATTTACAATAAAAACAATATTTATGAAATTTCAGCAGACAATATTGTTATTGCAACAGGTAGTGAACCGTTAAAAATAATAGATAATAATTCAAATGATCCAAAATTTATAAATTCTACAGAGGCTTTAAGCCTTATTAAAATTCCTAAAAATATGTTAATAATAGGGGCAGGAGTAATAGGAATAGAACTAGCCACAATATTTTCAGGATTTGGATGTCAGGTTACTTTAACTGAAACTGAAAATAGAATATTAGCAAAAGAAGATTTAGAAATTTCTGACGAAATTTCTAAGAATTTATTAAGATCAGGAGTTAATATAATAACATCTTGTAATAACGCATTAAATAAAATAAATGAATTTGAAAAAATATTAGTAACAATTGGCAGAAAACCATTATCTGATTTAAGTTTAACAAATATCGGTTTGAAAACTAATAAAAAAGGATTTATAGAAACAGATGAATTTTGTTGTACAAATATTAAAAATATTTATGCTATAGGCGACATAACTGGTAGAAATTTATTAGCATATACAGCACAAAACGAAGGAGTTATAGTAGCAAAAAATATAATTAAAGGGCATTGTATATCTCTTGATAATTCTATAATTCCACAGGTAATTTTTTCAATACCTATAAGTGCTTCAGTTAAAATATCTGGATTTTCACAGTATAAAGACGTAATTTTTGGTAAATTTCCATTAACGGCAAGTTGTAGAGCTGCTATTGAATTCGAACGAACTGGTTTTGTCAAATGTGCTGTTGATAAATCTAGTAAAAAACCTTTAGGTTTTTGGATAATAGGATCATATGCTGATGAGATTATATGTACAGCTTCTCAAATTCTAAAAAGTGGAATAAAATATATACAAAGAGAAACTTTTTTTCATCCATCTTTTAATGAATGTTTATTAAATGCTTATGAAGAAGCCTTTAATGAATGTACAGATTTACCAAAAAATAAAAAAAAGGAATTTTAAGAATGTTAAAAAAAACATCTCTATATGAAATCCATAAAAAATTAAATGCAAAATTTGTAGAATTTAATGGATGGAAAATGCCAATATTTTATACTTCAGTAATTGACGAGCACAATTCTATTAGAACTAATATGGGAATGTTTGATATATCTCATATGAGTGTTTTTAAAGTATTAGGAGAAAATGCAGCTAAGTTTTTAAATTATATTACTGTAGGGAATATAGTTAATTTGCATAATAACCAAGCAAGATATTCCATGATTTTAAATGAATTAGGCGGGATAAAAGATGATATTATAGTTTATAAACTATATAGTAATGAATATATGATTGTCGTAAATGCAGGAAATTCATATAAAATTTTACAATGGTTAAACACTAAAAAATTAGATAAAGTTACTATAGAAGATATTAGTAATGAAATTAGTATAATAGCCTTACAGGGGCCTAAAAGCTCTGAGAATTTAAATAATATATTAAATCTAAATTCAAATATATTAAGTATGAAATATTATTCAATATTAGATTTAGAAATTAAATCTATAGAACCTAAGTTTTGTAAAATAGCCAGAACAGGATATACAGGTGAAGATGGTTTTGAAATTTTCATATCAAATGAATTTGCTGCAATTTTATGGAATAAATTAATTTTACATAATATAAAACCATGTGGTCTAGGTTGTCGTGATACTTTAAGACTTGAATGTTGTATGCCATTATATGGCCACGAAATAGACGAAAATATAACTCCTATTGATACAGGATTTTGTAATTTAATAAATTGGGACGTTAATTTTATAGGAAAAGATATTTTACTGAAACAAAAAGATAAACAAAAAAAACAACTTATTGCTTTTAAATGTATATCAGGAATTGCAAGAAATAAAGATAAAATTTTTTTGGATAATAAGAAAATAGGTTATGTAACAAGTGGTACTTTTTCTCCTACTTTAAAATTACCTATAGGTATGGCTCTTATTAATTCAGAAAAAGAAATTACATTACATAAAAACAACACATTAAAAGCAGAAATACATAAGTTAAAAAAGGATATTTTTATTATAGATAAACCATTTTATAAAAGAAAGTAAAAATATTATTTATATTATAGAATCTTTTGTAATTTTAACTCTGAATATACCTTTATTATTAATTGGGTGCATTTTTACAGTTATATAATTATCAGTTAAAACTTTATCTTTACTAATTTTAATTGCTTTTCTTATTTCTCCTACATTGTCTTTTATGAATTTTTTTCTTTTTTGTTTATCTATTTTTCTTAATTCATACGCTCTTTTCCGAATACTATCTAAGCTTATTTTATTACTTAATGAATATGCTTTTGTTCCTATTCTATCAGAGTACTTAAAAATATGTAATCTTGCAAATGGAATTTTTTTTATTAAATCACAAGTACCACGATGTTGTTCTTCTGTCTCTCCAGGAAATCCAGTAATAATATCTGTAGTAACAGCTAATTTGGGTAAAACTTTTACAAGTTCGTTAATTATGTTTTTAAACTTTTCTGTAGAATAACGTCTCCCCATTTCTTTTAATATATTATTATTCCCTGATTGAATAGGTATATGTAAATGAGCACACAATTTTTTTTGATTTAATTTCATAATATTAACAAAGTGACTATCTATTGCATTTAATTCAATAGAAGATAATCTAATTCTAAAATCTAAAGGTATTTTTACTATTTTCTTTAAAAGATTTGATATTCCTGTTTTATATTCTCCTATATTTATGCCAGTTAAAACTACTTCCGAATATCCATTTTTTACGAGTTGTTCTATTTCAGAAATTATTCTATCTTGATTCTTACTCCAAAGTGTACTTCTTATATAAGGAATTATACAATAACTACAAAAATTTTTACATCCATCTTGGATTTTTAGAAATGCCCGATAATGTTTATCAAAACTTTTAATACTTTTTTTTTCTCTAAAAAAATCTTCTTTATCCTTTACAAGAATATTAGGAAATAAAGACTTTATCTCACTAATGGCATAACTTTTTGTAATACATCCTATTAATATTATTTTAGGTTTGTTTGGCAGTCTTGATATTTTTTTTAAATAGGATTTACATTTTTTATCAGCGTTTGCTGTAACAGTACAAGAATTTACAATAATAATATTGGCATTTTCTGGAAATAAAGCCTTATCAAATTGCAAATCTTCAAAAATTTCATTAATAAGTTGAGATTCGTATTGATTTACTTTACAACCAAATGTATGTATATAATAATACATAATTAATTATAGTCCTTTAAAATGATTTATAACTAAAGCTACAGAAACAATAGCAGCGGTTTCAACTCTCAAAATATTGTTACTAATAGTCACAGTATAGATATTAAAAGATTTAGCAATATCTATTTCTTTACTACTGAAACCACCTTCTGGACCTATGAATACATTTGCTTCCATAGGTAAAATACAATTAGATAATATATTATTTATGTTTAATTTTTTTTCACATTCCCAAGATAAAATACTAATAGATTTTTTTTTAAATGATTTATAGTAAGCATTTTGGCATGCAGAAATAAAATCCATGGGTTTTTCTAATTCCATAATATCTAACCTTCTACATTGTGCACTAGCTGCTATAGAAATATTCATATATTTCTTAAAAAAATTTTCTGAAAAATTAATTTTTGTACTTCTGTTTGTTTTAATAGGTATTATTTTAGAAACTCCTAGTTCTGCACATTTTTCTACAAGCCATTTTAATCTATTACCTTTCGGTAGTGCTATAAAAAGTTTAATTTTTAATTTAGAAGATTGGAGTCGTCTTATAGCTATTATTATTCCTATAATACTTTTTTTATTAATACAAGAAATTTTTGCTTCATAATAGTTCCCTATTCCATCAAAAAGTAATATACTATCATTAATTTTTAATCGTAAAACGTTACGTATGTGATGAGTTTTTTCACAATCAAAGAAAACTTTTTTTTCTTTGATATTTTTAGGATTTATATAAAAATATCTCATATTAAAATTTTATATTATTGTGAAATATAAAATCCAATATAATTAACATATTTTGACAAATTCAAAATAAAATATTATATAAGTTATATAGTTTTTTTTAGGAGAATAGCATAATGTATAAAATTGTATTAGTAAGACATGGTGAGAGTATATGGAATAAAGAAAATAAATTTACAGGTTGGACAGATGTCGATTTATCAAAAGATGGATGTAAAGAAGCAATACTTGTAGGGAAAAAATTAAAGAAAATGGGATACTCTTTTGATTTAGCTTATACATCTGTACTTAAGAGAGCAATAAAAACATTGTGGAATATTCTTAGCATTATGGATCTATTATGGATACCAGTAATAAAAAATTGGGAATTAAATGAAAGACACTATGGAGCCTTACAAGGATTAAACAAAGACGAAACTGCAAAAAAACATGGAAAAAATCAAGTAAATCTGTGGCGTAGAAGTTATGATATTTCACCATTACCTATAGAAAAATTTGACCATAGATATCCAGGCAAAGAAGAAAAATATTTAGAAATTCCTGAGAAAAAAATTCCATTAACAGAATCTTTAAAAGATACAGTAAAAAGAGTTGTTCCTTTTTGGGAAAAAAATATAGTACCAAATATAAAAAAAAATAAGAAAGTTATTATAGTCGCTCATGGTAATAGTCTTAGAGCTTTAATAAAATATATCGAAAACATTAATAAAAAAAATATAATAAATTTAAATATTCCTACAGCAACTCCTATAATATACGAGTTAAATGAAAAACTAGAAATAATAAAAAAGGATATTATTAATAAATAATGTAATAAACAGCTTAATTTATTAGATTAACAATAAAATGCACAAATTTAAACTGATTTTATATAAAAATAAAATGTTGGTAGTTGTTATTGTTACTTTATTTAGTTTAATTTACTTATCTGTTTATTGTGTAAACAAAATAAACTATTTTGATAGAATAATAACTCTTTATACAATGCCCATACAATTATTATTTACGTTATTATGTTCAACTGTGAGTTCTATTATATTCGTTCTAATTGTTTATAAAAAAAATATAACCAATAGCAACTTTAAAAAACTAAACAGTGATTATAAAAAAGTATTTTTTAGTGATATTATAGGTTTAACTATGGCAAAAAAAGAAATATTAGAAACTATCAATTCTATAAAATATACAAAAAATAATATTGAAATTTATAAAGGAATTTTGTTAATGGGACCTCCAGGTTGTGGTAAAACATTAATTGCAAAAGCAATTGCTACAGAATGTAATTTACCTTTCATATCTGTTTCTGGTAGTGATTTTGTAGAAATGTTTATAGGTGTAGGAGCAAGTAGAATAAGATCTCTTTTTAAAAAAGCCAGAGAATACGCTTATTTTAATAATAAAGCTTGTATAATTTTTATAGATGAAATAGAGACTATAGGTAGGAAAAGAGTAATTTTCAATAGATATATTTCAGAAGAAATAAATGGTACACAAAATCAATTACTTGTTGAAATGGATGGGATAAAAAATATAAACAATAATATTTTTGTAATAGCGGCAACTAATGTAGATGAAAAGAATTTAGATACAGCTTTATTAAGAGCAGGCCGTTTTGACAAAAAAATTAATATAGGATTACCTAATTCAGATGAAAGAAAAGAACTATTTAAGTTCTACTTAAACAGAGTTAAAAACATTAACATTGATTCCAAAATGGAGTTTAATATAAATGAATTAGTTAAAAGAACTATTTATAAATCTCCTGCAGATATTAAAAATATAATAACTGAAGCAGTTTTAATTGCAAAAAGAAAAAAAAACAATGTTATCGAAATTGCAGACTTATTTAAAGCAATAGAAAGAATAAATTTTGGAATAGAAACAAATTTAAATTTAAGTAATGAAGAAATAGAACGTTTAGCTTATCATGAATCAGGACATGCTATAGCATTATATTTAGTTCATCCTAATAAAGAATTATTAAAGATTACATTAAAAACTTATGGGACATCTTTGGGACATGTTTTTTTTTCATATAAAAGGGAACTACATAGTAAGTGTAAAAAAGAATTAGTTGCAGACATTATGTTTTCTTTGGCAGGATATGTTGCAGAAAAAATCAAATACAACACAACATCTACTGGCGTAGTAGAAGATTTGGAATGTGCTATGTCCATTGCTAACGATATGGTTTATAAATTTGGCATGGGAAATAATAACATTATAGGAAATATCATTTGTTCAAATGTGGGTTCTACTAAAATAAAAGATAAACTTAGCAATGATGTAATAAATATAATTAATTTATGTCATAATAATGTAAAAAATATCTTAATAAAAAATTGGAAAAATGTTGAATTAATAGCAAAAAATCTTATCAAGATAAAAGAAATAGATTACAAAACATTTTGTGAAATTATAATTAAAAATATTAAATAGAGGGTCAATTCTTATGGAATATTTTTTAAAAAAAGAAACTAGATTTGGTTTTGGTGATGCTCTTGTGGAATTAGGGAAACAAAATGATAAACTCTTTGTATTAGGAGCAGATACTAGTACGTCTGTTGGTTTAGAAAAATTTTCTAAATTATTTCCTAAAAGATTTATTAATGTTGGGATTGCAGAAACTAATTTAGTAGGTATAGCTTCAGGTCTTGCTATTGCAGGATTTATCCCATTTATTGCTACTTATGGTATTTTTGCATCAGGAAGATCTTGGGAAGGTATAAGAACTAATATATGTTATTCTAATTTAAATGTAAAAATAGGTGGATCTCATTCTGGTATTACTGTAGGGTATGATGGAGCTACACATCAAGCTTTAGAAGAAATAGCTATAATGCGATGTATTCCTAGAATGACTGTGATTTGTCCATGTGATTATTTTGAAACAAAAAAAGCAGTACTAGAAAGTGCTGAATTAAAAGGGCCTGTATATATAAGATATGGGAGAAATAATACTCCAATTATTACTAATAAGAACAGTGTATTCAAAATTGGAAAAGCAAATATTTTGAAAAATGGAAAAGATGTTGCTATAATATCATGTGGTATTATGGTGTATGAATCATTAGTTGCAGCAAGTATTCTAAAAAAACAAAATATTAGTGCAAGGGTTATTAATATTCATACAATAAAGCCAATAGATGAAGAAGTAATTATAAAAGCTGCCAATGACTGCGGTGCTATAGTTACAGCAGAAGAACATCAAATATACGGAGGATTGGGTTCTGCTGTTTCTGAAATTATTACCAGAAAAACATTATCAATTCCTATTGAAATGATTGGTATAAATGATAGATTTGGAGAATCTGGCAGTAGTGATGAATTATTATTTAAATTTAAGCTAAAAAGTAAAAATATTGTTGAAGCAGTTTTATTAGCATTAAATAGAAAATTATAAATTTTTGGGGATGTAGTGTAGCTGGCTTAACACACTGCCCTGTCAAGGCAGAGATCGCGGGTTCGAATCCCGTCATCCCCGTTCGTTTGTTTATAACAATAAAAATATTTAAAATAGTGTTAATTCAGCTTATCATTTCTAAATTTTAAAAATAGTCTTAATACTTCAAAATATAGCCATACAAAGGTAGTCATAAAAGAAAACGCTGCATACCATTCCATATATTTAGGCACGCCCATCTTTGCAGTATTTTCAATTAAATCAAAGTCTAATATAAAATTAAAAGCAGCAATTATAATTATAATAATACTTGCAAATATACTAATACCAGAATAGTTATGAATATATTGCAAATTAGAGCCACAGAAAAAATTAATAATGGAATCAATAACGTATACTATTGATATAGCAAACATGGAAAGTATTACGGCTTTTCTAAACCTATTAGTAGCTATTAACAAACCACTTTTATAAGCTGTAAGCATGCATAACATAATACTAAATGTAAGAAAAACAGTATTTAATATGAGTCCCTTATAATTAAAAAATTTTTCAAAATATAAAGAGAGCAATCCTATCATAAGACCTTCGCAAAAAGTGTATATAGGAGCTAAAAATATTGAAATATTTTTTTTAAAAATTATGATAATAGAAGACATAAAAGTAACAATTAAAATTGGTATTACCAACGTGCTTACTATTTTATAATGTACCCAAGAACAAAAAAAACCCAATATTAACACAACAAATAATATTGCAATACTATTTATTGTTCCAGTTATTGTCATATTATCATAATTTTTACTTCTTAATGAAGAATTTAAAAAATCATTTTTTAGAAAAGGATTCATTAGTTATCCCTCCATATAATTGATTATAAAATAAAGGGTGGCTGACGGGATTTGAACCCGCAACATCCGGCTCCACAAACCGATGCTCTACCTGATTGAGCTACAACCACCATAATGCTTCGTCTCCGGCGTGATTTGAACACGCAACCTACTGCTTAGAAGGCAGTTGCTCTATCCAAGTTGAGCTACGGAGACATAAATTATTATTTACAAACTTTTTCTAAGTTATTCATTCCACGTTCTATATTTTCCATAGAAGTAGCATAAGACAATCTAATATAACCACAAGTACCAAAAACCGAACCTGGTACAACTGCAATATTAGACATATCAAGAAGATAATTTGCAAAATCAATATCTGAATTAAGTACGTTATTGTTTAAATTACACCCAATGAATTTCTTTATATTAGGAAAAACATAGAAAGCACCTTCAGGAATTCTACATGAAATACCATTAATTGAGTTTAATCTTTTAACGATGTAATTTCTTCTTTTTTCAAACTCTTTTTTCATTATTTCTACAGAATTTTGAGGACCATTTAATGCTTCCACTGCAGCTTTTATTGAAATAGAAGTAGCATTAGATGTAGATTGACTTTGTATTTTATTCATAGCAGAAATAATATTTTCATTACCTACAGCATAGCCTATTCTCCATCCAGTCATGGCATAGGCTTTTGAAACACCGTTAACTATAATAGTGTTTTCTTTTGTTTCAGCAGAAATTTCTGCTATAGAAGTAAATTTAAAATCATCAAATACAAGTTTTTCATATATCTCATCAGATATAATTAGTATATTGTTTTTTAAACATATTTCAGAAATTTTCTTTAGTTCTTCATAATTGTATGTAACTCCACTAGGATTAGAAGGAGAATTTATTATAAATGCCTTTGTTTTATCTGTTATATGTTTTTCTATATCTTTAGGATTAACTTTAAAACCTGAAGTATCATCTGTTTTTAATATAATTGGGTTACCACCAGCTAAAACAACCATATCTGGATATGAAACCCAATATGGAGATGGAATTATCACTTCATCTCCATTATTTAAAATAGCTTGAAAAAGATTGTAAAGAGAATGTTTAGCTCCACAAGAAACTATTATTTCGTTTGATTTATAAACAAGACTATTATCTCTTTTTAACTTTTCTATAATAGCTTCTTTTATTTCTGAAGTCCCAGTAACAGGACAATACTTAGTAAATCCATTATTTATTGCTAAAATAGCTGCCTTTTTTATATTATTTGGAGTATCGAAATCAGGCTCTCCTACTCCAAAATTTATAATATCAATACCTTGTTGTTTCAATTTTTTAACTTTAGCATCTAATTCTAAAGTTGGAGATACTTTAACTTTATTAACTCTGTCAGAGAGTTTAAGGATATTAGTTATCATATTGTTGTATTCCTTTTGTTTCTTATTTTTTTTGATAAAAAACTAGAATGGAAATTATTTGTCATAATTTCAAACATATAATTAGAAATAGGAATATAAGTATTATAGTGATGATATCTGTTAAGATTGACAAAATCACATAGTTTTTATAGATTATAAACTATTAAAAAGGAGTAAGTCAAATGTATGTAGTTATAGAAACTGGAGGAAAACAGTATAAGGTTGAAGAAGGTTCAACTATATTAGTAGAAAAATTAAATCATATAAGGATTGGAGAAGTAATTAGTTTAAATAATGTTTTATTGTTGTCTGATTGCAATAATATATTAATTGGTACTCCTTATCTAAATAAAATTAAAGTAACAGCAAAAGTTATTTCTCAAAGTAAATCTCCTAAAATTTTTGTATTTAAACAGAAAGCTAAAAAAGGATATAAAAAACTTAAAGGGCATCGTCAAAATTTAACTGAAATAAAAATTTTAAAGATTTGTACTTTAGATACTAAGGAGGATACAACTGATGGCGCATGTTAAAGCTCAAGGTTCATCTACAAATGGCAGAGATTCTTGCGGTAAACGTTTAGGTGTAAAAGTATATGGAAACCAAAAAGTGTTTGCAGGATATATTATAGTACGCCAAAGAGGTACAAAATATCATCCTGGTTTGAATGTAGGCCTAGGAAAAGATGATACCATTTTTTCTAAAATAACAGGTTTTGTATCTTTTGTAAAAAAAGCTAAAAATAGATGTTATGTAAATGTTTTAGAAACTAAAAAACAAAATATAAATAAAATTAGTTTCTAATGTTTGTAGATAAAATTAGTATGACTATTATTGCCGGAAAAGGTGGTGATGGTTGTATATCATTTAGAAGAGAAAAATTTGTACCATTAGGTGGTCCTAATGGAGGAAAAGGGGGAGATGGTGGCAGCGTTTATTTGGTAGGAGACTCTAGTAAAATGACCCTTGAAGATTTATTTTATATACCTAAATTAAAAGCAACAGATGGACAAAAAGGTAGTTCGTATAATAAATTCGGTAAAAATGGCAAGGATTTAATTATAAAGATTCCATTAGGAACGTTAGTTTTTAAAAACGAAAAATTAATTGCAGATTGTATAAATTCCGAAGATATTATATTGATTGCAAAAGGCGGAAAAGGGGGAAGAGGAAATTCAGCTTTTAAAACCAGCAAGCATAATGCGCCTAGAATAGCTGAAAAAGGAGCACTAGGAGAGGTAGTTAATTTAAGTCTTGAATTGTGTTTAATAGCAGATGTTGGTATAATAGGAATGCCTAATGCAGGTAAGTCTCTACTTTTAACTAGAATATCTAAATCAAAACCTAAAATAGCTAATTACCCTTTTACAAGTTTAACTCCTAACTTAGGAGTAGCAAGTTTTAATGAAAAGCGTTTTACTGTTGCAGATATTCCAGGAATTATTAAAGGAGCACATAAAGGAAAAGGACTTGGACATGAATTTTTACGCCATATAGAACGAACTAAAATTCTTATACATTTACTAGATGTTAATGGGTTCAATGGAAACGATCCATATAAAAACTATTGCATAATAAACTTAGAATTACTTCGTTATTCTAAATATTTAAATAAAAAACGTGTATTAGTAGTATTGAATAAGATTGATTCAGTAAATTCCAATTTAGAAAAGTTTAAGGAATTGAAACACTGTTTCAATGAAATAAAATTACTTGAAATATCAGCTTTAACAGGCAAAGGTATAAGTAATTTGTTAAAAGAGATTAATAATCAGCTTATAGATGAAACAACCAATGCTAAACAATATTCGTTTTCAATACGAAAAAAACAAATATTTAGAGAATACAATTATGAAGCTAATTTTACGATTCATAAGAAAAATGGAGTTTTTATAGTTGAAGGAAAAAGAGTTCAGACATTAACAGAAATGACAATGTTTAATGAATTTGAATCATTAATGCGCTATAAAAATATATTGAAAAAAATGGGCTTGTATTTTGAATTAAAAAAAATGGGAGCTAAATTAGGAGATGTTATAAGAATTGGTAAGTCAGAATTTGTTTTTGAAGACAAATAATAATTTATTATATATAATATGTTCCGTTGGATTTTTTAATATGAATAATTTGATAAAATAGGCAGTTAGCTCAGTTTGGGAGAGCATTTCCCCTACAAGGAAGTGGTCGCAGGTTCGATCCCTGCACTGCCTATTTATATTTGTTTCTTTGGATTAAATTTGAAAATAATAACTAAGTGAGGAGGCGTTTGTAGAAAATAAAAAGTTTCGCATAAATCATTATATTAAATCACAAAATGTAAGACTTATTGATAATAAAGGGCAGATGATAGGAATAGTAAGTTTAAATGAAGCATTGTCTAAAGCTAAATCTGTAGGTTTAGATTTAGTTGAAATTTCAGCAGGTTTTAAGGGAAATGTATCTGTTTGTAAAATCATTAATTTTTCTAAATTTAGGTATGAAAAAGAAAGGAAAGAAAAGGAAATAAGAAAGAAGCAAAAAAATTTACAAATTAAAGAAATCAGAATAAGGCCTCGTATAAGTGAACATGATTTGAATATTAAAATAAAATGTGCCAGAGATTTTATTAGTTTTGGAAATAAAGTACAAATAACAATTGTTTTTTCAGGTAGAGAAATACAACATAAAGAATTAGGGAATATAGTTTTAGAAAAAATTAAAAGTAAATTAATAGATATATCGAATTCAGAATTAAAAAATTATTCTAATAATACATCTAAGATTTTTTTAATTCTTAGCCCTAAAAAACATAAAGATATTAAGGTAAAATAAAATGTATAAACTTAAATCTCATAGTGGTACAAAGAAGCGTTTTAAGATTACAAGTAAAGGAAAAGTTAAATTTAAAAAACCTGGACAAAGGCATCTTTTAATTGGAGATTCTAGCAATCAAAATAGATTGTCTAGAAAGTTAGTGATAATTTCAAAACAAGATATTAAAATAATAAAAAAAAATTTGCCGTATGCTTTTTAATTGTTTTTATATTTAATATAAAAGGATTTATATGCGAGTAAAAAGTGGTGTATATACTAGACAAAGGAAAAAGAAATTTTTTAGATTAGCTAAGGGGTATTATGCTTCTAAAAAAAATCGTTGGAGAATGGTAATTCAACAAATTAGAAAATCTCTAAGTTATGCGTATACAGATAGAAAAGATAAAAAATCTAAATTTAGAAGTTTATGGATAGTACGTATAAATGCTAAGGCAAGAGAAATGGGAACTACATATAATAGATTCGTTTTAGGACTTAAGAAGTCTAATATAGTTTTAAACAGAAGAATATTAGCTGAAATTGCGATAAATGATATGGAAACATTTAGAATATTAACTGATATTTCTATAAAAGCTACTAATAAAAAATTAATTAATCTACATTAAACATGAATATAGATAATATAGAACAAATAGTTGAAAAAACAATTAAAGAGATTGGTTCAATTAATGATGTTTTAATTCTTAGAAGATTAGAAATAAAATATTTGGGAAGAAATGGTCTTTTAACTAAGATTTTAAGAAATTTGTCTAAATATCACATTAGTATCAGAAAAAAAAAAGGTGCAATAGCTAATAAAGCTAAAAAAATTTTATCTAATGAGATAAATAAAAAAATGGCAATATTAAAAAAATCTGATACTATCAGTAAAATAGAAAATGAAACAATAGATTGTTCCTCGGTTTTTTATTTCCCGTTTTTAGAAGGTAGTTTCCATCCTATTATGAATGCAATGTATAATATAGTTTCTATTTTTCAGGGATTAGGTTTTTTTGTTGCTGATGGTCCCGAAATGGAAACAGATTGGTATAATTTTGAAGCATTGAACATACCTAAAAATCATTCTGTTAGGGATATTCAAGATACTTTTTATATCCAAGGCACAGAAAAATTATTAAGAACTCATACATCTCCAGTACAAATTCATATTATGGAGAATCAAAATCCTCCAATTAAAGTTATTGTACCTGGGAGAGTTTATAGAAATGAGCATTCTGATTCTACTCACTCACCAATTTTCCATCAAATAGAAGGACTTGTTGTAGAAGAAAATGTAAACTTTACTGATTTAAAGTTTATTCTTAAAAAATTTATAGATATTTTTTTTGATAAAAGTTTAGAAATACGGTTTAGGCCTTCTTATTTTCAATTTACTGAACCGTCTGCTGAAGTTGATATAAAATGTTTTTATTGTAATAAAAATAGTTATTGTAAAATATGCAAAAATTCTGGATGGATAGAAATACTAGGTTGTGGAATGGTTCACCCTAATGTTTTTAAATCTGTAAACTATGATTATGAAAAATATAATGGTTATGCTTTTGGTATAGGTATAGAAAGAATATTAATGATAAAGCACAGAATAAATGATATCAGATTGTTTTATGAAAATAATTTAGGATTTTTAAAACAGTTTTAAATAGGAACAAAAGCTAATGAAATTTTCTTATAATTTCTTTAAAAAATTTGTAAATCATAATTTAAATAGTAATAATTTATCGGAAATTTTAATATCTTTAGGTTTTGAAGTTTCTAGCATTAATAAAGTTGAAAGATCTTGGTCTAATGTAATTGTTGTAAGAATTATAAGTTTAAAAAAGCATCCTAATGCAAATAAACTATTAATATGTAAGTTAACAGATGGTAATACAGAATATTCAGTAATATGTGGTGACCAAAATATTAAGCTAGGGCAAAATGTTGTTTTAGCTAAAGATGGGGCAGTATTATGTAATAGTAACGTAAATATTATTACAATAAAAAAAAAGCAAATAAGAGGTGTGCTTTCAGAAGGAATGATATGTTCAGAATATGAATTAGGTATTAAAAAAAATAAATCTACAGGTGTTTTAATTCTTGATAAAGATACCAAATTAGGTATTCCTTTAGAAAACATTATAAAAATGAACAAGGATTATATAATAGATATATCTATACCAACTAATAGAGGAGATTGTCTAAGCTATTTAGGATTAGCTAGAGAAATAGCAACAAAATTACATAAATTAGTAAATTTCCCAAATATAAAGAGTAAAAAAATAGCGACTATTTCAAATATTGTCAAATTAGAATCTAATTTATGCAATAAATATATGGGTATAATTATATCTAATGTAAAAGTAAAACCTTCTCCCATTTGGCTCATAGATGCACTTGAAAATATTGGTATAAAATCTATTAATAATATCGTAGATATTACCAATTATGTAATGTTAGAAACGGGACAACCTTTACATGCTTTTGATATGGATAAATTTTCCTCAAAAGAAATTTTTATAAGACAGGCAAAGAATCTTGAGAAAATAATAGCTATTAACAATAAAAAATATATACTTAGTAAAGATATATTAGTAATAGCGGATATTGATAAACCTATATCCATAGCAGGAATAATCGGAGGAAAAAATTCTGAAATAGATAATGATACTAGAACTTTATTTTTAGAAAGTGCTATTTTTGATCCAATTTCTGTTAGAAATTCTTCAAAAGTCTTAAAAATTGTTACAGAAGCTTCATACAGATTTTCAAGGGGAGTAGATCATAAATTATCAAATTTTAGCGCATGGAGAGCTGCAAATCTAATTATTGAAATAGCAGGAGGTAATATAAGTAAAAAAATAATAGTAAATGGATTATCTCCTGATTTAAAAAAGAATTTGAATATAAAATTAAGATTTTCTAGGATACAAAAAATTTTGGGCTGTAAAATAACTATTTCTGAAGTATTTGAAATACTTAAATATATAGGCATTATTTTTAAATATAATTGTGAAGAAGATTTTGTTATATGCAGAGTGCCTTCTTGGCGTAAAGATATAAATTATGAAATAGATATAATTGAAGAAATAATTAGAATAAAAGGATATGATATTATCCAAGATTTAGAAGAAAAAGGTATTGCTATAAGCTCTGTGAACAATAATTCCAATTCTATATTTAATAAAAACAATATAATAAAAGAATTTAGAGTTAAGCTAAAAAATTTTGGATTTAATGAAGTTTTAAATTATAGTTTTTTAAAGATAGAAGATTTAAGAAAATTTAATATTGAATATTGTTATAAAATTTTAAATCCAGTTTCAAGAGAAAATGAAATCTTAAGACCATCTTTATTACCTTCACTTTATAATAATTTAATATTAAATTTAGATTATGGATATAATAGAATATCTCTATTTGAATATGGAAAAATTTTTAATAAAAAAGGAGAAAGGAGATATTTTTCAGTTATAATGTATGGAGATGTTTGGGACAATTGGTGGCAATGGAATAAATATAAATTTAAACCAAAATACAACTTTTTTTTTGGAGCAGGAATAATAAAGAATATTTTAAACTTTTCTAAAGATTTTAATATAGAAGAAAATAATAATCCTACAAATTATTATCATCCATGGAAAACATCTATTGTAAAATATAAAGACAATTATGTTGGACAGTTTGGTATTTTAGCTCCATATATTACTGAAAAAGATAACCTTAAAAATGAAATATTTTTTTTCGAAATAGATGTAGAATATTTTTTTGATATTAACAAAAAAGATAAAATAAAATTTTTCAGAAAATTTTCTAGATTTCCATTTTTAAGAAGAGATGTATCATTAATAGTTGATAAATCTTTAAAATTTTCAGATATAGAAAATATTATAAATAAATTTATGAAATCAAATGATATTTTAAAAAAGTATTATTTGTTATCTATTTTTTCAAATGATTTAAGTATAGGATACAATAAAATAAGTTATTCTATTAGATTAATGTATAATAGTAATGAAAAAACCTTAACAAATTATGATGTGGATAAAAATATGAATTTATTATTGAATAAATTGAAGAAAAGTTTAAATTTAAAATTAAGATGTTAGATTATTGATAATAAAAGAGAAATCTAAATGAAAGATAAAAATAAAGATGAATTAAATACATTAAGACATTCTGCTGCACATATTATGGCTGCTGCTGTGAAAAAAATTTTAGGTAATAAAGTTAAATTTGCTATAGGTCCAGCTATTGAAAATGGATTTTATTATGATTTTGATATTATAAAACCATTCACGTATAATGAACTTATAAAAATAGAAAATATAATGAATGAGATAATATCTTGTGATTTCCCATTTGTACAGTCATATATTTCTAAAGAAAATGCTATTTCTTTTTTTAAAAAAAACAACGAAAAATACAAAATAGAAATACTATCAAAAATTAAAGATGATATTGTAAGTATATATAAATGTGGTGATTTTGTAGATTTATGTAAAGGACCTCATATAAGTTCAACTGGAAAGTTAAGTTTTTTTAAATTGCTATCAGTTGCAGGATCATATTGGCAGGGAAATTCTTCTACAAAACAATTACAAAGGATTTACGGAACAGCATTTTTAAAGAAAGAAAATTTAGATTCACATTTAAATTTTCTTTCTAAAGTTAAAGATAGAGATCATAGAAAATTAGGAAAAGCTTTAGAATTATTTAATATTAGTGATATTATTGGCAGTGGTTTAATTTTATGGCTACCAAATGGAGCTGTACTGAAAAATACAATAGAAAATTTTTTAAGAAAACTATGCATTGAGAACAGCTATAGTTTTCTTTCGACTCCACATATTGCAAATGATACATTGTTTTCAATTAGTGGACATTTAGAAACTTATAAAGAGAATATGTATCCACCAATAATGTCAAAAAATATTTCGTATCATGTAAAGCCTATGAATTGTCCTATGCATTTATTAGTATATAAAACCAAATTGCATTCTTATAAAGATTTGCCTATTAGATATGCAGAATTAGGTACAGTTTATAGATTTGAAAAATCTGGAGTTTTACATGGACTTCTTAGGGCTAGAGGATTCACTCAAGATGATGGACATATTATTATCACTCCAGAACAATTAACAAATGAAATACTTAAAATTCTTAAAATGGCAACCAATTGTTTAAAAGTTTTTGGATTTTGTGAATATAAAATTTATTTTGCAACTATGCCTAAAAATAAATATATTGGAAATATTTCCGACTGGAATATAGCTCAAAATATTATTGAGAATACTTTAAAAACAAATAATTATCCATATGATATAGATGATGGAGGTGGGGCTTTTTATGGTCCAAAAATAGATATAAAAATAAAAGATTCAATAGGTAGATTATGGCAATGTTCTACTATTCAGCTTGATTTTAATCTCCCTCAAAGATTTAATATTTTTTATGTTGATAGATTTGGAAATAAAAAAAGACCTTATTTAATTCATAGAGCATTAGTAGGTTCTATAGAAAGGTTTATAGGTATTCTTTTGGAACATTATGCTGGAGAATTTCCATTTTGGCTATCTCCAGTTCAAGTAGCTATTCTTACTATAGATGATAAGCAAAAAGACTATTGTAATATAATATATAAAAAATTAAATAAATATAATATTCGAGTATTTTCTAATACTAAAAAAGAAGATTTAAGAAATAAAATAAAGCAATGCATTATTAATAAAGTACCATACATGATAATTATAGGTGAAAAAGAAAAACTGAATAAGCTTATTTCAGTTAAAACTAGAAAAAATATAGATTTAGGTAGCATGAAAATAGAAAATTTTATTTCTTTAGTACAACATAAATAATATAATAATATTATAAATAATTAGTACTTATGGACTATATTGAGGTTTTATCATTAAAAGTAGAAGAAGTATTAATAAAATTTAAAAAACTTAATGATGAAAATTGTAGACTTAAATTGGAAATAGAATATTTAAGAAAAGAATTATTAAGAAATAAACAATACATGGATGAATATATTATTAGAAAACGTAATATTAATAAAGCAGTTATTAAATTAGAAAAAATTATTAGAAAATTAAAAGGTGAAAGAATATGATAATTGCTAAAGAAAGAATCATGGGAAGAGAAATAGAATTAAATATAGATAATATGAATAGTGATGAATTTAATAATATTATAAGTTTTATTAATGAGCAATGGTTGGAAGTAAAAAAAGAGAATGTAAAAATTCCAGATACTCAAAAAATAGCTACTTTAACAACTATAAAAATTGCAATAAAATTATTTATATCTAAAAACATACATGAAAAAGTTTTACATGAATATAATGAAAAAATAGAAAAAATAATTTCTAAACTAGATATTATATTAAATTAAATTTTTAATTATTTTAAAATATGAATATTAATCTAAAATATAAAAAACGGATAGAATTGTTATCTATAAGAAATAACATGAGTAAAAACTTAATACTATCTAAAAGTTTTTCTATTTTTAATAAAATTAAAAAATTAAATAAATATAATTTAGCAAATAGTGTGATGTTTTATTTGTCTTTTAATTCTGAAGTTATAACTGATTATATGATTAAGCATTCTATTGAAAATAATAAAGTTATATCAGTTCCAGCAATAGCTAATCTTGAGAAAAATGTATTATTTGCTATTAAGATTTCCAAACTTGAAGATGCTAATCAAATTGTTTATAAAATTAGACAGCCTAATATTAGTAGTTTTAATATTATTAATAAAAATAGTATTGATTTAATTTTTGTCCCAGGTATAGCTTTTGATTATAAAGGATATAGATTAGGTTATGGAAAAGGATATTATGATAGATGGCTTTATAATATACCTAAAAGTAAAATTATAGGTCTTGCTTATGATTTTCAAATTATTGATAAAGTGCCTATAAATACTTATGATTTACCTGTTGGGAGTATTATTACCGAAAAAAGAATAATAACAGTTTGAAAAAGTATTTAAAAAAGTAAGAGGTTCCTTTATAATGGTAAATTTTATAGCTATTATTATTATTTCTTTTGTATCTTTCATTTTAGGTTTTGTATCTCGTTTTATATATGCAAAAATTAATGTCAAAGCAACTGAACAAATTGCTACTAAGATTATTAAAGAAGCTAAATCATTAGCTGATACTAAATTTAAAGAAGCTCTTTTAGAAGCAAGAATAATTGTTGATAATGAAAAAAGAGAATTTGATAAAGAAATAAAAGAAAGAAGAAGTTCTATGCAAATTTTGGAAAATAGATTAAATCAAAGAGAAGAAAATCTAGATAAAAAAGTAGATTCCATAGATAAAAAAGAAAAAGATTTAAGTTTTAGAGAAAAAAATATTTATACTAAAGAGCAATTTTTATCTTCTAAAATTTTAGAAGTTGGAAAAATAAAAGATGAACAATATAAAATTCTTAGAAATATTTCAGGAATGACTAAAGACGAAGCAAGAAAAAAAATTATTACTGATGTTGAAAATGAAGTAAAACAAGATATTATAGTTTTGACACAAAGATTGGAACATGAAGCTCAAGAAAATGCAGAAAAAAAAGCTAAAGAAATTATATCTATTGCTATGCAACGTATATCTACTGAACACGCCATAGATGCAGTAGTATCAAGTATAAATATTCCTAATGATGAAATAAAAGGAAGAATTATTGGCAGAGAAGGTAGAAATATTAGAACTTTTGAACAAGTTACAGGAGTAGATTTGATTGTAGATGATACTCCTGAAACAATTACTATATCATCTTTTGATGGAGTTAGAAGAGCCATTGCAAAAATAGCTTTAGAAAAGTTAATATCTGATGGTAGAATTCATCCTGCTAGAATAGAAGAAGTAGTTGCTAAAACAAAACGAGATATGGATCAACATATTAAAGAAATAGGAGAAAGAGCTGTAATAGATGCAGGAGTACCTGGATTACACCCTGAAATAATTAAGCTATTAGGTAAATTAAAATATAGAACTTCATATGGACAAAATCAATTACAACATACTTTAGAAGTTAGTTGGTTAGCTGGGGCTATTGCAAGTGAGCTTAGATTAGATACTATTTTTTGTAAAACAGGTGGATTATTACATGATATAGGAAAAGCTGTAAGTCATGAAATTGACGGAAGTCATAATCAAATTTCAGCTGAAATAGCAAAAAAATATGGAGAGTCTCCTAAAATGATTAATGCAATCTTATCGCATCATGAAGGATTTGAACGTCCTAAAAGCGCAGAAGCTTTTGTTATTGCAGTCTCTGATGCCATTTCAGCTTCTAGACCTGGGGCTAGAAGGGATTCTATAGAAAATTATATTAAACGTATTGAAAAACTTGAAAAGGTTGCAAATAGTTTTGATGGAATCTTAATGACTTATGCTGTTCAAGCAGGTAGAGAAGTTAGAGTACTAGTTCAACCGGAATGTATTGATGATAAACATGCTGAAATTTTAGCACGTGAAATAGCAAAAAAAATTGAACAGGAATTAGAATATCCAGGTCAAGTAAAAGTAACTGTAATACGGGAAATTAGAGCTCATGATATAGCAAAATAAATAATTTGTACTAACGTTACAATATGTTACAAAAAAAAAAAATAAAGAAACAAAGATTAGACAAGATTATATTAGATAAAAAATTAGCTAAAAATTTAAAAGAAGCGCAAGCTTTTATAATGGCAGGTAAAATTTTAGTAAATAATCAAGCGTGTTATCAATCAGGTATACTTACTAAAGAAAATGCTTTGATTAAAGTAAAGCCAACAAATCCATACGTATCAATAGGAGGTTTAAAATTACATTTAGCATTTAAATTTTTAGGTATTAATAATTTAAATGGATTTACTTGTTTAGATGTTGGAGCTTCTACCGGTGGATTTACAGATTGTATGTTAAAGTATGGAGCTGTTAAAATTTATGCTATAGATGTAGGTTCTAAACAACTACATTATAAATTACGAAAAGATAAGCGTGTAATTAATATAGAAAATATGAATTTCAGATATTTTGATAAGTTTAATTTTAGAATAAATAAAATAGATCTCATAACAGTAGATGTATCTTTTATATCACTATCTAAAATAATACCTGTATTGTATAATACTGCTTCTAAAAAAAGTTTAGTGTTAGTAATGATAAAACCTCAATTTGAACTTCAGCCATATGAATTGATTAAAGGAATTGTAAAAAATAAAGTATTGAGACAAAAAGCTATAAATAAGATTAAAAATATAGCTATTAATATAGGGTTCATTGTAAAATCTGAAGTATGTTCAGCTATTAAAGGCCGCAAAGGAAATTTAGAACATTTTTTACTTTTAGAAAAATAGGAATTCTTATAAAAATGGAAAAATACGATCATTTAAAAATTGAAAAAAAATGGCAAATAAAATGGGATGAAAATAAAGTTTTTAAAAGTGAAGTAGATTATTATAAACCAAAATTTTATTGTCTTGTTATGCTTCCTTACCCATCAGGGAATTTACATATGGGACATGTAAGAAATTATGTAATTGGAGATGTTTTTGCAAGATTTAATAGAATGATAGGAAACAATGTCCTACATCCAATAGGCTGGGATGCTTTTGGTTTGCCAGCAGAAAATGCAGCAATAAAAAATGGTATCTCACCAAAAGAATGGACAGAACAAAATATTGCTAATATGAAGAAACAATTAAAAATGTTAGGAATTTCTTATGATTGGAGTAGAGAAATCTCAACTTGTAAACCTGAATATTATAAATGGAATCAATGGTTTTTTTTAAAAATGAACGAAATAGGCTTGGTATTTAGAAAAAAATCTAATGTTAATTGGTGTCCATTATGTAAAACAGTTCTTGCTAATGAACAAGTTTTGAGTGGTAAATGTTGGAGATGTGATAGTAATACTGAAATTAAAAAACTAGAACAATGGTTTTTAAGAATTACTAATTATGCTAATACTCTTTTAGAAGATATGAAACAACTAAAAAATGGATGGGAAAAGCAAGTTTTATCTATGCAAACAAATTGGATAGGTAAATCTGTAGGAGTAAATATAAATTTCGATTTATTTATTAAAAATAAAAAAACAAAAAAAAAATTAAAAGTTTTTACAACAAGACCTGAAACAATATTTGGAGTTACTTTTGTTGTTATTTCTCCTGAACATGATTTTATTAGAAAATTTAAAAATTTCATTATTAACTATAATGAGATAGCTGAATATAAAATTAGATTTAATAATTATATTAATAAAAATTTTTTAAAAGAAAAATATGGTATTCCTATTAAAGGAATAGAAGTAATTAATCCCGCTAATAATAAAAAAATTCCAATGTTTGTATCAAGTTACGTATTAAAGGAATATGGTACCGGGGCTATTATGGCTGTACCTGCTCATGATAAAAGAGATTCGGAATTTGCTAAAGTATATAATATACCTATAATCAAAGTTATAGCCCAATATGATAACGAAACAATAAATTCAAAAGTAATGTATGAATGTAAAGATGGAGTCTTAATTAATTCTAAACAATTTAATGGAATGGATTCTAAAGAAGCATCTATTAAAATTACAAATTGGTTAAAAAATGAAGGAAATGCAGAAAAAAAAGTAAATTTTAAAATTAAAGATTGGCTTATATCTAGACAGAGAAAGTGGGGGACTCCAATTCCGATAATTTATTGTAAAAAATGTGGAATTGTTCCTGTTCCAGAAAGAGAATTACCATTAAATTTTCCAAAAACCTACGATGAAATTTATGTTATATGTCCTAATTGTAATAGTTTAGCAAAAAGAGAAACAGATACTATGGATACTTTTGTTGATTCTTCTTGGTATTATATGAGATATTGTGATCCAAATAATAGTATTGTAGCTTTTGATATTAAAAAAGCTAAGTATTGGATGCCTGTAGATCAATACATTGGAGGCATAGAACATGCTTGTATGCATTTAATATATGCTAGATTTTGGTATAAAGTAATGAAAGATTTAGGAATTGTAGCTGCTACTGGAAAAGAACCATTTACAAATCTTCTAACGCAAGGAATGGTAACCTTAAATGGAAGTGCGATGTCTAAATCTAGAGGGAATATTATATCGCCTAATAAAATAAGCGGTAAGTATGGTGTTGATGCTTTAAGATTATTTATTTTATTTGCAGCTCCTCCTAAAAAACAATTAGATTGGTCGAAACAATCTATGAATATAGTGAAAGGATGTCATAATTTTTTAAACAGGTTATGGCGTCTTTTTGAAATTATAAATATGAAATCTAGATTTTCAGCATCCAAGCAAAATAAAAACGAAATATTATTAAAAATGAATTTTACCATAAAAAAAGTTACTGAAAATTTAAAAAAAGAGTTTAAATTCAATACAGCTATTTCTCATATAATGGAATTAGTAAATGCTTTATACGTTTATAAATGGCACTCTAATGATAATGGAGTATCTTTACAGGTGTATAAAAATATAATACTATTAATGTATCCTTTTACACCACATATTTGTGAAGAACTGTGGGAAAGATTAGGTAATAATAATAATATTTCAGAACAAAATTTATGGCCACAGTATACCATTGAATTATTAGATTATAAAAAAGATATTATTGAAATACCCGTACAAATAAATGGTAAGCTTAGGGGTAAAGTATTAGTTAATTTAGAGGATAGCGAAGATGATATTAAAAGAAAAATAAAATGTAATAATAAATTGTTGTCGTATTTTAATAATAAAAAGATATTAAAATTTATGTATATAAAAAGTAAAATTGTGGTTATAGTTTCTAATTAGTTTAAAAAAAATAAATGCATATATAAATCCGGGATTGTGTAAAGGTAGCACAAGGGATTTTGGATCCCTTTGTCTAGGTTCGAATCCTAGTCCCGGAGTAAAATAATAAAATTAAAACAGAGATGATTTGGTATTTAAAGTTTTAAAATATGATGAACAGCAGTTTTTTATCAATTTCAAGTTTTTTTTGTAAAGAGAAAATTTTATTTCAGTATTATTATTAATAATGAAATTTTTCTGTCCATCAATTGAAATTATAATTTTACCTTTGTTATCTTTTGTATTAACTACAAAAGTTACGTTTTGTTTATTAGATAAAACCATGGATCTATATGTTAATGTGTGTGGCAATATGGGAGTTAGAACAAAAACAGGTAATGTAGGATATATTACAGGCCCAGAAGCAGATAAAGATGATGCAGTTGAGCCAGTTGGTGTGGCTATGATTATTCCATCACAATTATATTTCTTTACATATTCTTCTTCTATAATAATCTTTACTATGATAATTTTTCTTACTGATAAAGGCCGTATTATACAATCATTTGCAGATATAGTTTTGGTTGTTGTGTTTTTATATAAAAATTCTATAGAAAGCATAGTTCTTTCTTCTATTTTTAATCCTGATTCTAATATATCCCTTAATAAATCAAACATATTATTAACTTCAGTATCTGCTAAAAATCCTAAAGAACCTAAGTTAATACCCTTTATGGGTATTGATAATGGAGCTAAATAACTTATAACTTTTAACATTGTCCCATCTCCACCTATTGAAATTGCGAAATCAACTTTTGGACATTTTTTTATATTTAATAAGCTATTAACAAATACTATACATTTTTGTTTTCTAAAAAAGAAGGCAATATCAAGAGATATTTTCCTTGCGAAAGATTTTGATTTATTATATATAATTGCTATTTTATATTTCATATGGTTATTATATAAAAAATAAATCAGCTCTGACTAATAAAATATTTTTTTTTAAAAAAATATGTTTTTATGAAAGAAATTAAGTTAATAAATATTATTAAAAATAAATTCAGTGATATTAAAAGCCATGATACTAATATTAATGTAAATATAGGAGATGATTGTTTTTGCTTTAAGTTTGGACAAGAAAACATATGTATAACTAAAGATATGCTAGTTGAAGATACTCATTTTAAAAAAAAATGGATAACTGCTAAAGAGCTTGGAGCAAAAGCTATAGAAGTGAATATTAGTGATATAGTCGCAATGGGCACTATAAATCCAAAATATGTTTTTATAGGCTTAGGATTACCTTTTAATATATCTGAACTGTTTGTTGTTAATTTATATGAGGGAATTAAAAAGTCCTGTGACAAATATGGTATAATTATATCTGGTGGAGATACTGTAAGATCTAGTAAGATTATTATTTCTGTAACTTTAGTTGGTATTGGAAATAAAAACATAATTAAAAGAAATACTGCTAATGTAGGAGATATTATAGGCGTAACAAATAATATTGGTGATTCAGAAGCAGGATTAAAACTTTTATACAAGTATGGTATTAAACATAAATACAATAAATATGAGAAAGCTTTAATTAAAAAACATAATAATCCAAAAGCAAAATTTATAGAAGCAAGACAAATGTCTGAATATGTTACATCTTTAATTGATACTTCAGATTGTTTATTTTTAACTTTAAAAGCTATCATAAAAGAATATAATAAAGGAGCAAATATTTATATTGACAAAATACCTATTTCTTATAATCTAAAAAAAGTGTTTAGTAAGCAAAAAGATAGATTACATTTTACATTATTTGGTTCTGAGGATTACGAACTTCTTTTTACAGTTCCTATGAAGAAAGCTAAAACATTGAAAAAAATAATACCACAAATTTCTTATATTGGAACTGTTAATTCTTCTAATAATATTTTTTATTTTTGGAAAAATAAAAAATATGAAGTTAAATATCAAGGATATAGCCATTTTAAATAAAAAAACGTTTTTTACAAATAGTCCGTTAGCAACAAGTTGTATAGGAAAGAAATTTGCAAAAAAATTAGTAATAGGAGATATAGTACTTTTAATAGGAGATTTAGGTACTGGAAAAACAACTTTTACTAAAGGTATTGTAAGCTTGTTTAATAATGAACATAATATTGTTAAAAGTCCAAGTTTTGTAATTGTAAATGAATACAAATGTAAAAAGAAATATAAAAATATTAATATCTTTCATATTGATTTATATAGACTTTCAGTATTGGATATATATAATATAGGTATAGAAGATTATATTTATAATAATAATATTTCTATAATTGAATGGCCAAACAAATTTTTAAATTATTTTCTTACAGGTTATCATTATTGGTATATTGATTTTAAGAATATAGAATTTTCTAATAAAAGAGAAATAAATATAATAAGTAAAATATGACAATATTAGCTATAGAAACATCAGGATCAACATTTAGTATAGCATTAAATATTGATGGTACAGTTGTGATTCATTTTTTTTATAGTTACGCTCAACATATACATTCAGAAATAATCATTCCGACTATTAAGCAATTATTAAAACAAGCCGGATATAATATAAAAAATATTGATAAATTTGCTATATCTATTGGCCCAGGTAGTTTTACAGGTATAAGAATAGGAATCACAATTTTCAGACTTTTTGCTCAAGTCTTGAACAAAAAAATAATACCTGTAGATACTTTATCAATTTTAGAATCTTCGTTAAATTTAAAAACAAAAAATATAAAAATAGTTCCTGCAATCGTTGCATCTAAAGAAGAAATTTATATAAGAAATAATAATAATTTAACTAATAAATTTTGTATAGAACTTAAAAATATTAATGAGTTTATTGCTGAGTTAAAAAAATATAAAAGAAAAATCCTAATTATTGGTAATGCTGCTATATTATATAAAAAACAATTCTGCGAAGCTTTAGGAAAATTTAGTGTTTCATTACCTTATATAATGCATATACCAAGCGCTTATTATTTATCGCTGATAGCTTATAATGCTTCTGATTCACAATATATTGATTATAATAATATACTCCCATTTTATGTTAAAACAGTTTTTAAGTAAATTTATCAAAATTATCATATATAACTGGACAATTTTTACCTAGAAATATGCATAAATCAGTGTAATTATTTTTATTATAAGATATTAAAACTATTGCATTCTTAAAAAACTTAAAAAGTTTAAAAATTTGTTTTAAGTTACCTTTATAAATTATAATTATGGTTTTTTTATAAATACTCTTAGAATTTTTCCAATCTAAAACATCAAAATTATTTTCTCTTAAGTACCAAGAAGTTTTTTCAGCTATTCTAGATTTTCCTGAGGCATTTTTAATTTCAATTAATATATTATTATTAATATTTTTGTTATCAAAATTATTATTATAATATATATTATTAAATAATAATTTAATATTTTGTTCATTATATTTTTTGCATTTATTTTTATGAAATTCACAAAATATTAATTTTGGATTTAAAAAGTATATTTTTAAAATAAAAATTAATAAATTTAATTTAGTAATATTAGTTTTAAAGTTACTATAATTTAATAATATATTTTTTAGATATTTTAATTTAAATAAACGTGTTATAAAATTAATTTTATCTAAATTATACAAATCTTTCTCATAATGATTATTTTTATTTTCTATATAGAAAAAATCTTTTTTATAGCAATCAATTTTATTTAAAATTTTATGATTAAAAAATAAATAATAGTTTAATTTCAGATTATTACTTATTATATTTTTCATACCATTATAAATAATATTAAAGTTTTTAAAATTAACATTTTTAATATTATCATTATTTAAAATTAATATTTTTAGTGTATTATCTATTTTACAATAAGATACAATATACATATAAATATCATTGATATTTTCAAAAAATATAACAAAACTAATATAGTCATTTTTATTAATCTCTTTATTTTTATACATATAAATAATAGTATTTACTAATACTAGTACTACACAAAAAATTATGAAAGTAAGTAATTTATTTTTTTTCACTAACAATATACCAATTCCATGTATCCATAGTTTGTTTTGATAAATACAAATTCTTTTTAATTACATTTTGTAATTTTATTTTCAAAATAAATAAAAAACATGTATTTAGATTTTTTTTAGCTAATTTTCTTAATAAGAATATATCTTTAAATTTTCTTTCATATGAAAGAAAGTCGGATACAAAAATAATTTTTTCAAGATAGCTCATATTTATTCTACCTTGAGTATGATTTTTTATTGCATTTAATATATCTGGATTTTGTATTTTAAATTTTGAACTAGCAATAATTGCTCCTGCAAAAGAATGAATTAAATTAGGAATATAATCAAATGTTAACGTCAATTCTTTATTGAGGTTTTTTATATTATTTTTTTTTATTAAAATATGAAGGTCATCAATAGTTATATACTTGGCACAATCATGTAATAACCCAGCGATTTGTGCGTTAAACATGTCAACACTATAAATCTTAGCTAGTTTTACTGCTAGATTTGCTACATTTACAGAATGTTCAAATCTCTTAGAATCAATATGATGAAATAAATAATCAAATATTTGTTTTTCAATGCTATACATTTTTATATAATTTATTTTTTAATATATATTTATATACTTTATAATTTAATAATTTACTTACTAATTTATCATTTAGCTTAACTAAATGCCTAATTCTTGTAGAAGAAATGGCATCTATTTCTTTATTAAGAAAGATACAATTATTTAAATATTTAACAGATTTATTAATTAATTTTATTCCAAATCTTCTAGCTACTATAAATTTATAATGGTTAATAATATAATCTATTCTTTCCCAATTTGATAAATCTAAAAGAGAATCAGAACCAATAATCATATATATATTCATAGTAGGATATATACTGCTAAAATAATTTAAGGTTTCCCAAGAATATACTTTTTTTTTATATGTTTCATATAAACTAATTTCTACATTTTCTCTAATTTCATAAGTTGCAAGTTTTAGCATATTTATTCTATCTTCAATAGAAGCATAACATTTTTTTTTATGAGGAGGACAACAAGCAGCGACAAAAATTATTTTTTTAAAATTAAAAACTTTTATAACTAATTCAGCAATTTTAACATGTGATATATGTACAGGATCAAAAGATCCTCCGAAAACAGCTATTTTATTCATTTAATAATCCTATTATTATAAACCTTAACTATAAATATAGTATAATTAAATTTACATTTAAATTAAATTTTTATATAAAAAACAAATCGGAGATTTTATAAAATGACAAAATTGAAAACAGGTAGACATACCTCAACTATTAAAGCTAATAGAAAATCTAACGAGAACTATAAAAGAAATATTATTATAAAAAATAAAATAAAAAATTTAGCAAAGAAAATTAAATTTTTTGTTCAAAATAAAGATTTAGATTCATCTATAAAGTTATTAAGTTTATTTTTTTCTCAATGTGATAAAGCCGTAAAAAAAAACATACTACATAATAAAACAGCAATTAGAAAAAAATCTAAATTATCAAAATTTATTAACAGATTAACTATAAGTAAATAATTTATTAACATTTAAAAATTAATTACAAATAAAGAAAATAATTTTTTCTAATACAGACAAGTTATCTGCTTTACCATTTTTGATTATAATATCAGCTTGCAGAACCAACTTTATACCTATTTTTAAGACTTTTTCTTTATGTTTCTTTAAATTGTTGAAATAATCGATAATATGTTTATGATTAATTCTAAAAATAGAGGCTATTTTATAAATGCTATAGCCTTTATTATTTAACATATCTTTTGCACATAATAATTTTCTAATTGTAAAATATATATCTAATAGAATATTAATAGAATTTTCTTTATTGTTTATTAGTTCTTCCAAGATGAATAGAGCATTTTTTATATCCTTAGCTTCAATTGTTAAAGATAATTTGCTTTTTTTATAAGGATAAGAATAATTTTCGTTATATAAATAATTGTTACTAACAATATCTTTTACATCGTTTTCATTAATATATTTTTTTCTATTTATAAAAATTAGAATCTTATCTATATCTGTAAATATAGATAAGAGATTCCTTGAATTTTGTTCAATTAACATTGAACAAAATTCATAGGAAACAATCTTTTCATTTCTTAAAAATTCATCTCGTATAAGTTCTATTAATTCATTATCAGAAAACATTAATTTACAATTTATAACAGCACAATTTTTTGATTCTATACAATATTGTATGAATACTTTTATAATAGATTCTTTATTGCAATCTCCATTATATAGCATTGTTAGAAAACAGTCACTTATAGGATTTTTAAGATAGAAATAAATTTTTTTACAACAACTTGAATTTAACTTATTAATATTTAGAATATCAACTTTTGTTTTTTTATTAGAAAATAAAGAGTTGCTATGCCATTCAGAAATAATCTCTTCAAATGAATATTTTATAGAAAAAAGAACATCTACTATATTTTCATACAATGTTCTTTTAAACATAGATACACACATATTAACATCATCATAATCTTCACCTAAAAATAAATAAAAAGGAAATAAATTTTTAGACTTAATAAGACTTTTTTTTAAGTCCTTCATTTTTAAAATCATAATCAACTAAAATACTTACCATTTTATGTTTATTTTAATATTAGCTTTAGATCGTAAAGTATTAATATAATCATTAAAAATTTTTTTAGAAGCAATTTGATATAAAAAACTTACTAAATATTGTTTTACTTCATTATAAACAAAATCTCTTCTAGCATGTTTTTCTTCAACTTTTATAAAATAATAACCATTTCCAAATTTTATTGGGTCTTTTGTATAATCACCTACTTTCATATCAAAAACAATTTTACTAACATTATATGGCAAATCTCTTCTAGTAATCAATCCTATATCTCCGTTTTTTACTTTACTAATTGAATCTTCTGAATATTTAGAAGCAACAATTGAAAAATTATTTTTCTTTAATTCCATTTTAATATTGGATATTTTAGTTTGTAAATTTTTATTTTGTACACTAGAATTATTTTTATTACATTTTATAAATATTTGTCGTAATCTAACACATTCGCCTAACATTGTTTTTATTGTATCAGCAAGATTGGATATAATAATATTTTCTTCTTTTGTGATTTTCATATTAATCCCGCTTATTTTTAATTTTAATTTTTCATACAAATTTTTAATATCCTTTTCAGCCGGAACTTTCATTTTATTACTTATTACTTGATTTAATAACTTTAAAATTATTAAATGGTCTCTTATATCCTGTTCTAAATTTATTATGCTTATATTTTCTTTCTTTAATTCACAAAAGAAATCTTGTTCATTACGAAAAAATTTCTTGATTATATTAAAATAATTTTTAATTTCTATTTCTGATACTTTGATATGTCTTTTTTTAGCTTCTTGTTTCAGTAAAATATAATTTATTCTATTATTTAATAATATTTTTTTTAATAATTTTATATCTTGTGATCCAGTTTTTAAATATATATTGGAATGTTTATATTTATTAACTATTTGTCCTAGCATACTATTAAGGTCAGACATAAATATTGGTTCATTATTAACTATGGCAAGTACCTTGTTTGTATTAATAATGCTATTTTGTGTAACTGTTTTAACATTTGGATTATTAATTGCTGCTATAGATGTAAGTGAAAATATTAAGATTATAAAATATAATGTTATTTTTTTCATATGTCTCCTAATTATATTCAACAAAGTTTTTATTTGGTTTTTATCATTAATTTTTTCTTCTTTTTATTTAGCCATTCTTTGAATTTTTGTTTCATGATTCTTTTTTCTACTTCTTGCTTAACATCATCAAATTTAATATCTCTATTCAGTTTCTTCGTTTCTACTTTATATATTATGTGATATCCATATGGACTTACTATAATACTAGAAACTCTATTGTTTTTAATATTATATATAGTATTTTCTACTTGTGGGATAAACTCTCTACCTTTTCTTATTATAAATTTATCAGCAAAAAGAGATTTAACTAATTCACTTTTTGCTGTAAAATTATTAATTCCAAAATTTTTTAATGCAATGTTTGAAAAATCTTCACCATTCTTTAATTTATTATGAATATATAAAGCATCTTTTAAACTAAAAGTAAAAATGTGTTTAACAACATATATCGTTTGTGATTTAAAAAAATTTAAATTAGATCTATAATAATCAAGCATTTCAGATATTTGTGGATAAAGTTTTGCATAAATTTCTTTTATATATATATCCATTAAAATACTATTACTATATTCTTTTAACTGTTGTTTTTGTTTTCTTTTAAAATCATTCATTAATTTTTTGTATGAATAAGTATATTTTATTCCTGATTTTTTAGCAGATTCTAAAATTATATTTTCCCTTATAATAGTATCAATAAATCTTCTTCTAGCAAACGCAGATTTTTTTACATATCTTTGATAATTTATAGGCATATTAAGTAATTTTTTATTGATAGTTTTTTCAGTAATCTTTTTTTCACCTATAATAGCAATAACGTGTTCTTTATTCTTACATGCACTCAAGCAAAAAACAATAAATAACAAAATTATTGTTATAATTAGATCTTTCATAAAATTATTCCAAACATTTAAATATTAAATCTAAAATTTATTATATCTCCATCCTTAATTATGTATTTTTTCCCTTCGCTTCTCAAAAGTCCTGAATTTTTAACTAGTTTTTCATTATTAAATTTTATGAAATCATTAAAATTCATAACTTCCGCTCTTATAAATCCCTTCTTAAAATCAGAATGAATTATTGCAGAAGCTTCTAATGCAGACGTTCCATTTTTTATAGTCCATGCCCTAACCTCTTTTACTCCAGCTGTAAAGAAGGTTTGTAAACCTAATATTTTATATCCAATATTTATAAGTTTGTCTAATCCAGATATATTAATATTGAATTCTTTTAACATCTTTTTATTGTTTCTAATTTTAGAAACTTCTTCTTCAATTTTTGCACATATTAAAACTAACTTTGCATCTCCATTATTTGCAGCAGTAATAAGATCTTTAAAATAATTGCTTTTTTTAAATAAATCTATTTCAGAAATATTACAAGCATAAATCATTGGTTTTGATGTTATAAGATTTAATCTAGCTAATATGTTGTTTTCATCATTACTAATAGTACTTATGGTTCTAGCAAATTTTCCAGTATTGAGATGATTTTTAATTTTGGTTAGAAAATCTATAGTTTCTATATGTTTTTTTTTATCAAGTATTAAACTAACTTTTTCTTTATTTTTTTTTATTATATTAGATATAAAATCAATGTCTGACAATAATAATTCGGTATTTATAATATCTATATCTCGTATAGGATTAATATTTCCCATAACATGCGAGATATTAATATCTGTAAAACATCTTACTACATGAACAATAGCATTTGCTTCTCGTATATATGATAAAAATCTATTACCTAATCCATTTCCGTGAGAGGCGCCTTTTATAATACCAGCAATATCTATAAATTTCACTGTTGTATAAATCTTGTTCTTTGCATTATAAACTTTTTCTAAAATATCTAATCTTTTGTCAGGTACCATAGTAATTCCTATATTAGGATTTATAGTACAAAACGGATAATTAGCAACTTCTACATTTGCTTTTGTCATAGCATTAAATATTGTAGATTTTCCAACGTTAGGAAGTCCTACTATACCTAGTTTCATATTTATCTCCCCCACATACCACTTTTTTTTATATTCATACGTAATTTAATTGTATACAAAATTCTACACATAAATAGTTGATATTTTAGATAATAACTACCAGATATATTATAGAAGCGCATTAACATATTTGACAATTTTATATGAGTGTAGTATTATTTTGCCTTATCAAGAAAGATAATACTAAAAAGATTTATAAAAAGGAGAGTTTAATAATGGTTAAAATAGGTATAAATGGTTTTGGTAGAATAGGAAGATTAGTATTTAGGGCCGCACAAAATAGAACTGATATTCAAATAGTTGCCATAAATGATTTGATTGATGTTAATTATATGGCTTATATGTTAAAACATGATTCTGTTCATGGTAATTTTAAAAAAAATGTACAAATAAAAAATGGTAATTTGTATATTAATAGACAAATTATAAGAATTACAGCAGAAAGAAATCCTGAAAATTTAAAGTGGAATGAAGTAAATGCTGAGTATGTTATAGAATCTACAGGGTTATTTTTAGATAAAAACAAAGCTGAGGGTCATATTAAAGCAGGAGCTAAATATGTTATTATGTCTGCTCCCTCCAAAGATGATACCCCGATGTTTGTTTGTGGAGTAAATTTAGATTCCTATAAAAAGGGAACTAAATTTGTATCTAATGCTTCTTGTACTACTAATTGTTTAGCTCCTATCGCTAAAGTTTTAAATGATAACTTTGAAATATTAAATGGTTTAATGACTACAATTCATGCTGCAACTGCTACTCAAAAAACTGTAGATGGAGTTTCCATGAAAGATTGGAGAGGAGGAAGAGCTGTTTTAGGTAATATTATTCCATCATCTACTGGAGCAGCTAAAGCCGTTGGGAAAGTCATTCCGGAATTAGATGGTAAATTAACAGGAATGGCTTTTAGAGTTCCAACATTAGATGTTTCTGTTGTGGATTTAACAGTAAATTTAAGAATCCCAACTTCTTTTGAAAACATTAAAAAAGTTATGAAAAACGCATCTGAAAATGAACTTAAAGGAATTCTAGGTTATACAGAAGAAGATGTTGTATCTTCAGATTTTCTATCTGATAGCAGAACTTCTATATTCGATGCAAAAGCCGGTATAGCTTTAACAAATAAATTTGTTAAGATTGTTTCTTGGTATGATAATGAATGGGGATATTCTAATAAAATACTTGATCTTGTGATACATATGTACAAAACTAATAAGTAAATTTTAGGAGTATAAAACTATGAAGAAGACTATAAGAGATATAAATATTGATAATAAAAAAATTATTGTGAGAGTTGATTTCAATGTTCCTATAATTGATGGACATATTACTAATGATAATAGAATAATATCTAGTATTCCTACCATAAAATACCTTCTTTCTAAGAATGCATCAATAATTTTAATATCTCATTTAGGTAGGCCTAATGGTAAATTTGTTAAAAATATGAGTTTAAAACCAGTTGCAAAGCGTTTAGGAGAAATATTAAATTTACCCATAAAATTTATAGATAAAGATTGTATAAGTAATGATTCAAAAAAAGTTGCGAATAATTTAAAATCTAAAGAAATTTTCCTGTTAGAAAATTTAAGGTTTCATACAGAAGAAGAGGGAAATGATTCCTTTGGAAATAAAGATATTATAGCTATGGAAAACTTCGCAAAAGAACTATCTAATATGGGAAATTCTTTTGTTCAAGATGCTTTTGGAACAGCTCATAGATTTAATGCTTCAACCGTCAATATTGTAAAGTATATGGATGATGCCGCTATAGGATTTCTTGTAGAAAAAGAATTAAAGTTTCTTAATATGCTTTTAAATAATCCAAAAAGACCTTTTTTAGCAGTATTAGGTGGTGCTAAAGTGTCAGATAAAATAGGTGTTATAAAAAACCTTATTAATAAAGTTGATTCCATTATAATCGGAGGAGCAATGGCATATACTTTTTTAAAGGCAAAAGGTATAAATGTTGGCGCTTCTATTGTTGAAAATGATAAACTATCTCTAGCTCTAGATATTTTAAATGAAATAAAAAATAAAAATATAAGCTTTATGTTGCCTATAGATCATATAGTAATTAATAAAGCAGATTTTAGAAATAATATCTTTAATAATAAAAAAAATACTAATGATAGTTCAATTCCTAAAGATTTTTTAGGAGTTGATATTGGAAATAAATCGATTAATATTTTTAAAGATGCTATTAAATCAGCAAGTACTATAATTTGGAATGGTCCAGTAGGTATGTTTGAAATAAATAGTTTTTCTTATGGAACAATGGCTATCGCTAAATTAATTGCTATAGCTACTAAAAAAGGTACTGTTACTATTGTTGGTGGAGGAGATTCTATTTCTGCAATAAGTACAGCAGGTGTACGAGACAAAGTAACACATGTTTCTACAGGAGGAGGAGCCTCTTTAAAATTTCTTGAAGGTAAGAAATTACCAGGATTAGATATTATTCCTGAACTATAATTTAAAATATAAAAAGGCGGTAAATAACAATGTCATTTGAATCCAACAAAATTAAAGGTACAAAAACTGAACAAAATCTAATAAAGGCTTTTATTGGAGAATCTCATGCATATATGAAATATTCTTATTTTTCTAAAATAGCTAAAAAAGATGGGTTGGAACAAATTGCAGATGTTTTTATTAAAACAGCATATAATGAAAACGCTCATGCTAAAACTTTTTTTAGCTTTTTAAAAGGTGGTAAAATTGAAGTTAAAAATATAATTTTTAATGCTGATATGTTTGATACTACTATTGAAAATTTAAAATTGGCTTCTATAGGAGAAAGAATGGAATATTCAAAAATTTATCCAGAAATGGCAAACATTGCTATTAATGAAGGCTTTTTTAAAATATCTGAACTTTATAAGAATATTTCTAAGATTGAAAAATATCATGAAAATAGATACTTAGAATTATTTGACAACCTTGAAAATAATAGATTTTTTAGAAAAGGTTTAATAACCAAATGGCAATGTCGTAATTGTGGATATGTGTATGAAAATAAAGAAGCTTTATCAATATGTCCTGTATGCTCTCATTCAATGGCTTATATGGAAGAATTATCAGAAAACTTCTGATGAGTGAGATATATGAAAACAATTTTAGATTTATTAGATTCTGAATTATATGATTTTTTAAATAAAAAAATAAAACAAAAATATAGATTTAATCAAATTATTAATTGGATTTATAAAAAAAAAATTAAATCTTTTTCAGAATGTACCAATTTACCAAAAAATATTATAAAGGAACTTAGTACAAAATATAAATTAAGAACACTGAGAATAATTCAAAAAAAAAAATCCATTACTAATGAAACTATAAAGTATATATTCCAAACTATAGATAATAATAATATATTTGCCGTTCTTTTAAAAAAAGCAGGTAAGAATAAATTATGTATTTCATCTCAAATAGGTTGTCCAATAAAATGTGATTTTTGTTCATCAGGAAAAGTAAAGTTTGTTAGAAATTTAACTAAAGGTGAAATACTTGAACAGATTTTACAAGTAGAAAATGATATTAAAGGAAATATAGCTGGTGTTTTATTCATGGGCATGGGAGAACCAATGCTTAATTTCAATAATATTGTATCTGTTATAACTGCATTACTTGATAAAAATAAATTTAAAATAGGTAAAAAACATATTACTATATCAACTATAGGAATTGTTCCTGCAATAAAAAATCTTGCTAAAATTAATTTTGGTATACGAATGGCTTTATCTATACATGCGCCTTATGATTTTCAAAGAGATAAACTTGGTTGTAATAATTTTATAAAATTTAGTATAGCTGATATTATGAATGCAGGGAAATATTATATTGATAAGACCAATTCATCCTTAACCATAGAATATGTATTATTGAAGGGTATAAATGATTCAACTAAAATGGCTCATAAATTTGCAAGATTAATAAGACAGCATAAACTTGTAAGATATAACGTAAATGTTAATTTGATTCCATATAATTATACTTATAATACCAGTTATAGAAGGTCTACAGATATATCAATACACAAATTTAAAACTGTTCTGTATTTAAATGGAATTATTTCAATAAGTCGTAAAATTAAAGGAGAAGATATTAATGCCGCATGCGGTCAACTAGGATGTTACTAATTCTTAAAAGAGGTTTTCCTTGTTATTTAAAATTACAACCCGTAGAGAAGCAAGAGAGTGTTCTCTCCAAATGTTATATATGTTAGATATTTGTTATCAGTTATCAATAAATGATATTTATCATAATATAATGCGAGGTTATTTAATCAATGATAAACCATATAAAAAGTTTTCTATCTTCTTATTTAAAGGAGTGTGTGATAATATAAAAAAAATAGATTATATGATTAAGTGTCATGTAAAAAATTGGGAAATTCAAAGGATGGCAATCGTGGATAGAAACATAATAAGAATTGCTATTTTTGAAATTTTTGCAACGCTTGATACTCCTATCAATGTTATAATAGATGAAGCTGTAGAAATTTCAAAAAAATATTCAACGGCTAACTCTAGTAAGTTTGTAAACGGAGTTCTAGATAATCTGAAAATTATAAGAAAAAATAAGATTTATACAAATGAAAAAACAAAAAAAAATTGATTTATTAATGAAAAAAATTGCTTATCATGATTATTTATATTACAACAAAAACACTGTTGAAATATCAGATTTTGAATATGATTCTATGATAAAAGAACTTTCATATATGAAAATTCCTGCTTCTTATTTAGTTAGTGAAAAATCTCCAATTAAAAATGTTTCTGGATACGTATCTAAAGATTTTAAAAAAGCAAAGCATTATTCTAAAATTTTGTCATTAAGTAATACTTATTCTAAAGAAGAAATTTTCGAATGGTATACTAAAATAACTAAAAAACTCAGTGTAAATAATCTTGAGATTATAGTTGAACCTAAAATAGACGGTTTAAATGTAAATTTATTATATATTGATGGCATTTTGGTTTCTGGAGCCACTAGAGGTAATGGAGTAATAGGAGAAAATGTAACTAATAATATAATTAATGTGTATGGCATACCTCATAAATTAATTGGAAATAATTATCCTGTTTTTTTTGAATTACAAGGTGAAGTTTATATAGACAAATTGCATTTTAAAAATTTAAATTCTAGAATATCAAAATCTAATGGACAGATATTTACTAACTCACGAAATGCAGCTTCAGGTTCATTGAGACAAAAAAATTCTGATATTGTGAAAGAGAGAGGCCTTAGTTTTTTTGTTCATTCTTTAGGTAGAATTAAAGGGCAACAATTAAACACTCAAATGGATTTTCTTGAATTTTGCAAACAAAATGGATTTAGAATACAAAAGAATTATAAATTGTTTAACTCTTGTTGTTTTAATAATATAATAGATTATATAGATAACTTTGGTATCAAGATTAAAAATTCATTGCCTTATGATACAGACGGTGTTGTAATTAAAATTAATAGTTTTATATTACAAAAAATATTAGGGTGCACTAGTAAAAGTCCTAAATGGGCAGTTGCTTTTAAATTTCCAGCTGTTCAGAAAACTACAAAAGTTAGTAAAATTAGAATACAGGTTGGAAGAACAGGATTAATAATTCCATCAGCATCATTATTGCCAGTTAAAATGGCAGGTGTTACGATATCAAAAGCTACTCTACATAACTTTGAAGAAGTGAAACGACTTAATATAAATGAAGGAGATACTGTCTTAGTTGAAAGATCAGGAGATGTAATACCTAAAATAATCAAGGTAACTAAAAAATATAACGAAGGATTTTTTGTGGTGCCAAAGTATTGTCCTATATGTATGATGACAATCTTAAAACAAGGAAAACATTACAGATGTATTAATCAGAAATGTCCTACAAAATTTAAACATCATTTATTACACTTTGTTAGTAAAGACGCAATGAATATTAAAGGTTTTGGGCAATTTGTAGTAGATCAATTATTAACTAATAAAAGATTACAAATTTTGTCTGATATCTACAATTTAACATATAAAGATTTAATAAAATTAGAACTCTTTAATAAAAGAAGAGTAGATAATTTATTGAAGGAAATAATTAATAGTAAAAAACAACCATTAGAAAATTTATTATTTGCATTTGGAATACCACATATTGGAAAAGAAGTTTCTCGAATTATTGCCAAAAAATTTAAGAATTTAAATATATTATTTAGTACTAGTATTGATGATTTCATTTCAATTCCAACAATAGGAAAAACTATAGCTTTTTCCTTAAAAAAATTTTTTAGTAATAAGGATACATATAATTTAGTAAATAATTTAAAATCTTATGGAGTTAATATAACAGAGGATTAATTTTATAATAAATTTTTTAAGCATTAAAGGAGATTTTATAAAATGTCTACAGTAATAATTAGTGTTTCAAATAAAAATAACATTGTTACTTTTGCACAGAAACTACAAAATCTACGCTGGGATATAATTGCAAGTGATGGTACAGCTAAACTTTTAAAAACGAATTGTATTAGTTGTAAAGAAATATCTGATGTTACTAATTTCCCAGAACTTTTAGATGGTAGAGTTAAAACTTTAAATCCTAAAATATATTGTGGGATCTTAGCTATAAGAAGTAATTTGAAACATATTGAACAATTAAAATTATATAATATAAAAACTATTGATATGGTAGTTGTTGATTTATATCCATTCGAACAAACAATGATGGAAATACCTAAATCTAATAAAAAATCAATAAACAAAAAAATAATAGAAAATATAGATATTGGAGGAGTTAGTCTTTTAAGAGCTGCAGCAAAGAATTTTAATGATGTATTAGTTGTATGTGATATTAATGATTATGAAATAGTTATAGATAAATTAGCAAATCATAGTATTTCAAAAGAATTTAAACTTGAGCTTGCAGCTAAAGCATTTAGATATATAGCATATTATGATTCATTAATTTCTAATTATTTAACTAATGATGAAGATAGATTTTATAATTATGTTACTATACCTTTAAAAAAGCAAAGCAACTTAAGATATGGAGAAAATCCTCATCAAAAAGCTGCCATATATTATAATAATAACGCTAATGATGTAAATCAAAATAAATCTTCAATTCTAACTGCTCAAAAACTTCATGGAAAAGAATTATCTTATAATAATTATTTGGATTTAAATGTTGCTTGGAATTTAGTTAATGAATTTGAAAATCCTGCTTGTGTTATTATTAAACATAATAATCCGTGTGGCTGTGCAGAAAGTTTTAATATAAAAGATGCTTATATTAAAGCTCTAAACTGTGATACTATTAGTGCTTTTGGTGGGATATTAGCATTTAATAGATGTATTAATGAAGAAACTGCAACTGAAATAAATAAATTATTTGTAGAATGTATTATAGCTACTGATTATTCTAAAGAATCCTTAGCAATATTAAGGCAAAAACATAATATTAGAATTTTATTACAAAAAAAGCTTTTTAACAGCAAAACTAATAGCTTAGAGTATAAACCAGTAACAAATGGAATGCTAATACAAAATAATGATAATCAATTATTTTCTGAAATGAACGTTGTAACGGACCGTATACCTACAAAGGAAGAAAAAAATTCTTTGCTTTTTGCTTGGAAAGTAGCTAAGTTTGTAAAATCTAATGCTATAGTATTAGTTCAAGATAAACAAACAATAGGTATAGGGGCTGGACAAATGAGTCGTATTGATTCATTGAAAATAGCTATAGAAAAAATGAAATTATTAAAATATAAATTAAATAAAGAAGAATTTCCAATTGTTTTAGCTTCAGATGCTTTTTTCCCTTTTTCAGATGTAGTAAATGAAGCTTCTAATATTGGAGTTACAGCTATAATGCAACCAGGAGGATCTATAAATGACATCGAATCAATTAAAATGGCAAATAGTAAAAATATAACAATGATTACTACAAATATGAGACATTTTAAACATTAAATTAAATAAGTAATATTTATATCAGGAGTGATATAGTGAAATTGTTAAAATTTAAAAAGAAAAAAATTAATATTAGTGACTTATTTCTTTTTAAGAATTTTTTCGAAATTACTAATGTTAATACTGTTTGTAGAAACGCTAAATGTCCTAATCTAGGCGAATGCTTTAATAAAAAAAATGTAACATTCCTAATTCTTGGAAAGTATTGTACTAGAGCTTGTAGTTTTTGTGCTATTGAAAAAAAAACGCCTGAAAATATAGACATAAATGAGCCATATAAAATAGCTAAAATAGTACAAAAATTAGGGATCATGTATGTTATTCTTACTTCTGTAACTAGGGATGATCTAATTGATGGTGGAGCGACACATTTTTTCAATGTTATTAATATAATCAAAAAAAATAGCCCAAGTGTTAAAGTAGAAATATTAGTACCTGATTTCAAAGGTCAGAAAAAAAACATTGATATTGTATTAAATGCTAAACCTGATGTTTTTGCACATAATTTAGAAACTGTCCCATTGCTTTATAATAATGTACGAAGTGGAGCTTATTATAAACGTTCTATAGAAGTTTTAAAATATGCTAAGTCTAAAGGATTTATAGTTAAAACAGGATTGATGTTAGGCTTAGGAGAAACTTACTCACAAATTTTTAAAGTTATAAAAGATATAAGCAAAATTAATGTTGATATTTTAACTATAGGACAATATTTATCACCTACGAAACATAATAAAAAAAATATAAAAGAATATTCAAAGAAAGAATTCAAATTAATTAAAAATTTTGCTAAATTAATAGGAATTAAATATGTTCTTGCAGGAAGATATGTTCGTAGTTCATACTTAGCAAGTAAAATTTTTGAAAACTTTAATTATTATTGATAACTAAGAGATTTGATAAATATATTTTTTTGTTATTTTAATTGTTATATAAGATAAAAATGTCCCTATTAATGCTCCTACTATAACATCTGATGGAAAATGATTACCTGTATATATTCTTTCTAAACAAATAAATAATGCTAACATTATATACCATTTTTTGTACTTTTTTATTGTTTTAAACATAAAAAAACAAATAGTGAATGCTATTTGTGAATGACCTGAAGGAAAAGAATTTTTATATCTTTTTTCAAATAGTATATTTATATTTTTATCATTAAAGACCATTGCCGGTCGTTCTCTTCTAAATATATTTTTTAGAACATATACTGTAATACTTGAAATAAATAAAGTTGATATAAATACAATAATAGTAATGATAGAAGTTTTTTTATTATTTTTCCATAATATAAATATAGATAATAATATTAAAATAATTATAAAGCCTAAATTAAATTTTTTAGAATCAAAAATAGATTGTAAAGTAAAACAAAAATCTAGTAATTTACATTTTAGCTTACTGTTTATAAGTATAAAAGTATTGTGATCTAATGTTTTTATATTATTTAAAACAAATAAAATACAAAGTTTATTAATTCCCATTTGTTTGTTCATATTTATATTATTATTATAGTTTGAAATATCGTTGATTTTTACTATAATCTTAGATTATAATAAACATCAATATAAAAATGAAAGATAAAATAAAAACACCTTATTATTTAATTTATAAAAATAAACTATTAAAAAATCTTAAAAAAATTGAATATGTAAGAAAGCTATCTGGTGCTAAGGTTTTATTAGCGTTAAAATGCTTTTCTACATGGTCTGTTTTTAATTTAATAAGTAAGTATATGGATGGCACTACAAGTAGTTCATTCTATGAAGCAAAATTGGGATATGATAAATTTGGTAAAGAAACTCATATATTTAGTGTAGCTTTTTCCAAAAGAGAAATAAACTTATTAAAAGAACTTAATGGAAACAAAATAATTTTTAACTCAATTTCTCAATTAAATATGTTTTATAATAAAGTTAAACATTTTGAAATAGGAGTTAGAATAAATCCAGGTATAAGTTATTCTAGTTTCAATATAGCGGATCCTGCTAGGCAATTTTCTAGATTAGGGATTGTTTCAAAAAAAAGCATCAAATATATAATAAATAAAATAAATGGTTTAATGTTTCATTATAATTGCGAAAATGACAATTTTACTAAATTTAGTGAAATGTTAAATGAGATAGAGCTAAAATATTTTGATATTCTTAATGAAAAAAGAATTAAATGGGTTAGTTTAGGAGGAGGGATAAGTTTTACAAATAATCAATATCCTATAAATAAATTTTGTAAAAAATTGAAAGAGTTTAGTAAAAAGTATGATGTTCAAATTTATCTTGAACCAGGAGAAGCTGTTGTACTTAATAGTTGTGAACTTGTAACTACAGTTTTAGATATTGTAGAAAATATAAAAAAAATTGCAATAGTAGATGCTTCAGTAGAAGCACATATGTTAGATTTATTAATATATAGAGTTTGTGCAGAAATTAGAACAAAACCAGGCAATAATGAATATATAATTGCAGGTAGATCTTGTTTAGCTGGAGATGTTTTTGGAGAATACCATCTTCTTAATAAATTAAAAATTGGTTCAATTATTAGATTTACTAATGCAGCAAGTTATACAATGGTTAAGAAAAATTGGTTCAACGGAGTTAGTATGCCATCAATTGTTGTAAAGGAACTTAATGGACAAATAAGACTTATAAAAGATTTTGTATATAATGATTTTTTAAAAAATTTATCTTAAAGAAAAATCAAATTGCTAGGAGATTAATAAAAAATGCTAAAAAGAAATGTCCTACTTGTAGGAGCTGGTGGGGTTGCTCATGTTGCTGCTCATAAACTTGCTCAAAATAATGATTTGTTTGGGAATATATATTTGATTTCTAGATCTCTTAATAATTGTAAAAAAATACTAGACAGTGTAAATAGAAAAAATAGTTACAAAGATAGTAGTAAAAAAATTTATATTGAAGAAGTTAATGTTTTAAATGTCAAAAAAGTAATTGAAATAATGAAAAAATTTAACATTTCGATTACAGTAAATTTAGCATCTGCTTTTTGTAATATGTCAATTTTAGAATCATGTTTAGCTACAGGATCAGCTTATATAGATACAGCAATACATGAAGAACCAGATAAAGTTTGTGAATCTCCTCCTTGGTATGCAAATTATGAGTGGAAACAAAAATCTAATTGTGCTAAAAATGGAGTAACTGCTATTTTAGGTTCCGGGTTCGATCCTGGAGTTGTTAATGCTTATGTAGCATATGCAAAAAAACATTTTTTTGATCATATAGAAAATATAGATATCATGGATGTCAATGCTGGAGATCATGGTAAGTTTTTTGCTACAAATTTCGATCCTGAAATAAATTTCAGAGAATTTGAAAAAGCTTGGGTATGGATTAACAAAAAATGGGTATGTAAACCTGTTCATTCTATTAAAAAAGAATATGATTTTCCTGTAATAGGAAAACAGACTTTGTATTTAACTGGACATGATGAGATTCATTCTCTTTCAAAAAATTTTGATGCTAAATCAATACGATTTTGGATGGGTTTTAGTGAACATTATATAAATTGTTTCAATGTCTTAAAAAAAATAGGATTATTATCTGAAAAACCTATAAAAACAGCAGAAGGAGTAGAAGTAGTTCCTTTAAAAGTTGTAAAAGCATGTTTGCCTAATCCTAAAACATTAGCAGCAAATTATACCGGTAAAACTTGCATAGGAGATTTAATAGTAGGTACTAAAAATCAGCAAAAAAAAGAATGTTTTATATATAATATATGCGATCATAAAGCTTGTTATGAAGAAGTAGAATCTCAAGCTATTAGTTATACTGCAGGAGTTCCTGCTGTTGCTGCAGCTATACTTATTGCTAATGGCGTTTGGGATGTCAAAAAAATGGTTAATGTAGAAGAATTAGATCCTGATCCTTACTTGGAATTGTTAAATAATATTGGATTATTAACTTATAAAAAAATCTCATAATTTAGAGGTGAAAATGCTTGTATTTGATAAAAATGGAGAATTATTTCTAGAACATGTTAAGATTTCAGATATAGCTGAGTTCTATGGAACTAGCACATATATTTATTCTAAAAAAAAAATAATAGATAATTTTTATAGTTATAAAAACTATAGCAAGTTTAAAAAAATGATAATTTGTTTTGCTTGTAAAACTAATTCTAATAGATCGATTTTAAATATACTGGCTAGTCTTGGAGCAGGAGCAGATACAACTTCAGGAGGAGAAATATATAGATGTATAAATGCTGGGTTTAATCCAAATAAAATAGTTTATGCAGGCGTAGGAAAAACGAAAGATGAAATAGAATACGCATTAAAAAATAATATTTTTATGTTTAATGTTGAATCTTTGGAAGAGTTAGAAACAATAGATAATACAGCAGGGAAATTAGGAGTTAAAGCAAGAATTTCATTTAGAATAAATCCTGACGTTGATCCAGATACTCATTCGTATATAGTAACAGGTAAAAAAGGTACAAAGTTTGGAATACCATATGAAGAAGCTGAAAATGCATATTTAATCGCTAATACTAAAAAGAATATAAAAATAGCTGGGATACATTTTCATATAGGTTCTCAAATTACAAACATTAAGCCATTTGAATTAGCTGCAAAAAAAATAAAAAAAATAGTAGATATTATTGAAAAAAACAAAATAAAAATTAGCTATGTTAATTGTGGAGGAGGTTTAGGAATACAATATTCAAAAACATCCGTATCATCAGAAGAAATATTAACTCCTAAACTATTAATCGATACAATGTTTACTATTTTTAATGATAAAACTTTAATTTTTGAACCTGGACGTTCAATAATGGCAAATGCTGGCTACCTTTTAACTAAAGTTATATATAGAAAAAATATTATTAATAATAATAAAAGATTTATTATAGTTGATGCAGGTATGAATGATTTAATTAGACCTGCATTGTATGGAGCTTATCATGATATTATACCTGTAAAAAATCATGGGAACAATTTAAAAAATAACGTTCTAACTGACATTGTGGGACCAATATGTGAGAATAGTGATTTTATAGGTAAGGATAGAATATTACCTGTTTTATCACAAAATGATCTTTTATTAGTAACATGTGCTGGAGCCTATGGTTCAGCAATGTCTTCTACATACAATTCTAGACCATTGTTGGCCGAAGTTCTTGTGGATAATGATAGTTTAATATTGATTAGGAAACGTGGGAATTATTCAGATCTTACTTCAAATGAAATCTATTTAAAAAAGAGAATTAATAAATGAATATAAATTTTACAAAATTAACAGCCGCTGGTAATGATTTTATCGTGATTGATAATAGGACTAAATTTATTGTTAAAGATAAATATAATGTTTTAGCAAAACAATTATGTGATAGGAAATATTCAATAGGAGCAGATGGCTTAATATTATTAGAAAATAGCAATATAAGTAATTTTAAGATGGTATATTTCAATTCTGATGGTTCTCATGCTTGTATGTGTGGCAACGGAGGAAGAGCTATAGCAAAATTTGCATATGATATCAATATTGTTGATCAAAACATGAATTTTGAAACAGATGCAGGAATCATAAAAGCGTCAATTTTACCTAACAATAAAGTTAAATTATATTTATATGACCCTAAAAATTTAAGACAAAATATAAATATTTTAATAAAAAATAAAAAAATAATATTAGATTTTATAGATACAGGAGTACCTCATGCAGTAATGTTTGTAAATGACATTAAAAATGTTGATGTTTTTAATTTAGGACAATCAATTAGATTACATGAAACATTTAATAATTGTAATGGCACTAATGTTAATTTTGTAAAAGTCTCACAGGATAACAATGACACCATATTTGTTCGAACATACGAAAGAGGAGTAGAAAATGAAACTTTGGCATGTGGAACTGGAGTAATAGCTTCTAGTATAATTTCAGTCATTAAAGGATTTGTTAATTCTCCAGTAACTGTAATAACAAAAAATAATGATATATTAAAAGTATCCTTTAATCATAACGATAATATAATAAAGGCTGTTGCATTAGAAGGGCCTGCTTTTATTGTATTTAAAGGTATTATTAAAATATAATGGGGAGGTAGTATGTTTTTTGGTGTATATACAGCATTGATTACACCGTTTAAGAATAATAAAATTGATTTTCATGCTTTAGATCTTTTACTAGAAAAGCAACTAATCAATGGAGTTCAAGGTATTGTCCCTTGTGGAACTACAGGAGAGTCAGTAACTTTAGAATACGAAGAATATATCTCTATACTAAAATTTTGTGTAAAGAAAGTCAATAAAAAAATTAAAATTATTGCAGGTGCAGGATCTAATTGTACATATAAAACTGTTCATTTATCTAAAATAGCTGAGGATTTAGGATGTGATGGCGTTTTGGTTGTATCTCCTTATTATAATAAGCCAACACAAAAAGGCTTATATTTGCATTTCAAAGCTATAAATGAAGCTATAAACATTCCTATTATAATTTACAATATCCCATCTAGAAGCTCTATTAATATTGAGCCTAAAACTATTGCAAAAATATTTAATGATTGTAAAAATGTAGTCGGTATAAAAGAGTCATCTGGTTCATTAAACCAAGTAAATGATATAAAATTATTATCTCATAATATAGTTCTTTTTTCAGGAGATGATGCTTTAACATTACCATTACTAGCATTAGGAGGAGTAGGTGTTATTTCAGTATTATCTAACATAATTCCAGATAAAATAGTTAAACTTGTTAAGTTTTTTAGAATGGGGAATATTAATGAAGCTATGAGAATTCATTATAATCTGTTACCATTAATAAAAGTTATGTTTTTAGAAACAAATCCTTTACCAATAAAAACTGCAGCTTCAATACTAGGAATATGCGAAATGGAATTTAGATTGCCAATGTGCAAAATGGAACATAACAACAGACTTTATTTAGAGAAAAAGCTAAGAGAATATAAACTTTTAAAATAAATAGGAGGTTAAAAAATAATAATGAAAGTAACAATTTGTGGAGCTATGGGGAAAATGGGTAGAGCTATTATGGAAGCATCAGAAGTTGATAAAGATATTGAAATATTTGGAGCATTAGATAACAAATCAAAAAATAATAATTGTATAAGTTCAATAAAATATTTAGAAAAATTCTTAGTTAAAACAAATGTACTCATAGATTTTACAAATCCAGAAAGCTCTGTAGCCAATGTTGAAATGACAAAAAAATATTCAGTTCCTACAGTTATTGGAACTACAGGATTTACTTCTGAACAAAAACAGTATATAATTAATGCTTCAAAGGATATTCCAATTGTAATTTCTCCTAATATGTCGTCAGGGATTAATGTTTTACTTAAAATAGTTGAGTATGTTGCAAAAAAATTACCTGATTATGATAAAGAAATAGTTGAATTGCATCATAATAAAAAAAAGGATTCTCCATCTGGTACTGCTATAAAATTGGCTGAAATGATATCAAAGGATCAAGATTTAAATAATATTGCTATATATGGTAGACATTCTACTAATTTGGAAAGAAGAAAGAATGAAATTGGTATATTTTCAGTAAGAGCTGGCGATATAATTGGAGATCATACAGTATATTTTGTTGGAACAGGCGAGCGTTTAGAATTAACTCATAGGGCTCAATCTAGACAAGCTTTCGCAATGGGGGCTATTAAAGCTGCGAAATGGATAATAAACAAAAATCCTGGGCTTTATAGTATGATAGATGTGTTAAATATATAAAATTGGAGGAACATAATATTATATTATGAACATTATTTATAATGAAAAACTAAAAAAATTACCACCTTATTTATTTATTGAAATAGATAAAAAGCAAAAAGAAGCTTTAAAACAAGGGAGAGATATTATATCTTTTGGGGTAGGAGATCCAGATTTACCAACTCCCGAACATATTGTAAAGTCATTACAAGATTCAGTAATGAATCCTATGAATCATAAATATCCATTTGGTATGGGATTATTGTCTTATCGAAAAGCAATTATAGATTGGTTTTCGAATAGATTCAATGTTAATTTAGACATAGATGAGGTCTGTGCTCTTATAGGCTCAAAAGAAGGTATAGCTCATATGCCGTTAGGATTTATTAATCCTGGAGATGTAGTATTAGTTCCAGAACCTGGTTATCCTGTATATAACACAGGAACAATTTTTAGTGATGGAATACCGTATTATATGCCTTTGACAGAAAAAAATAATTTTTTACCAGATTTAGATATAATTCCAGTGAATGTTATAAAGAAAGCAAAAATGATTTTTGTAAATTATCCCAATAATCCAACATCAGCTGTTGCTACAAGAACTTTTTATTCTAAACTTGTTGATTTCGCTAAGAAAAATAATATTATTGTAGTATCTGATGCTGCATATTGTGAAATATATTATGATAATAAAAATAAACCTTTAAGTTTTTTAGAAATTGATGGAGCCAAAGAGGTTGGAGTAGAATTTCATTCTTTATCTAAAACTTATAATATGACAGGATGGCGTGTAGGTTGGGTGTGTGGAAATAAAGATATTATTACAGGAATTGCTAAAGTTAAAGATAATTATGATTCAGGAGTTTTTCAAGCAATACAAGAAGCAGCTATTACGGCTTTATCTTCTTCTCAATCTTGTGTAGAAAACTTTAGAAAAATATATAAAGAACGTAGAGATGTTTTAGTTGCAGGATTAAAAAAACTAAATTGGGATGTAAAGTTACCTGAATCCACATTTTATGTTTGGGCTAGAATTCCTAAAGGATATACTTCTGCACAAGTCGCTTTGAAACTTTTTGATGAAGCTGCCATAATTTGCACACCTGGTAATGGAATGGGGATTAGTGGAGAAGGCTATATTAGATTTGCTTTAACAGTTGACATTATAAGAATTAACGAAGCATTGTCTCGTATTCTAAAAGTAACATGGTAATAGATGTTAAACAAAGCACATAGAATACATTTGGTAGGTATTGGAGGTATTGGTATGTCTGGATTAGCTAAAATTTTAGCTAATCTAGGGTACACAATATCAGGATCTGATTTATGTGATACGTTCACTACTAAATTTTTAAAATCTATAGGGGTAAAAATTTATATAGGCCATGATAGAACTAATATAAATAATATAGACACTTTAGTTATATCATCAGCTGTTTCTAAAAGCAATGTTGAAGTAAAAGAAGCTTTAAGAAAAAATATTCCTATTATTTATAGAGCCGACATGTTATCTGAAATTTTATCTTCAAAACGTATAATATCAATTGCAGGGTCTCATGGAAAAACAACAACTACTGCTTTAATTGCAATCGTGTTACTATATGCGAATTTTGATCCAACAATATTAGCAGGAGGCATACTAAATAATATTAATACTAATGCGACATTAGGAAATAGTGATTATGCTGTTATTGAAACAGATGAATCTGATGGTTCTTTTTTAAAATTTTCTTCATATATTTCAGTTGTAACTAATATAGATAATGATCATTTAGAACATTATGATAATGATATAAAAAATCTTAAGAAAGCTTTTTTTACATATATTGATCTTGTTTCTAATAACGGAATTTCTATAGTATGTTATGATAATGCTTCAATAAGAGATATATTAAAAAATAAAAATTTAAAAAATAATGTTACTTATGGAATTTATGGTAATCCAAATGTAAAAGCTGTTAACATTAAAATTGAAAAAGGTTTTACTAGTTTTATAGTAATTTATAATGGAAAAAGACTAGGAAGTATTATTATTAAAATTTTGGGTTTACATAATATATTAAATGCTCTTGCTGCAATCAGTGTAGGGTTATGTCTTGATATACCATTTAAAAGTATTTCAAAAGCTATTAAACATTTTTCAGGGGTAAAAAGACGTCTGGAATTTAAAGGGGTAAATAATAAAATTATTGTAATTGATGATTATGCTCATCATCCTACAGAAATCAAAAATACTATAAGAGCTATTAAGATTAGGTACCCTACTCGTAGACTTATTGTTTTATTTCAACCTCATAGATATACAAGAACTCATAGTTTATTTCAAGAATTTTGCGAAAGTTTTTCTAATGTAGATATGCTAAAAATACTTGATATTTATTCAGCTGGAGAAACTCCAATAAAAGGAGTTACATCAGATTTATTAGTGAAAAATATAAAATCAAGTGGTTATGTTAGTAAATTTTCTAACTTAGCAGATTTAAAAAAAGTTCTAATAGAAGGAGACATAGTTTTAACTATAGGTGCTGGAGATGTATGGAAAATAGGAGAAAAATTGTTAACAATTTAAATGATATAACAGAAAAATATTTTTTTTTGAAAAAAATATTTTTAAGTGGTTGTGAAATTTTTAAAAATGATACCTTATCTAATTATTGTTCTTTTGGTATTGGTGGGCCTGCTGATTTTATAGTTAAAATTCATAATGAAAAGTCTCTAATTACATTTCTAAAATATGCTAATTCTAATTTTTATGTTCTTGGTAAAGGAACTAATGTTCTTTTTTCTGACGAAGGTTATAGAGGAATTATTGTATTACTAACTGGAGAATTTAAGAAAATTAAAATTTTAAATGACAAAATATTATGTGGAAGTGGTGCTTTATTATCTGAAGTTTTAAACTTTTCTATTAAAAATAATTTACAAGGGTTAGAGTTTTGTAATGGTATTCCTGGAACTGTGGGAGGTGCAGTATATGGTAATTCAGGAACTAGAAATATTTGGTTAAGTTCAGTAATAGAAAATATAGATATTTATAAAAAAAATGAAAAAATACATTTAAATAGAAAAAAAATACCATTTAATTATAGATATAGCGGGTTGAATAATTGTATAATCTCTGATGTAGTTTTTTCACTAAAAAAAAGTAACTCCAATAAAAATAATAAAACATTAGAGGTTGTTAATAGTACAAATTACCGTTTATATTCACAACCTATATTTATGCCAAATGCTGGTAGTATTTTTAAGAATCCTAATAATATGAATGTTGGCAAACTAATTGAATCCATGAACCTAAAAGGCAAACGTATAGGTGGAGCACAAATATCAGAATTACATGGTAATTTCATTGTTAATACAGGTAAGGCATCGTCAAAAGATGTAATGTTATTAATAAATTTAATAAAGAAAAAAGCTAGAAAACAATTTAATATAAATCTTGAATTAGAAATAAATATTTTTTAATTTGATATTAAATATTGATATATGGAAATACTAAATAGTGAAGAAAAATAAATATTTATATAATTACTATTATAAAAAAAATAATAATAAATTTTCTAAATTATTTTTTTACACTTTATTTTTTGTTTTTATAATATTTTTGATGTATTTTATAACTAATAAAATGAAAGTTGAAAATATAGAAATTTTTGGAACTAAAAATATTTCCAAAGAAGAAATTCAAAAAGTTTTACCTTTAAATATAGGAGATAAATTAATAAGTCTCGATTTATTAAATATTGAACATAAGTTAAAACTTTATAAACCTGAATTAAAAGATGTTGTAGTTAGCAGAGGATGGAAAAAAATCAAAATTCAATTTAAAGAAAGAAAACCTGAAGCATTTTTATTTTACAATAAGATAAAAACAGGAATAGATTTTGATAATGTTATGTTTCCTTTATATGGGACTTATAAGAATGTTGTTGTCCCCATTCTTTTTTATCAATCTATGAATGAAAGAATAAAATTAGTAACATTTTTAAAGAACTTAAAAAACATTGATAGTTCTTTCTTAAAAAAAATACTTCATATAAAGTTGAATAGTTTTGACGAGATGATACTATTAATGCGTAATGGTACTATAATTTTATGGGGAACAGAATTAACAATACATTTGCAAGATAAATATTCTAAGTTCATAAAAATTTATAAAGATGCAGAAAGAAGATATTCTAAATTAGACTATATAGATATGACTTCTTATTATTGGGGGAAAGCAATAGTTAAACCAGTTAATTATATTTAGTTAGGGGTTACAGAATGGGAAAACCAATAATTATAGCAGGAATTGATATTGGAAGTAATAATATATGTTGTGTTGTTGGTATGTATAATTCTGAATCAGGATTAGTTAAAATTATTGATGCAATAAGAAAGCAATGTGATGGCATTAAAGCCGGATCAATTACTAATATACAAGAAGCTGCTTTATGCATGAAAGGAATTATTGAAAAATTAGAAAAATCTCTAGATGAACCAATAAAAAATATAGTAATAGGAATACGAGGTAATTTTATAATATCAAGACATTCTAAAGGTATTGTAAATATGGACCATGTTAATAAAGAAATTACTTTTGATACAATTGAAAGCGTTTTAGAAAATGCTAGAAAGCAGATTAGAGTAGATCCTGAACAAGAAATACTTCAAATTGTTCCTATAGAATACATATTAAATCAACAAAGAGGAATACATAATCCTGTTGGTATGGAAGGAACTTATATAGAAGTTTCTGTATGTGCTTTTGTTGCTCCAAGTAATAGTATGAAAAATCTAACCAAAGTATTAAAATCACTAGATATAGAGAATGATATTAGAGTTTATGGTTATTTAACTACAAGTGATATGTTAGTTACAAAAGAAGAAAAAGAGCTAAGTTGTTTAGTGATCGATTTTGGAGGGTTAACTACAGGGTTGATCCATTATACAAATGGTATGCTTAGTAACGCAGATGAAATTTTAGATGGCTCAGATTACATTACAAAAGATATTGGACATAAATTAAGAACCACTTATTCTCTTTCAAAAGAAATTAAAGAAACCTATGGAGCCGCTTTTATACATGATAATTTCGAGGATAAAGAATTTGAATATAAAATAGCAGATGGTAAAAGTATAAAAAAATGTAGTAGATTCGAGTTAGTTAATGGTGTAATAATGCCAAGAGTTGATAGAATTATGTATAAAATAAAAGAACTAATAGAAAGGAATGATTATGGAGATGATTTTTTATCTGGTGGGATAATACTTACTGGAGGTGGGGCTAAACTTCCAGGAATTACAGAAGCTTTTGAAAAAGTATTTAATTGTCCAGTAAGATTAGGTTTTGTAAATTTTAATAAACTTGTAGGATTAAGCGATATATCATTTGATTCTTCATATACTACTGCAATAGGAGCTATAATGTACGGATTTTCAAATTTTAATCATTTTAATACTTCTAAAAAATTACAAAAAAAAGTTTTTAAGAAGAATATTTTTTTTAGAATATCAAAAAAAATATCTAAATGGGCTGAGGAAATATTTTAAATGGGCAGTATAAGAGTAGTTACAACAACTTCCACAAGAGAACAAAATAATAATACAATGCAACCTGCAATTATTAAAATTTTAGGAGTAGGAGGAGGAGGATGCAATGCTGTTAATAGAATGATTTCAACTAATGTAGGAAATGTTGAATTTGTAGCAATAAATACAGATGCGCAAGCATTATTAAAATCGTTGGCTCCAGATGTTTTACAAATAGGAGAGAAAATAACTAAAGGATTAGGAGTAGGAGGAAATCCTGAAGTAGGAAGACGTGCGGCAGAAGAAAGTGCAGAGGAAATAAGAGATAGATTAATAGGTGCAGACATGGTTTTTATTACGGCAGGTATGGGCGGTGGTACTGGAACAGGTGCCGCACCTGTAGTTGCTAAACTTGCAAAAGAAGAAGGCATATTAACTGTAGGTGTTGTTACTAGACCATTTGAACATGAAGGAAAAATAAGAATGTCACAAGCTGAAGAAGGAATAAGAAATCTTAAGGAATATACTGATGCATTAATTGTCATTCCTAATGAAAGAGTCTTTGGAATAATAAATGAAATGGTAGCTCTTAATTCCTTCTATCATATTATTGATGATGTTTTAAGGCAAAGCATTCAAGCCATTACTGATGTTATAACTGTGACAGGAGAAATTAATAGAGATTTTGCAGATGTAAAAAATATATTAATTAATTCAGGAACAGCTTTAATAGGAATGGGAGAAAGTTCTAGTGCAAACGTAAAAGAAGCTGTTAGAAAAGCGGTAACAAGCCCATTATTAGATAATTATGATATATCTAAAGCAGAAAAAGCTCTAGTTAATATAACCACAAGTGCTAAGGATACCGCATTGATATTACAAGAAATTTTTAATGATATTAAGAGTTATGGTATAAGCGGACACATATTTTTAGGTCATACAATAGATGAGACATTAGATAATAAAGTTAAAATAACTATTATTGCAACAGGATTTAATAAATCAACTCTATTAGATAAAAATACTAAAAAAAAGTTTACTCAAAAGGATTTCGACACAGAGGAAGTGGATACAGCTAAACCTGTATATACATATTGGAAACCAAAATTTTTAAAATATCAAAGAAAAGATGTATAAAGACCAAAAATGAAAAATATAAAATATAATATAAAGCGTAGAAATAATAATTCAACTATTTTATACTTAATAATTAAATGGATATTTAAGGTAATATTTAAATTATTTTATAGAATTAGTATAAAAGGAGTTAATAATCTACCTAAAAAAGGTGGAGCTATAATTGCTTCAAATCATTTAAGTGTTTTAGATCCTCCTTTAATAGGAGTAGCTGTAAAACGTATTATATTTTTTATGGCAAAAAAAGAGTTATTTGATATCTCTTTTTTAAGATTTATTTTCCATAAAACTAATGTTTTTCCGGTAAATAGAAACAACATGTTTAATATTAATACAATTAAATATGCTATAAATATACTCATTAATGGGAATATTTTATTAATGTTTCCTGAAGGAACTAGAGGAAAGACAAAAAAGATAAAACATGGAATAGGAATGATAGCTTGTAAAGCTAATGTTCCTATAATTCCAGTAAAAATAAGAAACACAGACCAACCTTTGAAGTTTAAAAAGGTGAAGATAAAATTTGGCTCTCCTATCTATCCTCCTATTTATTATAATAAAACCGATTATGGAATACTAACAGATAAAGTATTTAAAATTATAACTAAAATGTAATTTATAATGGAGGTGGCGGGAATCGAACCCGCGTCCGAAAAAAAAATCGATAAAACAATTTTTTACAGGTTTAGCCTATAACAACAAAAACAATATCTATAAAATTAGACATTAAATAGACATTTTCTACTATTACTGATTTATTTGTATAGCTTTATATTTTTGGTTCTTTTTTTATGCAGCCATTGCTAAATTATTACTATTATACTTTTCGTTTGCGTTTATTTTTTAGTCGATTTTTCCGGAGCCATCGACTAACTCCGACCTGTTGTTTTATCTAAATTAATTCCGTCGAAACCTATTTCACCCCCGAATAAATATATGATTTATTTATTTCTCTTTTTTTTTTAAAAAAGTTTTTTATAATACTAGAACATTTTATTTTTAAATCATGATTTTTATTTTCTATAATTTCTACATTATTATATTTTTCTTTATAATGTTTATTAATTATACTTCCAATGACTATTCTTTTTATTCTAGCATTAATTAAAGCTCCTATACACATGAGACATGGTTCAATTGTAACGTACAAATAACAATTATTTAGTCTGTAATTATTAATTTTTTTTGTAGCTTTTTTTAAAGCTATTATTTCTGCATGAGCTGTAGGATCTATTAAATTAATACATTGATTAAACCCTTTAGAAATGATTTTATTGTTTTTAACTATAATAGCTCCAACTGGAACTTCATTTATATTTAATGCTTTCTTAGCTTCAACAAAAGCTTGATATAAAAAAAATGTATCCATTTTATAATGAGATTTATTTTAAATATTATTGTTATTATGATAGTACTTATTATATTTAGTAGTCAAGTTTACTAACATTAATTATGTTATAATAAAAAAATATGAATATATAATTGCTGTAAATATTTGATAGTAGGAGATGAAATAATGAATTTCCAAAATATTATAATGAATTTGCAAAAATTTTGGTCTAACAAAGGTTGTCTTATATGGCATTCATATGATTTGGAAAAGGGAGCAGGGACATTTAATCCTGCAACTTTTTTATATTCTTTGAATAAAACATCTTGGAATGTTGCTTATGTTGAATCTTCCAGAAGGCCTAGTGATGGTAGATATGGTAAAAATCCTAATAGATTACAACACTATTACCAATTTCAAGTCGTTATGAAACCTGTGCCAAATGATATACAAGCTGTATATTTTAAAAGTTTAAAAGTTTTGGGAATTGATTGTGAAGAACATGATATAAAATTTATAGAGGATAATTGGGAGTCTCCAACACTTGGAGCTTGTGGTTTAGGCTGGGAAGTATGGCTTGATGGTATTGAAATAACTCAATTTACGTACTTTCAACAAATTGGAGGTGTTGAGATATATCCTATATTAATTGAAATAACTTATGGGCTTGAAAGATTAGCCATGAATATTCAAAAGAAGAATAATATTTACGATATATTATGGGATAACAATAATACTTATGGATATATTCATCTTGAAAATGAAAAACAATGGTCTTCTTATAATTTTCAGGAATCTAATATAATTCTATTAAAAAAATCTTTTATTGCTTATGAAAATGAAGCAATTTTTTTAATAAAAAAAAAGTTATTAATTCCTGCATATGACGCTGTTATTAAATGTTCACATTTATTTAATTTATTGGAGGCTAGATCTGCTATTGCTGTTTCTGAAAGACAAGATTATATATTAAGATTATATTCAATCTCAAAAGCTATTGTAAAAGAATATATGAAAAAATCAAATGTAAAAAATTATGGAGAATTTAATAAAAAATGTTAATAGAATTAAAAGATGCAATTTTAGAAATAAGATCAGAAGAATTACCTGTTTCATATATAGAATCCGCTATAGAACAAATTGGATTATTATCTAAAAAATTGTTATCTGAATATAAAATACATTATGATTCATTAAATACTTACGCTACTTCAAGAAGACTTATATTATTAGTAAATAATATTAATACTACAGAAAAATATTTCTTTAAAGAAATAATTGGCCCAAACATACAAATGATGAGGAACGCAAATGGAGAATATACTGAATTAGCAAAGAAGTTTGCTGTCAAGAACAATATTAACTTAAATAAAATAAATAATAATTATGTAAACAAAAATGGGCGTTATTCTTTAAATATTAAAGTTAGATACGAAAAAATTGAAATCTTACTCTCAAAAATATTTCTTAAAATATTAAAAAATATACATTTTCCTAAAAGTATGATATGGAATAGTAGTAAGTTTAAATTTGCAAGGCCAATAAGAAATATATTGGCCATTTATGGTAGAAAAAAAATAAAATTTCAAATTGCTAACTTAAACACTACAAATCATACAACTGGCTTGCATTCTTATAATAGTAAAAAAATAAAAATAAATTCTGCAACTGATTATATTAATAAAATGAATAATAACTTTGTTATTATTAATCAATATATAAGGTTAATGAAAATAAAAGAAGGTATTTTAAATGCAGTTAAAAATCTTGGATGCGTTGAAGAAGATGTGAATTTACTTAAAGAACTAAATTATTTAGTAGAATATCCTTCAGTTATATTATGTACTTTTAATAAAAAGTATCTTGTTCTACCTAGGGTCGTAGTTAAAACATGCATAATAAAAAATCAAAAGTGTTTTTTAGTTAATGATAAAAGTAACAAATTATTAAATTATTTTATATGTATTAAAAATGGTATTTCTAATAATAATTTAATTATAAAAAATGGATATGAACAAGCTGTAGAAGCAAGATTATCAGACGCTTTATTTTTTTATAATAAAGATATAAAAAATAAAATTATAATTAATTTTACTGGTTTAAAGAATGTTATCTTTCATAAAGATATGGGGTCTGTTTACGATAAATTAATGAGAATAAAAACTATTGCTAAGTTTTTAAATGATAAACTAAACGTTAAAATTAATAATGCTTTATTATATAAAGCTATTATGCTATCAAAAACAGATTTATTAAGTAAAATGGTTTTTGAGTACCCTATTTTACAAGGTAAAATAGGGAAAATTTATGCGTTACAACATGGCGAATCGTTAGATATTGCAAATGCTATAGAACAACATTATTTACCAAATAAATATTTAGATAAATTACCTGATAATAAACTAGCTATTTTGATATCTTTAGCTGATAAACTAGATACTATAATTACAAATTTTTTTATAGGATTAGAACCTAATGGTTCTTCAGATCCATATGGATTGCGCAGAATATGTATAGGGATCATTAGAATGATTAATACTTTTTTTTCTGATATACGAATAGATTATATTTTTAAAAAAGTAATAGTTTTTTCTAAGCGTAATTTAAATAATAATTTAGAAATAAAAAATATTTATAATAAACTTATTGATTTTTTTATTAATAGAATAGTCAACATTTATGAGAATAAAGGTTATTGTAAAAAAGAAATTATGGCGGTATTAAGTTGTAGTAAAACTTTTTTTAGTTTTGAAGTTTTTAATCTTAAGATAAAACTTTTTAAGGATGAGGAAAATAAAAAAAATATTATATATATTTTATCTACATTTAAAAGACTTAATAAGATTATAATACAAACTAGTTTTAATCATGAAAATTATTACATTGATAGTAGTTTATTTGTTAATAATGTAGAAACTATTTTATATTTTAGTGCATTAAAAATTAAAAAAAATGTTTTGTATTATATGCAGAAAAAAGAATATTCAAAAGTTATAAAAGAAATGTTAACATTAAAAATTCCGATTGATGAATTTTTTAAAAAAGTTAAAGTAATTTCATTAGATAACAAAATTATGAAAAATAGAATTGCTTTATTAAATTTTATAAAAAGTATTTATATGAACTTTCTTAATTTTTCAATATTATAATAAATGATTATTATAAATACTGGAAATGGAAAAGGTAAAACAACAGCTGCTGTAGGACAAATAATTCGCTTTTTAAGTCATGGATTTAAAGTTTGTATGATTCAATTATTTAAAAATGAAAAATATTATGGTGAACAAAAAATATTAGTTGACCTTAAAAATTTTTATTTTTTCCCTTTCGCGAAAAACTTTAGTCCATATGATAATTTAAAAAATACAGAAATAGAGACAATAAAAGATCAATGTGCTTTAGCTTTAAATAAAGCTAAAGAAATTTTAAACAATTCAGTAATATATGACGTTTTAGTATTAGAAGAATTTAATATTGCATTAAGAAATAAATATATTGATAAACATAACTTCATTAAATTAATTAAGTTATTATCACAAAAATTAAATTTGATTATAACAGGAAGATACGCTTCTAAAGATTTAATTAATATGGCAGATATAGTTACTGAAATGAAAGAAATAAAACATCACTATAACAGTGGTGTAAAATTTAATAAAGGAATAGAGTTTTAGAATGAGATTTTTAAATAGATTTTTTATTGTTATCTTAATTTTTTTTAATATTAGAATAGTTTATGGAAATTTGAAACAATATAAAAGAATCATTTGTTTAGCGCCATCTGTTACAAAAAGTTTATATGAATTAAACATGGAAAAATATATTAAAGGTATAACATCTTATTGTCCAAGTGGAAATAAAAAGTATAGGAAAGAAATTGTTGGTTCTATTTTGAATCCTAATATTGAAAAAATTATATCTTTAAATCCTGATTTGGTTATTTTATCAAAAGATGCTAATATGGTTGAAATATCTACTAAACTTCATAAATTAGGTATTGAAACATATGTAATTAATGCTGCTAATAATTTTAATGATATATGTACAAATTATCTTTATTTATCTAAGAAGATAAATAAAGATAAACTTGCAAGTAAAATTATTAATTTAGTAAAAAAAAATATTAAAAATAAATGTAATACTAATAATAATAAGAATAAATTAAAAGTGTTTTGGATTGTAGGCATTTCTCCGTTGTATACAATAGGAAATAAAAGTTTTATTAATGATTATTTATTATATAGTAAAACAATAAATATATATAACAAGGTTAATAAAAATTATTTTCAAGTAAATTTGGAAGATGTCATTAAACATAATCCAGATATTATTGTATTAATAAATACAAAATATGATACAAAAGAAATGAAGTTTTTTAGTAAATTAAATAATAATAATAAAATTATATTGATCAATTATGATTATATGTTTTTACCAACGCCTTTATCTTTTCTAGAAGGTTTAAATAAATTATTTGATGTTTTAAATAAAATTAAGTGAACATTAAAAAAACTAGACTACTATTAATAGTATTAGGTATGCTCTTAATAATGTTATTAGTTTTATTAATAGCATTATCTATAGGAACAAGTAATATATCCATATTTGACGTATTAAACTTTTTTTATGGTAATGCAAATGATAACACTATTTTAATAGTTAAATATATTCGTTTGCCAAGAGTAATAACGTCTTGTATAACAGGGGCAGGGCTAGCTGTAAGTGGATGTATTTTACAAGCAATGTTGCAAAATAATCTTGCAGATCCATTTACATTAGGAATTTCAGGAGGGGCTGCGTTTGGAGCTACAATAGCTTTAATCTTAAAATTGTCCACAGTAATTTTTGTTCCTATATGTTCATTTTTAGGCGCGTTATTTTCTGCCATAATAGTATATTTAATTAGTTTTAGATTTCAAAGAATAGAATTTGATAATAATATAATGATTTTATCTGGAATTGTAGTAAATTATGTATTCACTTCGATTGTTATGTTAATTCTTATTTTAACTAAAACAAATAATTTTCAATCAGCCTATATGTGGTTGATGGGGAGTTTTTCTATTTTTGAAGATACTATAATATATATCGCAAGTATAATAATAATAGTTGGTATAATTATTTTATCAATGTCAGGAAATATAATTAATATTATAACTTTAGGTTCTGATAAAGCTAAAACACTTGGTTTAGATTTTAATAAAAAAATTAAATTTTTTTTTATAATTTCGTCATTAATAACGTCATCAACAGTTGCAATATCAGGGGTAATAGGTTTTGTTGGGTTAATAATACCTCACATAGTTAGAAAAATTATTAGTTCCAATAATTTAATATTGATTCCAATGTCTGCTTTTATTGGGTCTATTTTTTTATTAATCTGTGATTCATTAAGTAGAATGTTTGTAGTTATTTCTTTGCCTATTGGAATTATTACAAATATTATAGGTGGCTTGTTTTTTATTTATTTGTTAGTGGAAGAATATTAATTATGTTAATACAAATTAAAAATGTAAGTGCAGGATATGTTAAAAAGTATTTAGTTTTAAAAAATATCAATTGCAATATAAAACTAGGAGAGTTTATAGGAATAATTGGTAAAAATGGTGTAGGTAAAAGTACTTTTTTGAAATTAATTTGTTGTTTAATTAAACCATTTTCAGGTACTGTGTTATTTAGAAAAAGAGATATATTTACATTATCTAAAGATGATTTATCAAGAATTATTTCTTTTTTGCCACAACAAAATAGTTCAGATACTTTTAATAATAATTTTTCTGTATTAGAATTTATAATGTTAGGAAGATTTCCATATTATAATAAAAAAATACTGAAAATACCTTCAAATATTGATTTTAAAATTGTTAAGAAAATTACCAGTATGTTGTTTATAACAGATTTACTACATAGAAAAATGAATACTTTATCAGGAGGTGAAAAACAAAAAGTATTAATAGCGCAGGTTTTGGTACAAGAAACAAAAGTGTTAATCTTTGATGAACCTACTTCTAATTTAGATATAGGTAATCAAATAAATATTTTACTACTGTTAAAAAAAATAAATAAAGATTTAAATAAAACTATAATAGTGTCTATTCATGATTTAAATATAGCTAGTGAATTTTGTAATAAATTGATCCTCTTGAATAATAAAACTATTTACAGGTATGGTGTTCCTAGAGATATAATAAATTACAATAATATTTCCAGTGTTTTTAATATTAAAAATATTATTATAAAGATAAATCATATCTCAAATAAGCCATATATTATAATATATAAACATAATATATAAACATAATATATAAACAAGGATTAAAAATGTTAGAAAATATTATACATGGAACAGAAGAAATAATTTCGAAATCAGTATTAATGACAAAACTTAAGAATAAAATTTTAAGAATAAAATTTGGAGTAGATCCAACAGCTCCTGATTTACATTTAGGACATTCTGTTATATTAAACAAGTTAAAGCTATTTCAAAGATTAGGTCATAAAATAATATTTTTAATAGGAGATTTTACTGCTAAGATAGGAGATCCATCAGGTAAATCTGCAACAAGAATTCCTTTAACAGATACAGAAATCTTAAATAACATTAAAACTTATTCTCAACAAGTGTTTAAAATTTTAGACAAAAATAAAACTGATATTGTATATAATAGCAGTTGGTTAAGTAAATTTGATTTAAATAGTTTATTTAATCTTATGGCTAAAAGTACAGTTGCAAAAATGTTAATTAGATCTGATTTTGAAAAAAGATACAAAAACAAACAAACGATAAGTCTTGTAGAGTTTTTATATCCACTTTTACAAGCTTATGATTCTGTTGTTTTAAATGCTGATATGGAAATAGGTGGAAGTGATCAAATGTTTAATTTACTACTAGGCAGAGAAATACAGAGAAGTTATGGACAGGAAGAACAAATTATAATTACTATGCCAATTCTAGAAGGTATTGATGGGGTTAAGAAAATGTCTAAATCCTTTAATAATTATATTTCTTTAAATGAAACCCCTGATAATATGTTTGGTAAAATTATGTCAATATCTGATGAACTTATGTATAAATATTATAAAATACTTACAACAGAAGATTTGCAATATATAAAAAAAATTCATCCTAAAGAAGCTAAATATCTATTAGCATATAAAATAGTAAAACAATACTATACAAAAGAAATAGCTAATAAAACTAAGTTAAATTTTGAAAAAATTTTTGTAAAAAAAAAATTGCCAGACAATATTGCTCAGTGTAATGTACATGTAAATAACAAAATTATAAAATTATCAGATTTAATAATCAAAAGTGGATTTTTGTTAAGTAAACGTGAAATAAATAGATTAATTAAACAAAATGCAATAAAAATAGATTATAAAAAGATAAATTACGATTATACTTTTAACATTAAAAATTATAAGGGACCTATTATTATTCAAATAGGCAAGAAACGTTTTAAGAAAATATTTATAACTTGTAATTAAAAAGGGTTTTTAAATATGAAAAACTGCAATAAAAATAAGCATGATAAATTAGATTTTTCTTTAAGACCAAAAAAGCTTGAAGATTTCGTAGGACAAGAAAATGTCAAAAACAATCTTAAAGTTTTTATAGCTGCTTCAAAAAAAAGAAATGAACCTTTAGATCATTGTTTGTTTTTTGCGCCATCTGGATTAGGCAAAACTACTCTTTCTTATATAATAGCTAAAGAGATGGGAGGCAATTTAAAAATTACCTCTGGCCCTACTATTGAGAAAATAGGAGATCTTGCAGCTATCTTATCTAATCTTAAAGTTGGCGATGTTTTTTTTATAGATGAAATTCATAGAATGGTTCCGACTGTAGAAGAATCACTGTACTCTGTTATGGAAGATTTTCAACTAGATATTATGATAGGTAAAGGCCCGTCAGCTAAAACTATTAAATTACCTATTCCTCAGTTTACATTAATAGGAGCAACTACTAGAGCAGGTCTTATTTCAAATCCTTTACGAAATAGATTTGGAATTATAGAACATTTAGATTTTTATAGTATCAAAGAATTGCAGTATATAGTTAAAAGGTCTGCTACATTAATTAACATTGATATTGATGAAGAAGCCAGTAAGGAAATTGCAAAGAGAGCTAGAGGAACTCCTAGAATTGTAAATAGATTGTTGAAAAGAGTTAGAGATTTTGCTGATATAAAAGATTGTAAAATCTCTAAAAATATTGCAGTAGAAGCATTAAATTCTTTAGATATTGATACTGCTGGATTAAATAGAATTGATAGATTAATATTGAAAATTTTATTGGAGAAATTTGATGGAGGACCTGTTGGTATAAAAACTATTGCAACAATATTATCTGAAGATTTAGAAACTGTAACGGATATTTATGAACCATATTTAATAAAATTAGGATTTATTAGTAGAACATCAAGGGGAAGAATTATTACGAATGAAGGAAAACAACATATTAAAAATAATAATAACTAGTATTATAATAATATTGTTGCTACTTGTAGTACTGTCTTCGTATAGTTTTTCTATTTATGGAATAAGGGAAAATATAAATGTTGGATTAATGATTAACATTAAATCGTTTAAAGTATGTAGTTCCAATGATTTATTTATTACTTCCAAAAATAATGAAAAAATTACGTTTCCTAAAAATACACTGATTGATGTAAATTATATAAACAATGGCTATGTAAGTATGGGAAACTACAATTTAACCTTACCTGTAAAGATAGAAACTACTTGTAATAATAATTTAATTTATATTTCTAATAAGCCATATCATGGCATTTTAATTGTAAAAGAAAATTCATCTTGTAATGGTATAAATGTAATAAATATTTTGTCTATAGAAGAATATTTAAAAGGTGTGATTCCTAAAGAAGCTAGTTGTAATTGGCCTATAGAGGCTCTAAAAGTTCAAGCTATAATAAGTAGAACATATGCAATTGCAAACTTTAATAAACATTCTGAGTTTGATCTTTGTTCTACCACTCATTGTCAAGTTTATGATGGGGCTTTACAAGAATGTCGTTCTTGTAATATGGCTATTTATAGTACACTTAATGAAGTTTTAACATATAATGATAGTGTTTTAGTGGAAACTTTGTTTCATTCTACTTGCGGAGGCCATACTGAGAGTCCAATAAGTATATGGAATAGTAAAAATCCTCCAATATATTTGCAAGGTGTTGAATGTGGGTATTGCTCTTCGACTAAATATGCTAAATGGGATACAATATTACAAGAAAGCTTTATAAGACAAAAACTGTCTGAATATGAAAACAATATTGGAAAAATAAAAAAAATTAAAGTAATAGAAAAAACAAAATTTGGTGCAGCAAAAAATATTAGAATAACACATTCTAATGGAAAATTTACAATTAATGCTTATAAGTTCAGAATTTTAGTTGATGCTCATAAAATAAAAAGCAATTTTTTTTATGTGATTGATAAAATGGATGAAACTAATTTCTATTTTAGTGGGGAAGGTTGGGGCCATAGAGTAGGGCTTTGTCAAAATGGAAGTATGGTTATGGCTCAGAAAGGTTATAATTATAAGGATATTTTATTACATTTTTATCCAGGAACAAAAATCAGAAAAATATCATATTTTTAGATAAAGGAGATAAAAAAATGGAAAAAAACAAACAGTATAATCTAGCGGTTGTAGGAGCTACAGGAGCTGTGGGTAGAGAAATGATTAAAATGCTTGAAATAAGACAATTTCCGGTAAAAAGTATAAAATTTTTTGCATCAAGTCATTCTGTAGGCAAAAAATTGAAATTTAATAATAAAGAAATCCGTGTAGAATTATTGGATAAAAATAGTGGACAAGATATTGATATTGCCCTTTTTAGTGCAGGAGCTAAAATATCAAAAATTTTTGCTCCTTATTTCGTTTCTAAAAACTGTTATGTAATAGATAATTCTAGTGCTTGGAGGATGGATTCAAATGTTCCTTTGATAGTACCTGAAGTTAATTCTAATTTTTTAAATAAAAAAAATAAATTAATAGCTAATCCAAATTGTTCTACTATTCAAATGGTAGTGGTTTTAAAACCTATATACGACATAACTAAAATTAAAAGAATTATTGTATCAACTTATCAGGCAGTTTCAGGAGCTGGTCAAACGGGAATTAAAGAATTATCAGAACAGATAAATGCTTGGAGTAATGGCAAAAAACTAGTGAATGATAAGTTTCAATATCAGATTGCTTTTAATTTAATTCCACATATAGATGTTTTTACAGATAATGGATACACTAAAGAAGAAATGAAAATGGTTAATGAAACAAAAAAAATATTAAATGATGATAACATTCAAATAAGTGCAACATGTGTTAGAGTTCCTGTATTTAGAGCTCATTCTGAAAGTGTATGGATTGAAACAGAAAAAAATCTAGATCTTAAGCAGATTAAGAATGTATTGTCTAAATCTGTTGGAGTCTGTCTTATAGATAACCCAAAGTTAAATAAGTATCCTATGCCTATTATAGCTGAAAATAAACAAAATACTTTTGTAGGTAGATTGCGTAAAGATATCTCAATAAATAAAAATAATGCTTTGACCTTTTGGATTGTATCAGATAATCTATTAAAAGGAGCCGCTTTAAACGCAGTACAAATTGCAGAAAAATTAGTCAGTATGAATTTAGTTTAGATTTTTAATTTATTAATAAATTACTTTAAGAACAATTAAAAATATGTTGTATATGCATTATGTTTTGTTTACTTGTTAATATACTACTTTAACAAGTAAACAAGACATAATATACATTATAGGCCTTTATTTAATTTCATTAACATAGTTCATTTCTAAATCAGAAATGGTTGAGTTTAATAATTTTTCTTCTTCTGATGTCAAATTACCATGCATTTTATTTTTTAGCATTATTAGCATATCGATAGTTAACTTAGCACTTTTTAAATCCTTAGTAATTTTTTTATCTACAGGATTAGGAACCTTTCCTAATTGACACCATACTGAAGAAGCAAACATAGAGATAAGGTTTAATAAATATGGATTTATTTTGTTTTCACTATTTTTTTCTTTCATATTTGCTCGCCTTTTTTAAAAAGAATTTTATTCTTGCAATTACTTTGTGTTTACCCATAATTTCCATCATATGAAATAAGCTAGGGCCTTTTATTTTACCTGATATTGCAAATCTAACAACATGAAAAATATTACTAGATTTCTTTCCAGAAAGCTTTGATAAATTTCTCAGACACTGTTCAATAACAATTGCAGAAAAATTATTTAATACCACTAATTTTACTAAAACAAAATTTAAAATATTTATTGTTTCAGAATACTCAATTTTATACTCTGATAAAGAGTAATTTAGTTCACTATCAGTTACGAAAAAAAAATCAACCAAATATAGAATATCTTTCAAAACTTTAATTTTACTATGTTCTAATTCTATTGCTTTTGTTAATAATTCATAATCCCAATCTTTTATCAATTTTAAGTTACCATTATAATTTAACCAATCTATAAATAATCTACATAGTTGTTCTGGAGTTTTTAATCGTATTTTTTCACTGTTAAGCCATAATAATTTAACAGGATCGAATATAGCTGGACTAGAACTGCACTTATTTAAAGAAAATTTTCTTTTTAATTCATCTATCGTAAATATTTGTTGACTATCTTCTGTTGACCATCCTAATAAAGCTAAATAATTAAGTATAGTTTCTGCTAAAAATCCTTCTTTCCTATAGTTTAAAACTGATATATGACTATGCCTTTTAGATAATCTTGCGCCATCTTTACCAAGAATCATGGACATATGTGCAAACTTAGGTATTTCCCAATTAAATGCTTTGTAAATAAAGATTTGCTTAGGAGTATTAGATATATGATCATCACCTCTTAATACGTGAGAAATTTTCATAATATGATCATCTATAACACAAGCAAAATTGTATGTTGGAATACCATTAGGTTTTAATATAATAAAATCATCAAAAGAAGAATTTTCAAATATAATCTTGCCTCTGATGCTATCCTCAAAGCTAGTACTCCCTGTGTTAGGTACTCTCAATCTTAATACAGATTTCTTCCCAGAAGTTTCTAGTTGTTTTCTTTGTAGCAATGACAAGTTACTACATTTTTTATTATATTTAAACGGTGTTTTTGAAGCTATTGATTCTTTTTTTAAAATTTCAATCTCTTTTTTACTACAATAACAAGGATAAGCCAAGTCTTTATCAATTAAAAGATTAGCAAATTTAATGTACATATCTTTATGCTGCATCTGAAAAAATATCTTATTATTATCCCACTTGAGTTCTAGCCAGAGCAAAGCATCAATTATAGATTTTATAAATGTTTTACTAGATCTTAATTCATCAGTATCTTCTATTCTTAATATAAATTTACCTTTTTTATTTTTTGCAAATAACCAGTTAAATAAAGCAGTACGTATCCCTCCAACATGTAAATCTCCAGTAGGTGAAGGCGCAAATCTAACAATAATAGATTTCATAATATTATTTTATTTAATGCGTATTCTATAATTCCTGTAGCTCCTGCTCTCTTTAAGACAGGAATTATTTTCTTTACTGTTTTTTCTTCTAATACGACTTCTAAGGCTCTCCAATTTTCATCATTTAATCTTGACACTGTAGGTTTTTTTAAAGATGGCAATAAAGAAATGACTTTATCTAAACATCTAATATGAACGTTCATCTTAAATCCTACCATGCCTTCGGCATTAATGGCTCCATTTAATAGCATTGCTATATTCGCTATTTTTTCTTTTTTCCAACTATCTAATAAAGCTTTTTCATTTGCAATAAATCTTGTAGTAGAAATTAACATTTCAGTAACTACTCTTAATTTATTAGCTTTTAATGATAATCCTGTTTCTGTAAGTTCAACTATCGCATCAACTAGTTTGCCTGCCTTGGCTTCTGTAGCTCCCCATGAAAATTCTATCTTGGCATTAATGTTTCTTTTAGCAAAATATTCTTTTGTGTAGTTTAAAAGTTCTGTAGCAACACTACATCCTTCTAAATCTTCTAAACATTTAATATTAGAATTTTCTGGAACAGCTAAAACCCATTTAACAGGATTAAACCCAGATTTCGCATAATTTAATTCGCATATTTCCTTAATTTTAGCATTACTTTCACAAATCCAATCATATCCAGTGATTCCTGCGTCGAAAAATCCATTTTGTACATATCTAGCAATTTCTTGAGAACGTATTAACATTATATCTAATTCATTATCATCTGAACTAGGATAATACGATCTAAGAGATGTAATACTTATTTTTATACCAGCTTTTCTGAATAATTTTATAGTTGCATCTTGTAGACTACCTTTTGGAAACCCAAATCTTAATTTCTTCATATATTTTTTCCCTTTAATATTTTTTTTATAAAAAAATGTACAATATTTATATTAAAAAATAACAAAATTTTAATTATAAAAACAAACAAAACAGCCAAACATATAACTCCTCCAAGTAATTTATCCAAAAGTTTTAAATGAAAAAAATTTATAATCCTTAAAAAAAAATAATTTACAGAAACGTATACAAGTAACAGTATAGTAATAAGTAAATATAAAAACCAATTGTTTTTATATTGCACATAATTGTACTTATAACAAAAAAACAAAAAACAAAGACATAATAAAGAAGTAACTATTCTAATAAATCCTATAGACCACCCAATAATAAACGTTATAAAACTAATGAGTAGAATACTAATAAATAGCAATACCATATTGTTTACTTTTAGCATATTTTTTTTTGTTATGCATTGACATAAATTTACGTATCTTGTATAATTCTAATACAAGATGTTTTTTTCTAAAAATATATACACCATCTTTTATCGTTTAATAGCATCAATAATATTTGTTGTGATTATGTTTTTGTATTTATCTTGTGATGCAAGTGCAGTAAATAATCATCAACAAATATTAACAGGAATACCAACCACCATATCTGTTAATCCTGGATATGGAAATAGAATTATAGAAAAAATAACAATCCCAATACAACATGGAGATACGCTGTTATCTACTTTAAGACATACTCAATTATCACTTAATGATTCAAACATAGTAATAAAAGAACTTAGCAAATTTATGAATGTAAATCAATGTATGCCAGGAGATTTTTTTGAAATAATTTTTGATAAAAAAACAAAAGAATGGTTAAGTTTTTCCTATCATTTTTCTAAAGTCGATTATTACTATATAAGTAAATCTTTAGGTGAAAATAAAACAATAAAAATAGAAAAAAAAAATGTAGAAAAAAAGTTATTAAGATGTGAAAAACAAGGTATTATAAATTACTCTTTGTGGAAATCCATGTCAATACAAAATATTCCAAATAATGTAATAAGTACTTTTATAAATATTTTTTCCTTATCTTTGGATTTTAAATCAGGAGTTAGAAATGGAGATAAATTTAAAATTATATATGACACTGAAGTAGCAAACAATAGCAACACTGTTTTGTCTTCTAAAATTATTGCAGCTAGCTACATTACTTCTAGAAAAATTTATAATGCTTTATATTTTAAATCAAAGAACAATGAAAATATTGAAGGATACTTTAATGAATTAGGCAAGTCTTTACAATCAATGTTTTTACAAGCTCCTCTTAAATATAGTAGGATAAGTTCATATTTTTCAGAAGAAAGATTGCACCCTATACTAAAATACGTCAGACCTCATCTTGGTATAGATTATGTCGCCCCGATTGGTACTCCAGTATTTTCAGTTGCAAATGGGACTGTAACATTAGCAGAAATTAGAGGAGGATTTGGAAATCTGATAGTTATAAAACATTTAAATGGATATGAAACATATTACGGACATTTATCAGGATTTCGTAATGGAATCAAAAAAGGATGCAATGTATCGCAAGGGCAAGTGATTGGTTATGTTGGCATGACGGGATTAGCAACTGGTCCTCATTTAGATTTTAGAATAAAATATAATGGTAAATTTATTAATTTTCTAGAAATAAAAAATCAACGCCGTTTAGAATTAACTAACGAATATAAAAAAGAATTTATTGAAACTACAAGAGATTATTTTTTATAAACATTATTTATTTTGTTTGTTCTCCTGAACATTATTTCTTTTATTATTTCAGGTATTATTTTATATAAATCTCCAACTATGGCATATGTTGCTATTTCCATGATTTTACAATGTGGATCCTTGTTTATTGCAATAATAATTGTGTCATTATTAATGTTAACTCCTTCCATATGTTTCATTTGTCCAGAAATTCCACAAGCTATATAAACCTTAGGACTAACGATATTGTGTTTCCCTATTAAAAAATTATTAGATATCCATTTTAGATCAACAGGGGGTTTAGATGCTCCTATAGTCCCCCCAATAGCTTTTGCTAACTGTTTAATTAAAATGAACCCTTTTTCATTTCCTAGTCCTCTACCACCTGATACAATAATATTAGACGACATTTCCGTTTGCTGTTTTATTTTTATATTCAAAGACTTGATTTTACTAACAATTTCATTATCTTTCAACTTTATATCAATAATATTTCCTGTTCTATTTTGTAATACTCTATCAATTAAAGTATCCGGTTTTACCACAACTATCTTAAGTTTATTTTTAGAAATTGTAACAGTAGTAATTTCTTTTTTACCTTCATACTTATTAGTAGTAATAAAACTAATTTTCTCAAAATTAGTTTTACTAGAATAATTTAGTTTAAAAGCAACACAATTGGATATTATTCCTGCTTCAATATTTGCCGCAATTCTTGGCGCTATTGATTTGCCAATTAATGTTGAACCAAACAATAACAATTCGGGTTTTTTTGATTTTATTAATTTCAATAATATATTAGCGTAAACATCATCTTTAAAATCATTACAAATAACATCATCTAATACATAAACTTTATCTGCACCTCTGATAATTAACTGTTTTGCCTTTTTTCTAATTTTATGGCCTAATAAAATAGTAACTAATGGCATATTTAATTTATTTGCTAGCTTTCTACTTTTGTTTAACAATTCATATACTACTTTATCTATTTTACCATAATGTTGTTCTGCGTAAACCCATATTTCTTTTAAAAAATTGTTCATGATTATTAAATAATTTTGTTTTCCAATAATTTATCAACTATTTTAACAGCAATACTACTAGCATTTCCAGTAAATATCTCTTTATTTTTTTGTTTATTATTCTCGTCCTTTTTGCTTATATGTGTATTAGAACCTAAGCTACCAGTTCTATTAGATTCCATATTTAAAAATTTCATATCCCAAATCTTTATCGAAGCTTTTCTTGCTAATATTCTTCCTTTCACAGAAACTAATCTAGAAATATTATCTCCTTTAGTTATAGTAAGCAAAACAGGAAGTTTACTTTCTAATACTTCTGAACCTATATCAAGTAATCTATCAACTATAACAACAGTATTATTTATAGATTTTATTCTTTTCACACAAGTTATATGAGGAATATTAAGCATTTCTGCTAATTCAGGGCCAACAAATCCTGTATTCCCATTTGGGGATTGTTTGCCACATAAAATAAGATTATAATTATTAATTAATTTTATAGCTTTAAATAATGTGTAAGCTGTAGCTAATGTGTCTGAACCTTTAAAAGCATTATCTGTTAATAAAATGGCTTCATCTACTCCCTTAGATATAGAATATCTTAAAATAAACTCGGCATCAGGAGTTCCCATTGTAATAACAATTATTTTTGCTTTCAACATATCCTTAACTTTTAAACTTTCTTCTAAAGCATACTCATCAAAAGGATTAAGGCCATATCTTTTGTTATTTGATTCTTGATTAATTATGGAATTAATTATTTGTTTTATACAAACAATAATGTTCATTTTGTAGAAAATTCTCTAATTAAATTAGCTGCAATTTCATTTTTTTGAATTTGACTTGTACCTTCATATAAGGTAGTAATTCTTGCATCCCTAAACATTTTTTCTATAGGATAATCTCTTAAATATCCATTTCCTCCTAAAATTTGCATAGAATTCAATGTAACCCTAACGGCCATTTCTGAACAAAATAATTTTACCATAGCAGATTCTTTACTTATACGTTTTTGAATTTTAGAATCTATAGTTCTTGCACAAGTATATAATAGAGAACGTGCGGCTTCAATTTCAGTCGCCATATCAGCTAACATATGTTGTATTGCTTGAAAAGAAATTATGGAATTTCCAAATTGCTTCCTTATCCTTGCATATTTAATAGCTTCCTCGAAAGCCCCTGTAGCAATACCAAGTGCTTGAGCGGCAACTCCTGGTCTAGAATTATTTAATGTAGTTTGTGCTATTAGTAAACCGTAACCTTCTTTTCCTAGTCTTTGATCTTTATGTACTTTACATTTATTAAAAATTAATTCTCTTGTAGATGAAGATTTAATACCCATTTTTTTCTCTTTTTTACCAAAATGAAACCCTTGTTGTCCTTTTTCTATAATAAAACAAGAAATTCCTCTAGCTCCTTTAGTAAAATTTGTTTTTGCAAAAACAGTATAAATTTGAGCATCTCCTCCATTAGTTATAAAGCATTTAATCCCATCTATAATATAAAAATCCCCTGTCTTTGTTGCTACTGTCTTTATATTGCAAACATCAGAACCTGCTTCAGCTTCTGTTAATCCAAATGCAGCTAATTTTTTGCCAGAAGCTATATCTGGTAAATATTTTGTTTTTTGTTTATCATTTCCAAATAATATTATAGGTAATGTACCTAATGCTGTTGCTGCAATAGATAATGCAATAGAGCCATCAACTTTACAAAGTTCTTCTATTAAAAGAACTAATCCCATAATTCCGCTGCCCAAGCCTCCATATTGTTTAGGTATATAGGTACCACATAGATCACACTTAGCAAATTCTTTCATTATTTCGTATGGAAATTCTTCCTTCTCATCATAATATTTTCTTAATGGTTTTATTTTTTGTATTGCTACAGAATGAGCTATATCTATTATTGCTTTTTCATCTTCTGATAACATATAATTCATAACCATATAACTAATTCCTCCCCCCTCATCGTTTTAAGATAAAAAAAAGATTCTTTTATTTAATAAAAGAATCTTTTAATTACTATACAAGCGTTATGACCTCCGAAACCCAACGAATTTGAAATAGCAAAATTAATATCTTGTTTTCTGTATATATTTGGAACATAATCTAAATCACATTCCGGATCTGTATTTTCATAATTAATTGTAGGAGGTATAAAATTATCATTAATAGCTAAAATAGTAGCTATTAATTCCACAACAGCCGCTCCTCCTAATAGATGCCCTATCATAGATTTAGTAGAGGAAACGGGAATATTGTAAGCTTTTTTTCCGAAAACTTGTTTTATAGCGTAAGTCTCTATTTTATCATTTAATATAGTAGATGTTCCATGTGCATTAATATAATCTATATCTTTTGTTAAAATACCTGCATTATAAATTGCTCCCTGCATAGCAGTAATAATAGATTTCCCTTTTGGTTCAGGAGCAGTAATATGATAAGCATCATTAGATACTCCATATCCAGAAAGTTCTGCATAGATTTTAGCGCCTCTTTTTAATGCATGATCTAAAGTTTCTAATACCAACATACCTCCACCTTCACCCATTACAAAACCATCTCTTAATTTATCAAAAGGCCTAGAAGCTTTTTGCGGATTATCATTTCTTCTAGATAAAGCCTTGATTGAACAAAACCCTGCCATTCCCAATGGACAAATCGCTCCTTCTGCACCACCTGTAATAATAATGTCTAAATTGTTATTACTTCTTAATAGCATTAAGGCATCCCCTATAGCATTATTAGAAGAAGCGCAAGCACTAGTAATAGCATAATTAGGTCCTCTAAAACCATACTTAATAGCAATCTCCCCTGGTAACATGTTTGTAATAATCATAGGAATAAGAAATGGACTAACTCTTTTAGGGCCTTTATTTAATAAAGTATATTCTTCTCTTTCTATTATTTCTAAACCCCCTATACCTGTACCAGTAATAACTCCAATCTTAGATAAATCTTCATTAGATAAATTAAGACCAGAATCTTCTATAGCAAGCTTAGCTGCTGCAAAGCCAAATTGAATGAATCTAGACATTCTTTTTATATGTTTTTTATCTATAAATTCTTTTGGATTAAAATTTCTAACAATGGAAGCAAACTTTGTACTATAAAGTTTGGTATCAAAAGAATCAATATAGGAAACACAAGATTTACCACTTTTTAACGCTTTTGAAAACTCATCTTTCCCAATGCCTATAGGTGTAATAACTCCTATACCTGTTATAACAATTCTTTTCATATTTTATTATTTAGATTCTACATGATTTTTTATATAATCTATTGCCTGACCTACAGTTTTTATTTTTTCTGCTTCCTCATCTGGTATTTCTATACCAAATGCTTCTTCAAAGGCCATGACTAACTCAACAGTATCTAAAGAATCAGCTCCCAAATCATTAACAAATGAAGCTTCATTGATAACTTCAGCAGAATTAACACCTAATTGTTCAACTATGATTTCTTTTACTTTACTTTCAAAATCTATATCTAACATTATAATGTCATTCCTCCTATTTGTAAAATTTATAAATACATTCCTCCATTGATGGATAATACTTGTCCAGTTATATATGATGAATCATCACTAGCAAGAAATAATGCAGCTTTAGCTATATCTGTAACCTCACCAAATTTAGAAAGAGGTATTTGTAATAAAATATCTTTTTTTTGTTGGTCTGTTAATTTATTTGTCATATTAGTTTTAATAAATCCTGGAGAAATTGCATTTACTAAAATATTCCTAGAAGCAAATTCTTTTGCACAAGTCTTTGTAATAGCAATTACTCCGCCTTTTGATGCTGCATAATTTACCTGTCCTGGGTTCCCGATTTGTCCTACTAAGGAAGCAATATTTATTATTCTTCCATGTTTACGTTTCAACATTGATTTACTTACAGCTTTTATACAATTAAACACTCCTTTTAAATTAACAGATATAACGGAATCCCAATCAACTTCTTTCATTTTTAGTATTAAGTTATCTTTTGTTATTCCTGCATTATTAACTAGTATATCTATACTAGAAAATTTGTCAAGTGATTTTTGAACTAATTCGTTACAATCTACTAATTTGGCGACGTCGCCTATTGCTGTTAAAGTTTTGGTATTGTATTTTACTTTTAACTCATCTGATAAATTTTTTAATAAATTGATATTTTTCTCTGTATCAAAAGCTATAATATTTGCTCCTTCAGATGCAAATATTGTAGCTATTTCTTTACCTATACCATTTGCAGCACCTGTTATTATAATCACTTTATCTTTAAGTTTCATGAAAATTATTTATAACCTCCATAGTATTTTCTAAATTCAGTAAGTCACTGGTATTAAATACTTTTTTTGACCTATCTATTTTTTTTATTATAGATGATAAAGTCCTACCAGGACCAATTTCTATAAATTTATTACAGCCAGTATTAATAAGATTTTGGATACTTGTTTTCCACAAGACAGGGTTATCCACTTGCTTAATAAGTTTATATTTAATTGATTTTACATTTGAAGTTAAGGAAGCATCGTAATTCATATAAATTCCGTAAATAGGGCTATGAAATTCATACTTCTTTAGTTCTATAGCCATTTCTTTTGAAGCACTAGACATTAAACTAGAATGAAATGGCCCAGAAACATTCAAAAAAACAGTTTTTAAAGCTCCTCTTTTTTTAGCTAAGTATACAGCTTTATTTATCGCTTCTACATGGCCTGATATAATGACTTGTTTTGTAGAGTTAAAATTAACTGCTTCACATACTATATTTTTATCTTTTGATACTTCTTCACATATTTTAATAACAATAGTTTCATTCAACCCTATAATTGCAGCCATTACGCCAGGATTTATATTAATAGCTTTTTTAATGAATTTACTTCTAGCATTTACAATTTTTAAACCATCTGTAAAACCAAAAACTTCTGCTGAAAATAATGCAGAATATTCACCTAATGAATGTCCTAAGACTGCTATATTTTTACTATTTTTAGCAAAAAAATTATTGCAGTATTTCTTTATAATACTAAAAATAGCACAACTTACTGCAAAAATTGCAGGTTGTGCATATTGAGTTAATTGAAGGGTTTTTTTTGGTCCATTAAAAAGCAGGTTTATATCATAATTTAAAGAGTCAATTATTTCCCTAGCCTGTGAATAATTACTATATATATACTTACCCATACCTACACTTTGTGATCCTTGTCCAGGAAATACAAATGCAATTTTATACATGATTAATCCTATTTAATTTATATTCTTAAAACAGCTGCGCCCCAAGTTAATCCACTACCGAATGCTATTAATTCAACTAAATCTCCATTTTTTACTGTTCCGTTTTTAATAGCTTCATCTAGAGCTGTAATTACTGAAGCTGATGATGTATTACCTGTTTTAGTTATGTTTATAAAAAAATTATTTATAGAAACCCCTATTTTTTTAGCAACACTTTCAATTATTCTTATATTAGCTTGATGAGGAATAAAAAATCTAATGTCATCTTTTTTTTTAGAAGCTAACATAAGGGCTTTTTTTGCGGCAAATACCATTTTAGAAATAGCATGTTTAAAAATTTTATTACCTTGCATTTTTATTTTATGTAAATTTTGAGATACAGTATTTTTAGAAGTAGGAAAGGCTGTTCCTCCACCAGGTAAAAAAAGTAATTCAGAATATATTCCGTCAGAACCTAAGAATATAGATAAGCAATCGTTGGTTTTATATGATGCTGTTAATACCATAGCTCCAGCTCCATCTCCAAACAAAATACAAGTACTCCTATCATCCCAATCTGTAATCTTTGATAATTCCTCAGAACTAACTAATAAAACAGTTTTATATAACCCTGATTCAATGAAAGCTTTTGCTGTAGCAAGACCATAAATAAATCCACTGCATGAAGCTGAAATGTCAAATGCTGGAATTGATTTAATTCCTAACTTTCTTTGCAATAAACATGCAGTTGCAGGAAATGGCATATCTGGAGTAATTGTTGTTACAATAATCAAGTCTATTTGCTCATTAGTGAGCTTAGCACTTTTTATCGCTTTTTTAGAAGCTTCATATGCTAAATCCGAAGTTAATTCAGATTTACTTGATATCCTTCTTTCTTTTATACCAGTTCGAGATATAATCCATTCGTCAGAAGTATCAACAATTTTTTCTAAATCCTTATTGTTTAATATTTTTTTTGGAAAATATGTGCCTGTCCCTAAAATTTTTATCCCTATACCCATTATTCTAAATCCTTATTTACAATCATTTAATTTTTATATTTTATACTTATCTATAGCTTTTTTTATATCAATAATCATGTTTTGTTGAACCATATTAATTCCTGTAAATATTGCATTTTTAATAGCTTTGCCATTTGATCTTCCATGGCCTATTATACAAACTTCATTAACTCCTAAAAGAGGAGCCCCGCCAAATTCACTATAATCTATTTTTTTTTTAATAGTTCTTATAGCAAACCATAAAAAAGGAATAGCTAACCAAAACAATGGTTGTTTTATAATTTTTTCTTTAATAAGCTTTATAAATGTTTCAGCTATACCTTCACTAAACTTTAATAAAACATTTCCAACAAATCCATCACATATTACAACATCAGCTTTTCCATTAATAACATCTTTTCCTTCTATATTCCCTATAAAATTTATGCCGGATTTATTCAAAAGCTTAAAAGCTTTAATACTTAAATTATTTCCTTTAGTAGGTTCTTCACCTATAGAAATCAAAGCTATTTTGGGATATTTTATTTTCATTACTTTTTTGCAAAAAACATTTGACATAATTGCAAATTGAAACAAATATTCTGGCTTACAATCAACATTGGCGCCAATATCAGCCATTACACAATTACCATTAACCGTAGGGAAAATAGTAGAAATGGAAGGCCTTAAAATACCAGGGATTCTCTTTAAATAAAAAATTGCCACTGCCATTATAGCCCCTGAATTCCCCATAGAAACAAAAGCATTTGCTTTACCATCTCTAACTAATTTAGCGCAAACAGCTAGTGATGAATCAGTTTTTTTTCGTACTGCTTGAGCAGGATGCTCTCCCATAGTTATAACTTCATTTGCATTAATTATATCTATATTAAGATCAGATAAATCATATTTTGACAACTCTTTATAAAGAATTTTCTCTTGCCCTACTAACAATATCTTATGTTTTGATGATTTTGAGACCAAGACAGCGCCTTCAACAGTAGATGATGGGGCGAAATCTCCTCCCATTGCGTCAAGAGCAATTATCATTTTTCTTTATACGAAATAGGAGTCGTTACTTTTTGTGTTGATTTGTTTAGTATAAGTTTTCCTGCATAAAATCCACATGTGTTACATATTCTATGAGATATTTTCATCGAATTACAATTTAAACACTTACATAACGTAGGCTGTTTAAGTTTAGAATTTGCAGAACGCCTACAATCTCTACGATGAGGAGTATGTTTTCTTTTTGGATTTGGCATATTTTTTTAACTACCTCCAAAATATAATCTTGGATAAGATTATAAAAATTTTATTGCTTCTCTTGCAATCATTAATTCTTCATTTGTAGGAATAACTAAAATTTTAGTTTTAGATGTTTTATTTGAAATTATACATTCTTTACCATTATAATTCGTATTTTCTTTCGAATTTAATGATATCCCTAAATTATATAGATCTTTACAAACCATTTCTCTTATAAAAGGTGAATTTTCTCCTATTCCTGCTGTGAAAACCAATCCATGAATTCCATTAAGTATACCATAATATGAACATATATATTTCTTTAAACTATAGCATAACATTTTAATAGCTAATTTTGATTTATGATCATTATGTTTTAATGCCGCATTAATAATATCTCTCATATCAGAATACTTTTCTGATATACCATATAAACCACTTTGTTTATTTATCAATTTATTTAAATTATTTTCATTTCTATAAAAAGGATATAAATCCATAATATAAGTTAGAACAGAGGGATCAACATTACCACACCTAGTACCCATTATAATACCTTCAACTGGAGTAAATCCCATAGAGGTATCTATAGCTTTTCCATATTTTATAGCTGTTACACTACTACCATTGCCTATATGGGCTGTAATTAATTTTATTTTTTTGAGAGGCATCCCTATTAACTCTGCTGCTTTTTTAGAAACATATTGATGAGAAATACCATGAAACCCATATTTTCTTATTTTATTTTCAATAAAATACTTATAAGGTAATGCATACATATAAGCATAATCAGGAATTGTATGATAAAAAGCAGTATCGAATACTAAAACAGAAGGTATTCCTGGCAATGTATTTTCAACAGCTAATATTCCTGAATAATTTGCAGGATTATGTAAAGGAGCCATAGAGAAGGATTGTTTTAGAAACTTTTTAATTTCATTGGTTACTAATACAGATTTAGAAAATTTATTTCCGCCATGTACTATTCGATGCCCAACTATATTAATTTCTTTATAATCTTTAATTATATTTTTTAGTAAATCATTTAATATAACTTTAATTGCAATATTATGATTCTGAATGTTTAAAGACATTTTTAGTTCTTTTGTGTTGTCTAATGCATCATAAAATTGTTTCCTATAAAAAGAATTTTTTGAGCCAATACATTCAACAATTCCACCAGCTATTTTTTTTTCCTCTTTATTTTTTATTTTAAACAGACTGTATTTAATAGATGATGATCCACAATTAATTGTTAATACTTTCATTTTTTACATACCTTTAAGTTCTTTTTTTTTATTAAAAAAGCTCTTTCTTTTAATTCTTTTTCTATACATTTTGGTATAAAATTTGAAATATCAGATTCAAGCAATGCCAGTTCTCTTATAAGTGCAGATGTTAAAAAACTATATGAATAATCTGGTATTAAAAATATAGTTTCAATATCGTTATTTAATTTTTTATTTATAGTTGCCATTTGTAATTCGTATTCAAAATCTGAAACTATTCTTAAACCTCTTATTATTATGAATATCTTTTTTTCTTTAACATAGTTAGCTAATAATCCTGAAAAAGATAATATCTGTACATTTTTTAAATTTTTTGTGATTTCCTCTAAAAAATTTATTCGTTCCTCTAAAGAAAACCAATGGTTCTTATTAAGATTATTTGTAACTGCTACCATTATTTTTGGAAATAAGTTTAAAGCTCTAATTATTATATTTAAATGTCCATTAGTAGGTGGATCGAAACTACCAGGGAAAATAGCTATTTTATTATTCATAATATCTGTCAAACAAATAATTTGGAGAGAGAGGGATTTGAACCCTCGACACATACATTAATACATGTATCAGTTTTCGAAACTGATGCTTTAAAACCTCTCAGCCACCTCTCCAAAATTAACTAATAGTATAAACATTATACTTTTAATATATATTTTTACTATTTAATTTTATAAAATTTAACACCTTACCTACAAGATAAAGTGAACCAATAACTGTTACTATTTCGTTAGTATCTAAGATGTTGTAAACATTATCTAATGAATTACAGATATAAATTCTTTTTTTTGCAATATGTTTTAAAAAAATTTTTTTTAAAATGATAGAGGGTACTATTCTTTCATTTTTAATATTTAATAATATCACTCTTTTTATAAATGGAATCATAATTTTAATCATATCTTCATAATTTTTATTCTCTACTACAGAAAAAATAAAAGTTCTTTTTTTGTGTGAAAAATCAAATCGTTTAAAAGTTTTTATGAAAGCATTAATACCTTCAATATTGTGTGCTCCATCTATAATAAATTCATTAACTTTATTATAGATACTTACGCGTTTTATTTCAAAACGTCCAGGCCATACTGCATTTTTAATCCCATATCTTATGTGTTTTTCAGTTAATATATAACCATTTTTTTTTAAAAGTTTAGTTGCAAAAATCGCCATAGAAGCATTAATATTTTGGTGTATTCCAAGAAGTGAAATTTCCATATTTTTGAATTTATTACTATTGTCTATATAATCAAATGTTTGAGTATATAATAGTTTATTATATCTATCATTTATCACTTTAAAATCATAACCATACATATATATCTTTTTGTTATATATTTTTTTTAAATGTAGAATTGAACGCTTAGGTAATTCCCCACATATAACATGTGCGTCTTTTTTTATTATTCCAGCTTTTTCAGAAGTTATATCTTCTATAGTATTTCCGAGTATTTCTTGGTGTTCTTTTGAAATAGATGTTATTATGCAACAAATTTTTTTTTCAATAATATTAGTAGCATCTAAGCGTCCACCTAATCCAGTTTCAATAATCGCAATGTCTACTTTTTGAGTTTTAAAATAGAAAAAAGCTAAAACAGTTAAATATTCAAAGTATGATACTTTATAATATAGAGCTTTACTTAAAAATTTTTTTTCTAATATAGAAAAATTTCTTTCTGTAATATTTATACCATTAATTTTAAATCTCTCAGTAATATTAATTAAATGAGGAGAAGTATATAAAGCTGTTTTATAACCAGCTGCTATTAGGATTTCAGATATGAAAGTTGCAGTGGATCCTTTTCCATTAGTTCCTGCTATATGAATAGTATTTAAATTATCTTGAGGATTACCTATGCTTTCTAGAAATTTTGAGACTCTTGTTAAGCCTAGCGTCATATTCTTATATTCTTTTGAAATTTTAAAAAATATTTTATTCATTGTAAAAAAAATTCAGAAGTTTTGCTATAACAGTACGTATTTCTTTTCTTTCTGAAATTATGTCAATCATACCATGTTCTTTTAGAAATTCTGCTGTTTGAAAACCTTTAGGTAAAGTTTGTTTTATAGTTTGAGATATAACTCTAGGTCCTGCAAAACATATTAAAGCATTTGGTTCCGCTATAATTATGTCTCCAAGCATTGCATAACTTGCAGCGACACCTCCTGTTGTTGGATCTGTTAAAACTGAAATGTAAGCTAAATGATTGTTGGATAGTTTTGATAAAGCAGCACTTATTTTTCCCATTTGCATTAAGGACATTATGCCTTCTTGCATTCTGGCTCCTCCTGAAGCAGAAAAAAGTATTAAGTGTTTTCTTTTTTTAATAGCACATTCAATGGCTCTAGTTATTTTTTCACCAACAACAGAGCCCATGCTACCACCCATGAACATAAAATCCATTATTCCAATAACAACATCGTATCCTGATATTTGTGCTTCACCTGTAATAATTGCTTCTTTGTTTGTAAATTTCTTAAGTTTTTCAGAGTATCCTGGAAAACTTAAGAAATTTACAGATTTTAGATCTGAGTCCATTTCCTTGAAACTATCTTTATCAACAGTAAATTCTAATCTTTCCAATGAGTTGATTCTAATATAATACCCACATTTAGGACATATCATTAAATTTTTATAAAAAACTTTTTTCAAAAGAATTTGATCACATTTTTTGCAATTTAACCAAATGCTTTCTTCAGTTTTGTATTTTTTATGCATATTATTTTGTTTTTTTTGTAGTATAAACTTCTTTTGGATTAAATATTCGTTTACCAACTATTTCCTTATTATTTGCTCCGTCTAAATTAACCTTTGTAAAAAAGCAAGATCTATAACCTGTATGGCATGCGGCATTTCCTATTTGCTCAACTTTTAACAATATACAATCGGAATCACAATCGTAATAAAATTCTTTTACTCTTTGAACATTTCCTGAGCTTTCTCCCTTCATCCAAAACTTTTTTCTAGAACGACTCCAGAAAAAAGTTTTCTTATGTTTTAAGGTTTCAATAACAGATTTTTTATTCATATATGCTACCATAAGAACTATATTGTCAGAATAATCTTGTACAATCACAGGAATAAGGCCTTTATCATCAAATTTTAAACATTTAATAACTTCTTCCATAATAATACTACTCCTATTTTAATTTTCAAAATCTTACTGGAATATCTTTTGATTTTAAATATTGTTTCACATTCTTTATAGTAAATTCTTTATAATGAAATAATGAAGCTGCTAATACAGCAGAAGCTCCAGCATAATATGCATCTGAAAAATCATTTAACTTTCCAGCTCCTCCTGAAGCTATAACTGGAATAGGAATATTTTCAGAAATTTTCTTTAAAAGATCTAAGTCATATCCATTTTTTGTTCCATCTTTATCCATACTAGTTAGTAAAATTTCTCCTGCTCCAAGTTCAACAGCTTTATTGGCCCAAGTAATAGCATCTATTCCTGAATCTATTCTTCCTCCATGAGTAAAAACGTTCCATTTATTATTTTTTATCATCTTGGCATCTATAGCAACGACTATACATTGTTTTCCAAATATATTACTAGCATCTTTTATAATTCTAGAATTGTACACTGCGGCAGAATTTAGAGAGACTTTGTCTGCCCCTGCATTTAAAATATTCCTTATGTCTTCTATGTTTTTTATACCTCCACCAACTGTAAGAGGAATAAAAATTTTCTTTGCTGTTTTTTCTACCAAATCAACTGTAGTATAACGATTTTCATAGGTAGCAGAAATATCTAAAAAAATAATTTCATCTGCACCATACAAATTGTATTGTTCTGCAACCATAACTGGATCACCTGCATCTCTTAAATTAATGAAATTAGTACCTTTAACAACTCTATTTTGAGCTATATCTAAACATGGAATTACTCTTAATTTTAACATTGTTTACTCTTTATCTCTTGTTATTTTTACAGCTTCTTCTAATTTAAATTCACTAGTATACAATGCACTTCCAACTATAACCGCTATAACATTTTTATACTTTTTTAAATCTAATATATCATTAATTGTTCTTACCCCTCCAGAAGCTATTAACTTAATATTATTATTTAAAGATATTTGTTTTATACCAAAAAAATCTGGGCCAGTAAGCATTCCATCTCTAGATACATCTGTATACAAAATTTGTTTAATTCCCATGTTTTGTAGTGTTGGGATTATATCCAAAATGTTAATTGATGTTACATCTTTCCACCCTTCTACCGCTACATTTCCATTTTTAGTATCAATAGCTATTATTATTTTATCTGAACCATATTTTTTTATTGCTTTTTTTACCATTTCAGGATTATAAATTATTGCTGTACCTAAAATCACATAAGACGCTCCCATATTAAATATTTCATCTACATCATTAATACTTCTAATACCTCCACCAACCTCAATGGGAACATCCACAGATGAACAAATATTTTTTATAACTTCTTTATTAGATCTTATACCATTAAATGCTCCATCTAAGTCTACAACATGTATGCGTTCAGCTCCTTTTGCTTGCCATAATTTAGCAATAAATACCGGATCATTAGAATGTATTACTTCTTTATCAATTTCTCCTTGTTTTAATCTTACAGATTTTCCTTGTCTTATATCAATTGCAGGAATAACCATCATCTTATGCATTTACCTCTTTTATAAAATTTTTTAGGATTACTAATCCTTTTTCTCCACTCTTTTCAGGATGGAATTGGCTGCCCCAGATATTTTTATATGTAATTGAAGAACAAAATTTTACTCCAAATTCACAAAAACTTGAAGTCTGTAATAAATTTATAGGCATTACATAATATGAATGAACAAAATAAAAACTTTCATTATTAGTTATTGATTTAAACATTTTTTTTGTATATGAATTATTTTGAAATATTTTAATATTATTCCATCCCATATGTGGAATTTTCATGTTTTTATTTTTTTTCTCAAACTTTTTAACTTCTCCTGGTATTAGGCGTAATCCATCATGTATTCCATTCTCATAGCTTTTTTCAAAAAAAAGTTGAAATCCTAAACATATACCATAAATTAATTTGCCTGTATTTACATAATTATATATAGCTTCATCAAATCCTTTTTTCTTTAAAAAATGCATTGCAGGTCCAAAAGCTCCTACTCCTGGCAAAATTGCTCCATTAAAACGTGACATTTCTACTGGCGAATTAATAACTACTGCTTCAGCAGTAGCACAGTAATTTAAAGCATTTACAACACTTCTTATATTACCAAACCCATAATCTATTATTGCAATCTTTTTTAATCTCATTATTTTTAAATTTTTCTCCTTCACATAAAACTACTCAGAAACAGTATAAGTATAATATAGTTTATTTCATATAATTTCAAAAAAATATATCTACACAAAATTTTATTCCTAAACACATAGAAAAAAGATATAACACATAATCTATAAAATACATGATCGTTGATATAAAATATAAATGATTGTAGAAGTTAATCTTGACACAAACTTAAATTATATTAATCTTGAAATTTCATATGACATTTTGGCTACGTTCTGATTGTATAAAAATATGCATCTTTTGACAATTGAAATTTAAGATTTATTAGGATACATTAATCTTAAATTTTTAACTAAACCAGGTAAAATTTTTAATACATAATCAATTTCAGATTCTGTATTATAATAATCAAAAGAAAAACGTATGGAACCACGTGATAATATAGGATTTATTCCCATTGCAGAAAGAACATGAGAAGTAGAATTTAAACCTGAAGCACAAGCCGATCCTGTGGAAACTGCTATATCATTCATATCAAGCATAAGTAACAAAGATTCTCCTTCTAAATATTTAAAACTAACATTTAATATATTATTGATTGAATTAGTATCAGGAGTATTAATATTTACATCTGGTATACTATTTAATATACCATATTTTAACTTATTTTTTAGGTAAAAAAGATAATCATGGTATTTCTCAAGATTATTATTTGAGTATTTAAAAGCTTTTGATAAACCTGCTATATAAGCTAAGTTTTCAGTTCCTGGATGAATTTTATTTTCTTGACTACCACCGTAAAGTATTGGAGATATGCTAGTTCCTTTTTTAACATAAATAGCACTTACTCCTTTAGGGCCATGAAATTTATGTGCTGAAATAGTTAGTATATCAATACCCAGTTTTTTTACATCCAATTTTAGTTTACCAGCTGATTGTATAGCGTCAGTATGAAAATATATTTTAATTTTTCTATTTTTATTTATTTTTTTTAGTTTAGTAGATATTTCACTAATAGGTTGAATAGACCCAACTTCATTATTAGTATGCATTATTGTTACAAGAATTGTGTTATCTTTTATGTTTTTTACTAAATCCTCTGATGAAACAATGCCATATTTATTAACATTTAAATAAGTTACAGTATAACCAATTTTTTCTAAATATTTACAAGAATTTAAAACAGCAGGGTGTTCTATTTTACTTGTGATTATATGTTTGTTATTACTTTTATAAGCACTAGATATACCTAATATTGCAATATTATCAGCTTCTGTTCCACTGCCTGCAAAAAAGATTTCTTCAGAATTTGAATTAAGTAATTTTGATATCTTAACTCTGAAATTTTCTAAGGCAATTTTAGCTTGTCTTCCAATATTATGGATACTTGAAGGATTACCATAAATATGACAAGAATATTTTATTATTTCCTTTATTACTTCAGGTCTTACAAATGTAGTAGCACTATTATCTAAATAAACTATTTCCCTTTTGTTAATTTTCATTTTATTTTATTTATCTTTCTTGCTATTTGTTTATTTTTTTTATGTTCATTAAAACTTTTAGCAAATAAATGTGTACCATGCCCTGTAGATACAAAAAAAAAATCATTAGATTTTGTAGGATATAGAGCCGCATTTATTGAGGCTATTCCTGGACTACATATAGGACCTGGCGGTAATCCAAAATACTTATAAGTATTATATGGAGAATTAATTTTTACATCTTTAATTGTTAGTTTCGACTTATTTACCCCTATAGCATACAAAACTGTAGCACAGGATTGCAACTTTATTTTATTATTTAATCTATTATAAAATACTGCCGAAATTTTTGCTCTTTCTTCTGGTTTAGCAGATTCCTTTTCTATGATTGATGCTAAAATAATGATGTCTTTAAATTTTATTTTTAAATTCTTCGCTCTTTTATACATATTAGGTGTAATTTTATTTTTAAATTCATTGAACATTTTTTTTATAATTTGTTCTTCATTTATAGTATTTTTAATAAAATATGTTTCAGGCATAAGATACCCTTCTAGATTTTTACTCTTTGCTATATTTATAAATTTTGTTTTATCTATATTTATCTTTTTTGCAATAATATTAGCTGTTTGTTTTATATTCTTTCCTTCAGGAATAGTTAAATGAACGATTTCTGTTTTTAATGGACAAGATTGTGATAATTTACAATAAACTCTCTTTAATAAAAAAAATAGAAAGAACCAGAAAAAAGAAACAATGAAAATTTTCTTCCTATTAACATTTATAAACATTTTTATGATTATTTAATACAAAATACCTTGCTTTATTCATTTTATGTCATAAATTTTTATCTAAATATGTTCTTAAAATAATAGCAGCTGCTACTTGATCTTTATTTTTTTTGTATTTAGTCTTGGAAATTCCAATTTCATTTAATATATGTTTTGTTTGAAATGTTGTAAGCCTTTCATCAATAACATCAGTATTTATATTAGAAATAATATTTATCTTTTTAATGAATGAATAAATAATCTTAACCATATAGCCACTACTTCCATCCATATTAATTGGCAAACCTAACACAATTGTGGAAACATTATTATTTCTTGCAAGGTTTACTACATTGGAAGCATTCTTGGTAAGAGATTTGTTACTTTTTATAGTTTTAAAAGGTGTAGCTATAATTCTTAAAGAATCTGTTATTGCAATGCCTAATCTTTTGAACCCATAATCTACAGCCATTATTCTTTTACTGTTCATTAATCATTCCATAAGTTTTAATTATTTATTTAATATAAAATAATATTTTTAAATATATTTAAGTCAACTTTTATTTATTTTTGACAAACAGCTTTTAAGCAAAATTGGAGTTATTAATGTTGTTAGCATTATAACAGTAGAAAAAATACTATATTTTTCTATATTTAAAATATTATTATTTACACCTATTTGGGCAAAAATTAAACCTACTTCTCCTCTTGGAATCATAGAAATACCTATTAACATTTGATTAAGTTTTTTTTTCATTACTACAAAACCTGAAATTATTTTGCCAATAATTGAGATTATGAAAATTATTATTATCATTAGTATTCTGTTTAAATTTTCAACAATAAATGGGTTAAATATTCCTAGATTAATTTTGGTTCCCATTAGAACAAAAAATATTGGTCCAAAAAATTCGTATAATGCTTCAACCTTATTTTTTAATTTTATTGTATGATTCATATTTGAAAGAACAATACCTATAATAAAAGCTCCTATAATTGGAGTAAGTTTGCATTTAATAGCTAAAGCAGAACAAACAAAACATAAAGCTATTCCAAGATTAGATACATCCGAATGTTGTTTAGTGTTTAGAATAAATTTAAACAAAACTGGCAGTATTAACAGTCCTAAAATTATAGATAAACTTATAAATAGTATAATATAACCCAATATCTCAACAATGGAAATAAATTTAATGGTTTGGTTGTTAATTAAACCGGAAACTACAAGTGTGAGTATGATAACTCCAATTATGTCATCTATAATAGCCGCGCCCAATGCTATTTTAGCTTCTTCCATATTAATACATCCTACATCTTCGAAAATTCTCGCCGTAATTCCTATTGAAGTAGCTGTTAACATAGCTCCAGAAAAAATTGAACATTGATTAGAAAATCCAAGTAATAAAAATAAAAAATATCCTAAAATATATGGAACTATAACTCCAACAATGGCTACAATAATAGCAAAGCCACTAGATTTAAAAAACTCATTAAGTTTTACCGATAATCCAACCTTAAATAATAATATTATTATTCCAAGTTCAGAAAATACTGATAATACTTGTGTTTCATAAACAATACCTAAAATGCTAGGGCCTAAAACTATTCCAGCTATAAGTTCTCCTATTATTTCTGGTTGCCCTAGTTTTATTGCAATTTCTCCAAAAAATTTAGAGAATATAAAAATACTAAATAATATAAATAAAAAATCAAAGATTGTTGTATGCATATTATTTATTTTTACTATTTATTGCAAAGAGAACAAATCGTACTAAGTATTTTTTTTCCATGGCATTCCGCATGATAAATATTCGCAACATTTACCGTTTACATTTATACAATTAGGGCCTGCTTTAAAAAATAATAGCGGGGTTTTTTGCTTAACAATTTTAAGTATTTTACAAGCTATATTTCTTAATTCATATTGTGTTTTATTACAACATCTTAATGAAAAAAAATGTCTTAATTCTCTAGCGTTCATTGTTAATATAATTCTTGTGCCTAAAGAATTTGGCATAACATATCTTGCATCTTCTATCGGGATTTCTTTTTTAACTAATTCATCATATAATAAACTAGCTTGTTTAAAAAATGACTTACATTTAGATAATAATAACTTATTGTTCTTTATTGAATCAGGAATTACAAACGTGGAAGTATCATCTAGTTTAACATATCTTTGACTTTGTACAGAAAAGGTTGCTATCCTATGCCTTGTAAGTTGAGCCAAAAGAACTCTCGATACATCTGTAATACTAAAAGTAAAATTTGCATGCTCTAAAACAGAAAAATGTCTAGACAAAATAACTTTTCTTAAAATATTTGAAATATCTTTACTTGATAATTTATTATAAAGCTCATTAATATCTACCGTTGAATGACAAGAAATAGCAGCTAACGCACATAATCTTTCAGCATCATTAGTGAACTTTAAATTATATATTTTCATATTTTGTTTAAAACCATTCTGTATTATCTTTTACTTTTATGGTTTCATTTCTTTTTCTTCCTAAGGATATTAAATCTATAGGAGCATTTATGAGTTGTTCTAATCTTTTAACATATTTTTTTGCATTTATTGGTAAATCATTAAAATTATTAATGCCTTTAATTTCTGTTTTAAATCCAGGTAGTTCTTCATAAACTGGTTTAGCATATTTTTGAATTGTACGAGATGCAGGAAATTCTGTGTATATTTTATTATCGTATTTATAAGCCACACATATTTTGATTTTATCTAAACCTTTCATACAATCTAATTTTGTTAATATAACATGATTTATTCCATTTATTTTTACACTATGCCGTACAAGTACGGCATCAAACCAACCACAACGTCTAGGGCGTCCAGTAGTAGCTCCATATTCTGAACCTTTTTCTCTAAGAAAGTTGCCTATGTCATCGAAAAGTTCAGTTGTAAAAGGCCCTTCACCAACTCTTGTAGTATAAGCTTTAACTACACCTAATATGTTGTCTATCTTTTTAGGATCTATGCCTGCTCCTGTACATACACCTCCTGAGATAGGATTAGATGATGTAACAAAAGGATACGTTCCAAAATCTAAGTCTAGCAACGTGCCTTGAGCACTTTCAAAAAGAATTTTTTTGTTTTCAGATATAGCTTTCTCAATTATAAGATGAGTATTTTTAACAAAAGGTTCTAAGAACTTTGAAAGTTCTGCATGTTCTTCTAATATTTTGTGTTTTAGTGAATTAACATTTATTTTTCTACTTTCCAAAATAGGAGCTTTTTCAATAAGATTTTTTTCAAGCAAGTCTATAAAAACATCATTTTCTAAATAATCAACTAACCTTATTCCTATTCTTTTTACCTTATCAGAATACGCAGGTCCAATTCCTTTTTTTGTAGTTCCAATTTTGACATTTCCTTCTTCTAAAATTCCATCTATAATTTTATGATAAGGCAGGATTACATGAGCTAATTCACTTATAAAAACTCTATTTTTAGTAGGAATTCTTTTAGAAGTTAAAATTGAAATTTCTTCTTTAAAAGCTATTGGATCAATAACAACTCCGTTACTTATTACACAATATTTCTTCTGAAATAATACACCCGATGGTATTAAATGTAAAACAAAAGGAGCATTTTCATAAATTAATGTATGCCCTGCATTATTACCACCTTGATATCGAACAACATAATCTGCTTGTTCTGCAAGATAATGTACAACTTTACCTTTACCTTCATCTCCCCACTGCGTTCCTAAAATAACTAATGTTGACATAATAGTTGTATACCTTTCTTGTATTGTATTTATATATAAGCTCTTAAATTCTTTGTGCTCCCAACGAGATTTGAACTCGTGTTACAGGATTGAAAATCCTGCGTCCTAAACCACTAGACGATGGGAGCAAAAAAAAATGAGCCCGGTGTGATTTGAACACACGACAACCTCATTAAAAGTGAGGTGCTCTACCAGCTGAGCTACGGGCCCAACATTATGGATGCTACCATAAAAAACTATCATTGTCAATATATCTTTTTAAATTACCAATTTTCTAACATAAGAGATGCATTTGTTTTTAATTGTTCCTTAGAATATTTTTTACCATATAATTTGAGTTTAAAATATGCGATATAACCAATCATTGCAGCATTATCAGTACAGTAAATATAATTTGGCATTATAACTTTTATTCTATTTTTTTTCCCTGATTCTAAAAACATTTTCCTTATTAAATAATTTGCACTTACTCCGCCTCCTAAAACAATTTGTTTTATGTTTAATTTTTTTGCTAATTTAAAAGATTTAAAGTGCAAAGTTTCAGCTATGGCTTGTCTAAAAGAAGCACAAATATTACTAATTAATTTTTCATCTTTAAAATCAATATAATTTTTCTTAACATAATTTAGGACAGCAGTTTTAATACCTGAAAAAGAAAAATCCCAACTATTTCTTAAGTAAGGTCTTGTAAAATGTATTATATTTGGATTCCCTTTTTCAGATTTAATATCTATAATAGGTCCTCCAGGATAACTTAGTTTTAAAATTCTAGCAACTTTGTCAAACGCTTCTCCAACTGCATCATCTCTTGTACTCCCTATTCTTTCATAAATTCCAAAATTTTTAACTATTATAAGTTCCGTATGTCCTCCAGATATTATCAATGATAAAAATGGAAAATGTATTTTATTTTTATTTCCAATGAAAGAAGAAAATATATGTCCTTCTAAATGGTTTATAGGTATCAAAGGTTTATTATAAATGTATGATAATGATCTTGAGAAAGCATTCCCAATTAGTAATGCTCCTTTTAACCCTGGGCCTACTGTAAATGCAACAGCACTTATTTTTTCATAAAAATCAGTAAATGTTATTTTTGCACTATTTAGAGCTTGTTGTAAAACAAAATTAATATTTTTTACATGTTCTCTACTCGCTATTTCTGGTATAACACCAAAATGTTCTGCATGTGTTTTTATTTGTGAAGCAGTACATAATGATATTACTTTGTATCCATTTGAAATAACAGATACAGAGGTTTCATCACATGAAGTTTCTATAGCAATTATATTCATAATAAATAATAATGTTCCTATTTAAGTTTATATTCTTTCTAAAAAGTTTTCATATTTCATGAGCTCATAGCTATTAAGTTTACTTAATAACTATAATATTACAAAAATTTACATTTTATAATTTGGATTTTCTTTTTCATTATTAGTTAGTATGTATATATTAAGAATTTTAATATTTTTTACTTTATATTACTTCTTATTCTTTTTAATTATTTAGGAACATAATTTTTAAAAGTTAAAATATAAACTTTATCTATACTGTTTTTTATTCAATAAATGATACACATACTATACGAATGATAAGTTCTTATAACTTAATGGCGTTACGCACATCCTTTATAGTTTCTGTAGCAATAATGGCAGCTTTTTGACATCCTTCTTTTAATATTTCATTTAAATAGCTCTTATTTTTAAGTAAATATATCCTTTTTTTATTTAAAGGTTTTATAAATTCGCTAATTATTTCCATTAATTGTTTTTTACATTGCATACAGCTTATGGTTCCATTTTCACAATTTTTTTGCAAATTTTCACAATTTTCATCAAACGCCTTCAAAAAAGCAAAAACAACACAATTACTAAAATGACCTTTATCAGTTTTTCTTATTTTTAATGGATCTGTAAACATATTTTTAACTTTATAATTCAAAACATCTATATCTTCTCCTAATAAAATAGAATTGTTATAAGATTTCGACATTTTCCTTCCATCTATTCCTGGAATTTTAGCATATTTTGTTATTTGACCTATCGGCTCATCAAACATTTTACCATAAAAACTATTAAATCTTCTTACTATTTCACGTGTGAATTCTAGATGTGCAAGTTGATCTTTACCTACAGGGACTATATTCGCTCTATATAATAAAATATCAGCAGACATTAAAATAGGATATCCTAAAAATCCAAAATTTTTAAGGTTTTTATTCTTTATTTCCTTAATTTGTTCTTTATATGTAGGACATCTATATAACCAATTTAATGGAGTTATCATTGTCAAGATTAAAAATAATTCACTATGTAGTGGAACTTCTGATTGTTTAAAAATTATACTTTTTTTAGGATCAATTCCAATAGATATCCAATCTGCAAGCATTTCTAAAGTATTTTCATTAATTCTGTCAACATTATCATACTCCGTAGTTAGGGCATGCCAATCCGCGATCATATAATAACATTGATTGTTAAATTTATTTTGAAGTTCAACCCAATTTTTTAAGGCTCCGAAATAGTGCCCTAAATGTAATCTTCCTGTAGGACGCATTCCTGATAAAACTTTATTCATTTTTTTTTGTTTCTCCATTTTAAAAAAATTACTTACCTAAATAAATACAATTATAGTATATAAGTAGATAAAATAAATTACATTTTGTATACTTGCCATACAAGTTTTAAAAAAAATAGTAACTGGAGATTAATTAATAAGATATGTATAAAAAATATCAAGTAATAATCATTGGAGCAGGCCATGCCGGTTGTGAAGCGGCTTTAGCATGCTCTAGAATGGGAGTTAATACTTTATTAATTACATTGAATATGGACTCTATTGCAAGAATGTCTTGCAATCCTGCTATAGGTGGTATTGCAAAAGGTCAAATAGTCAGAGAAATAGATGCTTTGGGTGGAGAAATGGGTTTGATAACAGATAAGGCTGGTTTACAGTTTAAATTATTAAATAGTTCTAGAGGACCTGCTGTATGGTCACCAAGAGCACAATGCGATAGATTATTATATTCGATTTTAATGAATAAATCCATTCAAAATCAGAGAAATCTTGAAATATTACAATCAGAAGTAAAATCTTTAATAATAAAAAATAATAAAGTATATGGTATTAAGTTACTTACAGGAGAAACAGTGAGTACTAATATTGTAGTAGTAACTACAGGAACTTTCTTAAAAGGTGAAATATATTTAGGTAAGAAACATTTTGATGGTGGTAGATTTAATGAGAAATCAGCGTTATATCTCTCAAAATCTTTGACTGATGATTGTGGACTAATACTCAATAGATTTAAAACTACAACTACACCAAGAATAAATTCATTATCAATTAATTATTCAAAAATTTTAAAACAATATGGTGATGAAAAACCAATTCCATTTTCTCACTTCACAAAAATAAATAATTGGAGAAAAAGTTTAAAACAATTACCATGCTGGCTTACATATACTAATAATATTACTTGCGAAATAGTAAAAAATAATTTAGAACTTTCATCTATTTATTTAGGTAAAGTCAATAGTAAAAGTCCAAGATATTGTCCTTCAATAGAAGAAAAAATAGAGCGTTATCCAGATAAAATAAGTCATCATATATTTTTAGAACCAGAAGGTTATAATACTAATGAAGTTTATTTAAATGGTTTATATACCGGATTACCTTTTGAAGTTCAACAAAAACTAATAAATTCTATTAAAGGTTTAGAGAACGCTAAAGTATTGAGATATGGATATGCTATAGAATATGATTATTCTGATCCTTTACAAATAACTAACATTTTAGAAACTAAAACAATTCGTAATCTTTTTTTAGGGGGACAAATAAATGGCACTACTGGTTATGAAGAAGCTGCTGCCCAAGGTTTAATGGCAGGTATAAATGCAGGGCTTAGGGCTTTAGATAAGGAGTCTTTAGTGTTGTCTAGAGATAAAGCTTATATTGGAGTACTGATAGACGACTTAACTACTAAAGGGGTAGATGAACCGTATAGAATGTTTACTGCTAGGGCTGAATATAGATTAGCAATAAGAAATGATAATGCAGATTTGAGATTAATGGACATAGGTTATTCAATAGGTCTCATAAAAGATAAAATGTACCAAAAGTTTAAAATATATAAAGATTTAGTAAATAAAATATGCAATAATAAAATTGGGTTTGATAAATCTATAAATTATAATGATTTATCTCCTTGGTCTATTGATAAAATAAAGTTAGAATCCCATATACATAATATATACAAAGGTTATATTAAAATTCAAAATAAATTTATAAATAAAATAAAAAAATCAGAAAATAAAATAATTCCTAAAGATTTTGATTATAATAAAGTATGTTCTTTTTCTAATGAAACAAAACAAAGACTTTCGAATCTGCGCCCTAAAACTATAGGGCAAGCTTCTAGAATAATTTCTATTAAACCATCTGATATTGCTATTTTAAATATTTATATTGAAAAATTCAATGCGTTAAAGAATAAAAAACGTGTTCTATGAAAAAAAAAAATGTTTTGGAACAAAAATTATTCATTGAATTTAAAAATTATGTATTACATAATATTAAAATTCCCATTTCATTAGCTATGTTAGAAAAATTTCATAAATATTTAAATGGAATTAAATTATGGAATAAAAAAATTAATTTAATTTCATTCAATGATGACGAAGAAATATTGTATAGACATTTTTATGATTCTTTATATAGCGTGAAGATAATAAATAAGCTTTATAACAAGACGTTTATAAATAAAAAAATGAAAATAATAGATATAGGAACAGGGGTAGGTATGCCTGGTATTCCTGTAAAAATAGTGTTGCCTAAAATTCAGCTAGCTTTAGTTGAATCAATAAGAAAAAAATGTAAGTTTTTAGAATATATAAAAAAAGTTTTATTCTTAAATGTAAAAGTATTTAATGATAGAGCTGAAAAATTAGCCCATACTTTTATTTATAGGCAGAAATACGATTTTGTGTTATCAAGAGGTGTAGCTAAGTTTTCTATAAATTTAGAAATTACTGTTCCTTTTTTAAAAGTTGGAGGTAGGTTAATTATATATAAAACAAAAACCGCAATAAAAGATCAAAAGCATGGGTTATACTCAGTAAAAAATGCAATAAAACAATTAAATTTAAAACTAGAGCGTATTTTATACTATAAATTACCTAAACATAAATTAAAATATTGCATTTTAGTTTTTAAAAAAACAAGAAAAAATACATTAAGATTTCCTCGTAAAATTGAAATACAAAATAAATATCCATTGTAATTTATATTATTGTATAATAATAAAGATGTATAATTTATATAAAATATTCATGAGGTGTATTTAAATTATGTCTTATAAATGTACTATTTGTACAAAAAGACCATTGCATGGCAATAGCGTTAGTCATTCAAATGCAGCTACTAAAAGAGTGTTTAAACCAAATTTAAAACGTGTAAGATTTATGTTTCATGGAAAGAAAGTTCATAAATATGTTTGTACATCTTGTATAAAACATGGTTTATTATTAAGTAATAAATAAGTTTATTTTTTATCTTATAATGAAAACAAATTCAGCTTCTGCTACCAACTTTTTTTGTACGTAAGCTCTTCCTTTAATTTTTCCTCGTTTTCCATTATTTTTTAGTATATCAACGCACAAGTTTAGAACATCGCCAGGTTTTACAGGAATTCTGAATTTTACTTTATCTATAGATAAAAAATAAGCTAAATGATTTTTTAGTTTAGATTTAGATAAAAACATGACACAAGCTGTTTGTGCCATTGCTTCAATAATTAAAACACCGGGCATTATTGGGCTTTGTGGAAAATGTCCTTGGAAAAACTGTTCATTACCACTTACGCATTTATATCCTATAGCATAATTTGGATTAGAAGAGTTTATTTTTATTTTATCTATCATAAGAAATGGATATCTATGCGGAATATAATGTAATATATCTTCTAAATTCAATAATTTTTCATTAATATCATTTTTAATAATGTTTCCATTCATTTTAATTGCTCCTATAAAAAATTTCCTACATTGAAATAAATATTATGTATATTTTTATATTTATTGTTGTTGATACCATATGAGTAACATAACCTTATAGGAAAAACTGAATTTAAAAATTCAATTCCACATCCAATATTCATGTAAATTTTTTCGGTATCAGTGATATCTATTATTTGATTCCAAATACCTCCTATATTATAAAATATGAGACCTTGTAAAGGATTATTATATAAATTTAATATTGGCAATTTATTTTCAATATTAATAATTAATTTATAATTTCCATATCTATTATAAGTATCATTAGATTTATTTATATGATCGTTTGAATAAAATTTATAATTATTAACTTCTTTATATGGAAAAATTATTCCTAATTCAATATCTGTCTTTAAGATTAACTTCCAAAATATTGTAGAAATGTTATTATAATTAATAATATTTTTTATTAAATTGATATCACCTCCAAAAATTTTATTTGCACATTTGATACTAAATGAGTATGTCTCTCCCTTAGTAGGGTTAGATATTCTATTTTTAGAATCATACATCAATTTTGCTTTTAAACCTGCGATATTAATAGTGTTTAAATTATGTTTAAAAAATTTATTCTGTACTTTAATAAAATTTACAGTATTATTATTTTTATTATTTTCATTAAATGAAATGTTACTAAAATCATAACCAAAAAATAAGGATATATTTTTTGATATTTTTTTTGTAATAAAATATATTGAAAACTTATTTTTATAATTTGTTTTTTTTGGTTTATTTAATTTTATATTATTAGTCATGTTTATAAAATTATTATTGTTTGAAGAACTCATAATATTTATACCTAATTCTAGTTTTTTATCAATAGGTTGTTTAATACTTACACTATATTGATTATTACTTAATTCTTTTTTTAAATTACATGTCAATTTTTGACCAAGTCCTAAAAAATTAAAATGATTAAATTGTGTTATGCCTGCTATTTTTTTTGGATTATAATATCTAAAACCAAAATTTAATGTATACATTTTTTTAATGTCTTCAATATTAAAAAAAATATTTTTTGCATTTGGAATTTCGGAATCTTCTATTTGTATTTCAGTTTTCTTTATAAAACCAAGATTATTAATGGAAGCAACAATTTTATTTAATTCTTCAAATTTTAAAATATCACCACTATGTAAATTAATTTCTTTTCTTATAATTTCTTTTATCATGGAATTTACACCATTAATATAAATATTATTTATATAATTAAGTTGACCTTCTGAAATATAAAATTCAATATCTAATATATTATTATTTTTTTTATTAGGTTTGATACTTGTACTTACATTAATATTAAAATAGCCTATATTGTGATATAGCTCATATACATTTTTAATAGTTTTAATAATTTTTTGTTGGTCAAAAATATTTCCACTATTTAATTGTGATATGTTAAATAATTTTTTTTTATTTACGACGTAATTACCATACCATGTTATATTTCCTATTGTATATCTTATTCCTTCATTGACATATACTATTAATAAAGCTTTTGTTTTAGTATCATTAAAAATAATTTTTGTATCAATAATATTAAAATCAATAAAACCATTTTTTTTATAGAAAGAATTTAATAAATCTAAACCTTTATTAATATTAAAATTTTGGTTTATTTTTTTTTTAAATAAAAGATTTATTAATGGTTTTTTAGATAAAAAATTAGCTCCATTTATTTTAAAATTTATACATTTAATTTTATTGTTTTCGATAATATTAAATATTAATTTAATTTTATTCGTATTTGTATCATATTCAATTTTATTATTTACTTTACAATTCATAAAACCTAAGTTTTTATATAAATTTTTAATTTTATTTTCTGAGATTTTTAATTTTGTATGGTCATAATATTCACCTATTTTAAGAGGAATAATATTTTTAATTTTATTTTCTGAGATTTTTAGATTACCTTTAAAAGAAATATTTTCTATGTACGGTTTTTCTGTTACGATAAATTTTAGTATTCCATTATTGTAACTATAATTTATATTATCGAAATATCCCAATTTTAGAATTGAACTGATATTTTTTTTGATTAAATCATTAGAACATTTTTTTTCGTTCTTAAGTGTTAAAATAGAAAAAATTTCATTTTGATTAACATTTTTTAAACCTTCTATTAAAATACCAGAAACTATATTTTTGGCAATAGTATATTGTGGATATAAAAAAAATATTGGAGTAAATACAAGTATTATTAATGATACTTTTTTAAACAACATTATTCTCCAAAAAAATATTGAATAATATGCTACTTATTTTGTATTCTACTAAAACTATTTATTAATGTAAAAAATGAGGTTAATATGGAACAACGTATATCTTGGAATAATTATTTTATGAAATTAGCGTGGTTAATAGCTGAAAGATCAACTTGTTTACGACATCATGTAGGAGCTGTGATAGTTAAAAATAAAAGAGTTTTAACAACTGGATATAATGGAGCTGCAATTAAAATGATTGACTGTATATCTTTAGGATGCTTAAGAGATAAATTTAATATAGAATCTGGGAAAAATCAAGAAATTTGTAGAGCTATTCACGCTGAACAAAATGCTATAATACAATGCGGCTATAATGGAATTAATATAAAAAATTCTGATATTTATATTACTCATTCTCCATGTGTATTATGTACTAAATTAATAATTAACTCTGGAATTAAAAAAGTATTTATAGAAACACAATATGCTGATACTAATTTCAAAAAACTTTTTAAACAATCCAATATAAAATTTTATTATTTAAAAACATGCAGTTTATTAATAACACAGTTATTATAATTTAAAATAATCCTGTTAATATGACACAACACCCTGAAGAGGATTTGAACCTCTAACCTTATCCTTAGGACGGATCTGCTCTATCCATTTGAGCTATCAGGGTAAAAATATAAATCAAGAAGATTTAATTAATAATTTTATTTAAGATACATTGTCCAAACTTTTTAGCAACACTTGGCCCATATGCCGTGATAATATTTTTATCAATTTCTATAGATTTACCAGTATATATAGCTCCATGTTTAATTAAAGAATCTTTTCCTTCAATAAAAACAGTCGCTTTTACACCATTTAATATTCCAGCATTTGCAAGTATAACACTTGCAATACATATTGCAGCTGTTATTTTTTTTTGCTTATTAAAAACTTTAGCTAAGTTTAAAGCGTAATTATTATCAAAAAAAATTTTTGCTCCATTTCCTCCAATATATACTATACCATCAAAAACATTTGGCCTAATATCTTTAACTAACATCGTACTAATAGTTTTAAATCCAAATCTACCTTTTAATTCCCCTAATTTTAGACTAGCTGTAATTACTTTAATTCCTGATTTCTCAAGAATAAATTTTGGAATATAATATTCTTCATCTCTAAACATTTCAGGAGCAGTTATAAAAATAACTTTTCTTTTATTATTATCCATATTCATCCTTTTTTATTTCCATAGTTAAGATTTATTTTATATAATTCTTTACATGATAAACAATAATAATAATTTACTTATAGACTTAGCATTACAAGAAGATGGAGTTTATAATGATATTACTACAACATGGTTTGTTCCTGAATCTAAAAAAATAAGTGCTGTGTTAATATCAAATTCTTCAGGAATTCTTTGCGGAGTAGATTATGTTACAAGAATTTTTAATACATTAGATTCTAAATGTGAGATTTCTTTTATTATTAATGATGGGGTAAAGATTAATAAAGGAGATGAAATTTTAAAGGTAATAGGTTCAAGATCATTATTATCTGGAGAAAGAGTTGCACTAAATATCTTGCAGTATATGTCTGGCATTGCAACACTAACAAATAGATTTATAGAAATTATAAATAATAATAATATTAAAGTGTATGATACTAGAAAAATTTTACCTTTATATAGAAATATAGCTAAGTATGCAGTTAGATGTGGTGGCGGAGAAAATCACAGATTTGGATTAAATGATATGGTACTAATAAAAGATAATCATTTGAAATTTATAGATGATTTATATAAAAAAGTAAATATGTTTAGAAAGAAATTCAAAGATGTTACAATAGAAATAGAATGTGAAAATACAAACCAAGTAAAACAAGCTTTAAAAGCACAAGCAGATGTTATAATGCTTGATAATGTTGAATTTATAAAAACTAGTAACATGATAAATATTATAAGAAATCATTCATTAAAGAATTATAACCCTAAAATAGAAATTTCTGGGGGTGTTAATTTGGACAATGTAAAAAATATTTCTCAATTAGATATTGATAGAATTTCAATAGGTATGATAACTCATTCTGTAACAGCTTTAGATTTTACATTAGAAATTATAAAAACATAAATTTTGGTTAATAATAATGAATATTATAAATGTTCTTTTATTAAAAAGAAACATAAAAGAAGATTTTATTAGTCAATTATTAAATATATCTTCTAAAAACATATATAAAAGAATAAACAAACTTAGGAAATTTGGTTATTTAATACTATATGCCCCTAAAGAAGGGTACTCATTAGTAAGAAATATTGGGCCATTAAATAAATATGAAATAAAAGCTAGTATAAATGAGAATTTAGACATATGTAAAAAAATAAAATGCTATAAGAAAATAAATTCTACTCAAACTCTTACAAAAGAATTTGCAGAAAAAGGGTTTAAAGAAGGTTTAATTGTTTTTTCTGACATACAAACTAAAGGTTATGGAAGAAATAAGGACATGTGGGAATCTAATATTGGAGGTTTATGGTTTTCCATACTTCTTAGGCCTAAAATACCTCCTAATGCAGTATATAAATTATTATTTTTATTCAGTAACGCTATAAAAAATATAGTTGAAGAAAATTATAATATTGATTGTGAAATGAAATGGCCAAACGACATTTTAGTATATGGTAAAAAATTGGCAGGAACAATCATTGAAATGTCTGTGGATAGTAATAATATTTTAGAGTGGATTGTAATAGGAATTGGTATAAATGTGAATAATAATTTGTCTGAATATCTAGAAACAACGGCGATTTCTATAAAATCAATTCTTAAAAGAGAAATAAATATAACGAAATTTATTTCTCTTTTGTTAAAAAAGATAGATATTTTGTACAAAGATTTTATAAATGAAACTAAACAATAAAGGATTAATAAAAATGGAATTATTTAAAATGGCTAAAGAAGCGTTTTCCATGAGAAGTAAAATGAATCAAATAGATAAAAAGTTAAAATCTAAAATTGTTAATGTAGAACATAAAGGAATAAAAATACAAGCAAATGCAAAAAATGAATTCATAAGTTTTATTATATCAGAAGAATTACTTAAAGAGAAAAAAAATAAAATAGAAAAATGTATTATGTCAGCACTAGAAGAAATTAATAAAAAAGTACACAATGCTATGACTGAAGAAGCAAGAAATTTAAGTTTAGACATGAAAAAAATATTATAGTTTTTTATTTACACTGAACTGAGTTATTAATAACTCAGTTCAGTGTAAATAGGAAAAGTTTTACATAGTTTTAACATTTCTATTTTAACATCTTTAATTATATTTTCGTTATTTATATTATTTAAAACTTTTATTATTGCTTTAGAAATTTTAATCATTTCTTTTTCTTTCATTCCTCTAGAAGTTACAGCTGCAGATCCTATTCTTATTCCAGATGTAACAGTTGGTTTTTCTGTATCATAAGGTATTCCATTTTTATTTAATGTGATACCTGCTTGTTCTAAAACGTTTTGTGCCTGATTACCTTTCACATTTAAAGATCTTAAATCTACTAGGAATAAGTGAGAATCAGTGCCTCCTGAGATTATCTTAACACCATCTTCTAACAAAACATCAGAAAGTTTTTTTGCGTTTATTAATACTTGTTTTTGATATAATTTAAATTCTGATTTTAAAGCTTCACCTAAAGCAACACCCTTAGCGGCTATTACATGCATTAATGGTCCGCCTTGTTCTCCTGGAAACACAGACGAATCTATTTTTTTAGCAAGGCTTTCATTATTGGTAAGGATCAATCCGCCTCTAGGTCCACGTAAAGTTTTATGTGTAGTTGTAGTAACAATATCTGCGAAATCTATAGGAGAAGGGTATAATTTAGCGGCTATTAATCCTGCATAGTGAGCTATATCAGCTAGATGAAACGCATTTATTTTTTTTGCTATTTCATTGATTGCTTTCCAATTCCAAATTCTAGAATAAGCACTACCTCCACTAATTATTAATTTAGGTTTATGTTTTAAAGCTAATTCTTCAATTTCATTATAATTTATGAGACCAGTATTTTTACAAACTGTATAAGATATAACATTGAACCATTTACCAGAAATGTTATATGGACTGCCATGAGTCAAATGCCCTCCGTGAGATAAACTCAACCCTAATATAGTATCCCCTGGTTTTAATAAAGCTAATTGCACTGCCAAATTTGCCTGTGCACCAGAATGAGGCTGTACATTGGCATGATTTACACCAAAAAGTATTTTTGCTCTTTCTATTGTAATATTTTCAATCTCATCTACAAACTCACAGCCACCATAATACCTTCTTCCTGGATATCCTTCTGCATACTTATTTGTAAGGCAAGAACCTTGAGCCTCTAAAACGGCAGGAGAAGTTATATTTTCAGAAGCTATAAGTTCTATAGTGTTTTTTTGTCTATTTAACTCCTTTACTAAAATTTTATAAATATCAATATCCTTTTTTTTCAATGTTTGCATCTGAATATGCATATTTTATCTCCTTATATTAAATATTTTTCAATATGTCTTTAATATTTAAGCATCCTTCTCGTATAACAACATATGGGAAATGGACTATATCTATAATCGTTGATTCAAATGAGAATTCACATTGTCCCCCATCAACTATAATGTCAACTTCTTTTTCGAAGTATAATGTTTCTATAATATTTTTTGCACTACTTTTTTTTGATAAATTTACAGAAGTAGTAAAAATAGGCATTTGCAACTCTTTTAATAATTTTAGCATAAATTGATTATTAGGAATTCTAACTCCTATACTATTTTTCCCACCTGATAATATTTTACCTATATTTGTAGTAGGAGCAATTAATGTTAATTGGCCTGGCCAAAACTTCTCAGCTAGTTTTATACCAACATTTGAAAAATCAACAAATATACTTAAAATTGATATATTATATGACATTAAAATAAGCTGTTTATTAGGATTTCTTTTTTTAAGTATATAAACTTTTTTCTGAGCATTTAAATCAAACGCATTTACAGCAAATCCATATACTGTTTCTGTAGGGACAATTACAACTCCTCCCCTAATTAAAACATTTGCTACTTTTTTATGTATCAAAGAATTGTTATGTTGAACTATCAAATGATAATGCCTTTTATGTATATTTCCCATTAATATTAATATATTCATAGGAAAAATCACATGTATAGTATTTAGTAGATTTATTTCCTTCTTTTATATCTATTAAAATTTTAATTTCTTTTTCTAATAAAAAATCCTTTATAAGTTTATCAGAAAAATTTACAATATTTCCATTTTTAAACATTTTTATATTACCAATACTAATTTCTACTTTATTAATATCAAAGTATACCCCTGCTCTACCTGCAGCCGCTATTATTCTACCCCAATTAGCATTCGAACCAAACATCGCTGTTTTAAAAAGCGGAGATGTAGCAACTGTAGAAGCTACTAGTTTAGCTTCTTTATGTGTTTTGGCATTTTTGACTTCTATTTCTATGAATTTAGTGGCTCCTTCTCCATCATTAACTATAGATTTTGCTAGGTCTAACGTAACCTCATTAAATGAGGTTACAAATTTATGCAATAGTGTACCAGATAACTCATTAGAATTACTTTGGCCATTAGCTAACGCTATAACTGTATCATTTGTAGATGTATCACCATCAACAGATATATTATTAAATGATTGATTTATTGAATCTTCTAAGATTTTTTGCAAAACACTAGATTCTAATTTTGCATCAGTTAAAATGAAAGAAAGCATAGTAGCGTGTAAAGTATTTGTCATATTTGGATGAATCATTCCTGCTCCTTTAACACATCCCCATATAGTTATATTTTTATTATTTGGTAGTTTAATAATGCGTTCTGACTTTTTTATTACTTTATCAGTTGTCATTATTCCTAAGATAGCTGTATTTTCATTCTGTAATGATGTTCCGATACTAGTTTTTAAATTAGATACACTTTGCCAAAAGCTATCATCTTTTATGTTTAAATATTGTCCTATTATACCGGTAGATGCGCATAATATAGAATTTTCCGGTAAGTTAAATAATTTTTCCACAGTAAAACATATTTTTTCAGCATCTTCTATCCCTTTAACTCCAGTACATGCATTTGCACATCCAGAATTGGCTATAACACCAAAAAAATTTTTATTATTTTTTAACTTATTAATATTTACTAAGATAGGAGCAGCTTTTACAATATTTTTTGTAAAAACAATTGCTGTACTAGCTGAAACATCAGAAATAAAAAGGGACAAATCAATTTTGTCATTATTTTTACATATGTTACTTTTAATTCCTCCTACTCTAAATCCTAGTGGCAGCATTATAACAAATACCTCCTTATATTATACTAAGCCTATATATTCTTCCAGACCAAACATAATGTTCATATTTTGAACAGCTTGACCTGAAGCTCCTTTTACAAGGTTATCAATTATAGATACTATTATTAATTTATTTGTTCTTTTATCAACTTTTATACCTAACTCACAAAAATTAGTATGTAATACATCTTTTACATTTGGTAAAATGGGATTTTCAAAAATTTTTATAAAAAAGTTTTTTTTATAAAAATTTTTATATATATCTATAATGCTAGATTCTTCTATCCTTTTTTTCATATCAAAATAAATAGTTGATAACATTCCTCTTTCCATAGGTATAATATGTGGAGAAAAACTTAATACGATATTATTTATTCCTGATATGATTTCTAATTCTTGTTCTATTTCTGGAATATGCCTATGCTGACCAGCTAATTTATAAGCTTTAAAATTAGGATGTTCGTTGTCATAATATTCTTCTGCATTTTTTCTTCCAGCGCCAGATATCCCACTTTTAGAATCTATAATAATATTCGATAAATCTATCAAATTATTTATTATAGCAGGAATACATCCTAATATAACACTAGTAGGATAGCACCCAGGGTTTGCTATTAATGAAGTTTTTTTAATATCTTCATAATTTAATTCTGGTAGTCCATAAACGGCTTTACTTATGTAAGATTTACTTGTATGCGGTGTATTATACCACTGTTCATACTTTATAGGATTTGTTAATCTATAATCTGCAGATAAATCTATTACTTTAATACCTTTATCTAAAATATCAGGCACTATATTTAAAGCTACTCCATGAGGTAATGCTAAAAAAACAACATCACTTTTTTCTGTAATATTCTTAATATTAAACTTTTCTACAACTAAATTAGTACTTTTGATATTTGGATAAATAATTTCAAGTTTTTTACCTACAGAACTTTTTCTGCCATATAATCCTGTTATTTCAACTTTTGGATGAACTGAAAGTATTTTTATAAGTTCTTCTCCTGTATATCCTGTAACTCCTACAATACCAACTTTTATCATCTTTATACCTCATGTTTTTTATTCATTTTGTTTTGGATATATTAAAACAACAAATTCTCCAAATAGCTCTTTATTACGAATTATTTCTAAAATTTCTGAAATAGACCCTCTTATAAATTCTTCAAATTTTTTAGTCATTTCTCTAGCTAAGCAAATCTTACTTTTTCCTCCGAATACTTCCAAACAAATTTCAATGGTTTTTATAAGTCTATAAGGAGATTCAAAAAAAATAATAGTTTTATTTAATTTTGAAAAATTAAATAATGTTTTCTTAATTTTATTGTGTTGTTTTTTCATAAATCCACAAAATATAAAATTATTTGTAGGAAAACCTGAAGCGACAAGAGCTGTTATTACAGCAGTTGCACCTGGTAAAACCTCAAATTTCATATCTGTTTTTATTAATCTATTAATTAATATGTAACCAGGGTCTAAAACCCCTGGCATTCCTGCATCTACAATAAATGCAATATTATTCCCTTTACTCAACTTATCAATAATATAATCTACTTTATGATGTTCATTATAGGAATGCAAACTAAATAAACGGGTTGAAATTCCAAAATGAGATAAAAGCTTTAAACTTCTACGAGTATCTTCACAAGCAATTAAATCACATTCTTTTAATATTCTTAAAGATCTTAAAGTCACATCTTCAAGGTTACCTATTGGAGTAGGAATAATATATAATATACCACTCACAAAATTATTTTTCCTAAATATAAACTTATTTTATTGCATGTTGCTAAATAACTTAATAGCTGATAACAAATAATTATACTTTACTAATTTATATACAATAAATCAATCATAGGAGCGTATTAAAAATGATTTTTTTTTATAATAAAAAAAAATATGTCTTGAAGATAATGAAAGTCTTAGAAAGAAATTATGGTAATGTAAAATGTGATTTAGATTTTTCTAATCCATTTGAACTTTTAGTAGCAGTAATTTTATCTGCTAGATGTAAAGATAAAACAGTAAATATGATTACAAAAAAATTATTTGTTAAATATAAAAATATAATTGATTTTGCTAACTTAAATGTGTTAGAACTAGAAAATTATATAAAGCCTGTAGGTTTTTTTAAAAAGAAATCTAGAAGTATAATAGAATCATCAAATATAATACTTAATAAGTATAATGGAAAAGTACCAAGAACAATGAATGACCTTCTTAAATTACCAGGGGTAGCAAGAAAAACAGCAAATGTGGTTCTTGCTAATGCTTTTAATTTAAGTTATGGCATAGCAATTGATACACATGTAAAAAGAATTTCGAACATATTAAACCTTACAAAAAATACTTCTGCATTTAAAATAGAAAATGATTTAATGAATTTATTACCTAAACATTATTGGATTAAATTTCCATTATTATTACAAAAATTAGGAAAAGAAAATTGCAAGGCTAAACATCCAATTCACAATTTATGTCCTATCTCTTCAATATGCCCACAAAAATTACGTTTTACTTTTAATCTTTAATATGATAATATATAGAATTATCTTTTTGTTTTTTTTGGCGGTGTAGCTCAGAGGAAGAGCAAAGGATTCATAAGCCTTTGGTCGTAGGTTCAATTCCTACCACCGCCAAGTAACAAACATAATATTTAATTATCTAATCTTTTTTATAGTGGCATTTAATTTTTCTAATTTTTTTTCTATTGTATCATATCCTCTATATATGTGTTCTATTTTGGATATTATAGTTTCTCCTTCTGCAGCTAATCCTGCTAAAATTAACGCTGCTCCTGCTCTTAAATCAGATACAGAAACAGACGTTCCTAAGAATTTTTTTACACCCTTTATATATACAGTGTTACCTTTTGTTAAAATATTCGCACCAAATCTTCTAAGCGCTGAAACATGTAAAAATCTATTCTCAAAAATTTTTTCTTCTATACGAGTATTCCCATTTAATAAACACATCAAAACCATCCATTGAGCTTGAATATCAGTTGGAAAACCAGGATATACGTTTGTTGTAATATTTTGAGGAATTAGATTTTTAATCCATTTTACATGAATAGTATTTTCATATTCTTTAATATGTAATCCACTTTTTCTTAATTTATTATTAATAACTCTCAAATGCTTAGGAATAGTTTCTTTAATTACAATTTCCCCTTTAGTAATGGCTGCAGCTAATATGTATGTAGCTGCTTCTACTCTATCTGGTATGATTTTATGACAAAATCCGCGAAGTTTACTGACGCCTACTATATGAATTTTTTTAGTACCAGCTCCAATTATTCTAGCTCCCATTTTATTTAGAACAGTTATTAAATCTACAATTTCTGGTTCACAAGCTGCGTTATTTATTGTAGTATTGCCTTTTGCCAATACTGACGCTAACAATATATTTTCAGTTGTTCCTACGCTTGGAAATCTTAAATTAATATTTGTTCCTAATAACTCTTTTTCAGCATAAATTTTTATAAAGTTTCTATCTATATTTAATATTTTTACACCTAGAGAAGTAAACGCCTTTAAATGCATATCTATAGGTCTTGCTCCAATAGCGCATCCTCCAGGAAAAGAAATTTTAATTTTTCTAATTCTAGCTAATAGTGGACCTACAGCTAAAATACTCGCTCTCATTTTTTGCACTAATTCATAAGGTAATGTATATTTATATTTGTTAGAAATGTAAGTTTTCACTATATTTCCATATTTAATAGTTTTTTTCCCGATAAAGTTTAAAAGTGAAATAGCTATTTCTACATCAATGAGTGAAGGAACATTGGTTATTGTTGTAGGTTCATCTGTTAATAAAGTAGCGAACAATATAGGTAAAACAGAATTTTTTGCTCCAGATATTGTAATTTCTCCTGTTAATTTTTTACCGCCTTTTATTATTATTCTATCCATATTCATTTCTTTTTTGCTTTTAATATTCTGGGTAACCCAGAATAATCATTAATAATTTCAATATCCTTATATGAATTTTTTAAAAAGATCGTTTTTATTTTATTAAATTTATAAGGATTTAATTCAATTAATATAATTCCTCCATCTTTTAAGTATTTTTTTGCTTTTTTCGCTATTTTAATATAAAAAAACAAGCCATTTTTACTAGCTACAAGAGCAATATATGGTTCATGCTTAAGATTATGTTTTATAATTTTATATTCCTCCATGCTAATATAAGGAGGATTAGTAACAATTAAATCAAAAGTATTGAAATTGTTAATTTTATCAAAAATATCACTTTTGATAAAATTAATATTGTTAACATCATTTAATAAAGCATTCTTTTTTGCTATTTTCAATGCAGATAAACTAATATCTGATGCAATTATATTAAGCTTTTTATTACTGCTTAATTTAGCTATACTAATAGCTATACATCCTGAACCAGTACATAAATCTAAAACATTTATATTATTTTTTGCATTAATAATTGTTAGAGCTTCTTCTACTAATATTTCAGTTTCTAAACGAGGAATTAAAACATTTTTATTAACTATAATTTTTAACCCCATAAATTCAGTAAAACCAACAATATAAGATGTTGGTTCTCCTTTGGATCTTTTATAAATAAGTTGTTTAAATTGTAATATCTTATTTTTATTTACTTTTTCATAATCAATGAACAATAACATAGAAATTCTAACATTTAATACAAAACTCAAAATAATTTTAGAATCAAATTTGGCCTCAATTATATTTTTTGATTGTAAGAATGTCTCTGCTTTTTTTAGTAAAAAAAATATACTTTTTTTTTTCCATTTTATAATATGGCTTTTTTTATTAACTTATTTAATAGTTCGAATAAATCTCCATTCATAATTTTGTTAATATTATGTTCACTATATCCTATTCTATGATCTGTAACTCTATTTTGATGGAAATTATAAGTCCTTATTTTTTCTGATCTGTCACCTGTCCCGATTTGTAACTTCCTTTCATTAGAAATTTTATTTTCATAGTTTAAACGTTTTTTTTCATAAAGTTTTGCCATTAGTATTTTAAATGCTTTTGTTTTATTTTTTATTTGACTTCTTTCGTCTTGACAAGTTACTATAATTCCACTTTTTAGATGTGTGATTCTTATAGCAGAATCTGTTTTATTAACATGTTGCCCTCCAGCGCCTGAAGCTCTATAAGTATCTATTCTTATATCATCAGGTTTTATCATAATATCAATATTTTCTTTTGCTGTTAGAAGAACGGCTACTGTTACAGTTGAAGTATGTACTCTATCAGATGTTTCTGTTTCTGGTACTCTTTGAACTCTGTGGACTCCACGTTCAAATTTTAGATTTTTCCAAACATTATTTCCATGTACTTCAAAAATTATTTCCTTATATCCTCCTATCCCTGTAGGAGTAGAATTTAGAATTTCAAATTTCCATTTATTTTTTTCGATAAAGCTAATATACATCTTATACAAATCATTTACAAATAAAGAAGCCTCTTCTCCTCCTGTTCCTGCTCGAATTTCCATAATAACACTTTTTGTAGCATTCTTATTATCAGAACAAGAAAATAAAGAAAATATTTCTTGTTCAAGAATTACTTTTTTTTTAAGTAAATTATCATATTCAATGCTTGCTATTTCTCTAATATCTGAATCAGAATTTAATTTAAGATCTAATGTATCTTTTATCTCTAATAATAATTTTGAGTATTCTTCATATTTTTTTACAAATGGAAATAAATATCTATATTGTTTAACAAGTTCTTTATATTCAACTTTGGTTGAATTAGAGAAACAACTAAGTTTTTTTTCAATTTTAACAAATTTACTTTTTAATAATAACAACTTTTTTAAAATCATTTAGTTCCATTAATTTGTTTCTTATAACGTTTGTGAAATTTTTCTACTCTACCAGCTGTATCTACAAACTTTTGCTTTCCAGAAAAAAAAGGATGACATTTAGAACATATTTCTAATTTTATATATGATTTTGTTGCTCTAGTTTTAAAACTATAACCGCAAGCACAAGAAACAATACAGACCTTATATTCTGGGTGAATAGTTTTTTTCATCTTATAAATCTCCCTCTTTCATAAATTGCATTTTTTCATTGTGTGAAATACTTAAACTTTTTTATATGCCTTGCATACTAGAAAGTTCCATCTGTCTTAAAAAATCTTTATTAGATTTTGAATTAGCTAATCTTTTGATTAATTCTTCCATCATTTCGATAGAATTCATAGATGCCATCCATTTTCTTAATATCCACATTTTATTTTTCTCGTTTTCATTTAATAATAATTCTTCTTTTCTAGTACTAGATCGTAAAAGGTCTATTGCTGGAAATATTCTTCTATCGGCAAGTTTCCTATCAAGATAAATTTCACAATTTCCTGTACCTTTAAATTCTTCAAAAATCACATCATCCATTCTACTTCCAGTTTCTACCAAAGCTGTCCCTATAATTGTAAGACTTCCTCCTTCTTCTACATTTCTAGCAGCTCCAAAAAATCTTTTAGGTCTTTGTAATGCATTTGAATCAAGTCCGCCTGACAAAACTCTTCCACTAGAGGGAATTGCTGTATTATAGGCTCTAGCTAATCTTGTAATTGAATCTAATAATATTACTACATCTCTTTTATTTTCAACCATTCTTTTTGCTTTTTCTATTACCATTTCCGCAACTTGTATATGTCTATCAGATGGTTCATCAAATGTAGAAAATATAACTTCTCCTTTAACTGAACGTTGCATATCAGTAACTTCTTCTGGACGTTCATCTATTAATAATACTATTAGTATCACATTTGAATCATTTTTAGTTATGGCATTGGCTATTTTTTGTAGTAAAATTGTTTTCCCTGTTCTTGGAGCAGCATTAATAAGAACTCTTTGACCTTTTCCTATAGGAACGAACATATCTATAATTCTTGTAGATATTTCCTCATATTTTGTTTCAAGAATTATTTTATCATTTGGATACAACGGAGTAAGATTATCAAATAGATTTCTATTCCTTATTCCTTCTAAATTTTCTTGCCCATTTATTGATTTTACATGTAATAATGCAAAATATCGTTCCTGTTGTGATTGAGGAGGTCTTACAAAACCTGCAACTGTGTCTCCCTTTCTTAACACGAATTTTTTTATTTGTGATGGAGATATGTAAATATCATCTGGGCCAGGGAGATAGTTATAATTTGGAGATCTTAGAAATCCAAATCCATCAGGTAAAATTTCTAAAACACCTTCATCATACACTAGCTTGTTTGTTTTTGTTTGTATTTCAAAAATTTTTGCTATAAGTTCTTGTTTTCTTAAATTTCCAATGGAGTCTATTTTAAAATTTTTTGCGATTTCTATAAGTTCAGACATTGTACGTTTAGACAAAACAGATAAATTTATAGATCTCCTTACATCTACCATTTTATTATATTCCTCCAAACATAGATCTTAGTATTTTACGTATGTTAAATTGTAACTCTGTTTTAGTACCTACATTATCTAAGATAAAATCAGCTAGTTTTGTTCTTTCATCACAAGGCATTTGTGATGAAATTCTGTTATTGATTTGTTCACAATTCAATTTGTCTCTTAACAATAACCGTTTGATTTGCACTTCTCTTGAAACATATATGGAAATTACCTTATCACATACTTTATGTAATCCAACTTCAAATAAAAGTGGGGCATTTATTACAATGTTACAATTTTTTACAATTTTTTTTCTAAAAAAAATTAAATCATAAATAATAGACACTATTGAATTATGAAGAATTTTTTCTATATTTGTTTTAATAACTTTATTTGAAAAGAAAATATTAGATAATTTTTTTCTATTTAAAAATCCTTCAGATGTTAAGATATTTTTTCCAAAAATTTTTAATATATTAATAAAACCTGTTGTCCCTTTTTTAGTAAGTTCATGAGATATAACATCTGCATCTATAGTATATACATCAATTAATGTTTTAATATATTTTACACTTTCATTTTTTCCAGAAGCAATACCTCCTGTAAGACCAATTATCATATTTTATTTATCCTTTTTTGAATTCTTTTAAAAAGCTATATAGTTCATATTTTTCCAAAAAAGATAGAAATTTTTGTAAATTTAATTGTTTGACTTTTAAATCGTCAATTTTTATATTAATAGGTACATTTTTATTTAATTCAATTAATTTTTTACTTAATCTAGATTTTTCTAATCCATTATGTAATAAAGTATTTAATTTACCTTTTATAATATTTATATTATGAAATAAATTTTCTAATGTGCAAAAATTTTTTATTAATTTTATTGCTGTTTTCTTTCCTATGCCTTTTATACCTGGTATATTGTCAACAATATCTCCCATTAGAGCCAAAACATCTATAATTTGTTTTGGATTTATTCCATATTTTTCTTTAATTTTATTACTGTTGTACATAGTATTTTGTGAATCATTCCAAACTACTACTTCATTATTATTTACTAGTTGTAACAAATCCTTATCACCAGTAATAATAATTTTTTGTAAATTATTATTTTTAGTAAGTTCAACTATTGTAGCAATTAAATCATCTGCTTCATAACCCTTAAGTTCAAGGCTTTTTATGTTTAAAACCTCTAATGCTTCTTTTATAATTGGTATTTGGCCAACTAATTTTTTACTAGAAGGCAATCTATTTTTTTTGTAATCTTTGTATATTTCATGTCTAAAATACTTTGCAGGATAATCAAAACAAATTACAATATAGTTTGGTTTAATTTTTTTTTTAAATTTAAATAATAATTTTACAAAACCATATACAGCATTAATTTGTGTTCCTTTATATGTTAACATTGTAGGTAAAGCATGAAATACTCGATGTATATATGCATTAGCGTCTATAATTATTAATTTTTCCATTAGATTAAATATTTAATGAATCAATATATGATTTGGCATTTAATATTGCTATTGCGCCATCTGCTGTTGCTGTTATAATTTGTTTTATTTTATTTTGTTTGATATCCCCACATGCAAAAATTCCAGGAATTTTTGTACTCATGCTAATAGGATTAACTATCACATATCCAAAATTATTAATAACATCATTCATGATAAATGAATTGTTAGGCTTCATTCCTATAAAAATAAAAACACCATCTATATTTAGTTGGTTAACAATACCAGTATTTACATTTTTTATTTTTACTGTTTTTACATAATCATCTCCACAAATTTTTTCTAAAATTGTATTATATATTACCTCGATATTTTTACATTGTTTTAATTTTTCATACTGATTTGTTTCTGACATAAATTTATTTTTCTTATTAATAATTTTTATATTATTAGCAAACTTTGATAAATAAATAGCATTTTTTATTGCAGTTTCATTATTACCAATTATTAAAATATTTTTTTTTATATAAAATGGAGCATCACATATAGAACATAAAGAAATACCTTTTCCTAAAAATTTTGATTCACCTGGAATTCCTAAAGTTTTATTACTAGTACCAGAAGCAATGATAACTACTTTTGTATTATAGCTAGCATTATTAGTTATTATCTCCTTAGTAGTATTATTATTAACATGTATTTTTAATGCTTCTTCGTATATTATACTAATTTCAGGTTTATTAGCATGTTTTAGAAGTCTTTCTGATAAATCATTTCCACTTATACCAATATTAAACCCTGGATAGTTGTTGATTAAATTTACTTCTATGAGTTTTCCACCACATATTCTTTTTTCTATAAGGAGTGTTTTTAGTTTTAATTGTGAAGCGTAAATTGCTGAAGTTAACCCTGCAGGTCCACCTCCAATAATAATAACATCATAAATTTTATTTATAATATTGTTTCCATCCTTTTTATCATTTCTTCTATATCATTCATAGCTCTTACTCCAACCATTCTATTAAATACTACTCCGTTTTTAAAGAAAACTATGCATGGTATTGAAGTGATATTATATTTTTTAACTAACAATATATTATTATCTGTATTTACTTTAACTATTTTTAGCTTATTATAATCCTTATAATTAATAGCTAACTTATCAATAATTTTTGCTAACATTTTACATGGCCCACACCATGGAGCCCAAAAATCTACTAATACTGGTATATTGGATAATAAAACTTCCTGTTCAAAATTTTTCTCACTAATTTCAATTATCATTATTTAGTTTCCCTTATTTTAAGTTGTTATAGTTTTATAAAACTATCTCCAATTGATATTTGTTTACCTTGAATAAAACTCCAAGATGACATTATCGCTTTGTTTTCAATTTGTATTTTTCGTACTAAAATAGACCCAATTGAGCATGTTATTAAAAATCCTTCTTTTTTTATTATTGATACTAGTATACCTATTTTTTTGTTTATTGAGACTTCTTCGAAAACATCAACATCAATAAATTTGATTCTTTTTCCTATAAGTTTCCCTGATGTTATAAAAGAATATATACATGGCCATATATATAACCCTCTAAATTGATTATATATATCAATAGCTCTTTTTTTCCAATTTACTAAACCTTGTTCTTTTTTTATAATTGGTGCATAACTTGGTTTACCTTTTTGTGGTATTGTTTTTTTTTTTTTCATAGTATATTCAATACTTTTATTCATTACTCTAATACCTATAGGCATTAATTTATTAATTAGAGTTTTTGCAGTATCTTTCTTATTTATATGAATATAATCTTGAAAAATTATATTTCCTGTATCAATATTTTCTTCAATGAAAAAAGATGTAACTCCTGTTATATTTTCTCCATTACACAAAGCATGTTGAATGGGAGCGGCTCCTCTGTATTTAGGTAATAAAGAAAAATGTATATTAAAAATTTTGTATTTAGGTAATTTAAAAATCGATTTTGGTATTTTTTTCCCATAAGATACAACAATTCCAAAATCTGCATTAAAATTCTTTATTATATGCGAAATATCTATTGTAAATTTTTCTGGTTGTATAAGTTTAATTCTATTATCATTAGCATAAATTTTAACTTCAGAAAATACTCTTTTTCTACCTCTATAAGCTTTTTTATCTGGAGATGTTATAACTAAAATATTATAATCATTCATATGTAATTCTTTAAGGTAAATTTTAGAAATATAAGAATTACCAAAAAATAATACATTTACCAAATTTTAAGATCCTTTCTTTTTTTTATTTCGTTTTCAATAATCTCTTTTCTAGTTTTAGATAAATAATCTATAAATAGCTTTCCATTTAAATGATCTATCTCATGTTGAACAATTACTGAAAACATGTCATATGCTTCTATTATATGATGTTTATTGTTAAGATCTGTATAATTAACTATAATTTTATTAAAACGTTCTATATTCTCATAAAATCCTGGAATAGATAGACAACCTTCTTTATTTTTTATTTTAGTCTTTCCAGGAATAATTTTAGGATTTATCATAATAATTGCTTTTTTATATTTTTGATCCATTACTATACAAAGCTTTAACGGAAAACCAACTTGAGGGGCTGCAATTCCAATACCATACAAACTATACATTGTTTTAATCATATTATATGCAAGTTTTGTAACTTTACTATTTATTTCTTTTATTGTTTCTGTTTCTTGCCTTAATATAGGATTTCCATATTTTTTTATTTCTAAGTTCATAATTACTTTTTTAGTTTAACATTTAAAATATAAATTTTCAACAGTTTATTCCGAAAAAATAATATATAATCTGTTAATTATGAATAATAATATTACTATAGATTCAATAAAATTTTTAAAAACACCTTCAAGTAATTTCTGTAATATTAATAATTTAAAAGATTTTTGGAAAAAAATAAAAAAAATGATTATATTTCGTGAGAATCATTTTACTAAAATCTGGGAAATTGGAACGGATACAGATTTTTTTGCAGAATTAATGTTCTGTTTATTTACTCCTCAAAGTAAAGCAATATTATGTTGGCAAACAGTTATAAATATTATGCAAAATAATTTATTTTCGGATTTACAAAGTATTGAAAATTATACAAAACATATTAGATTTGGACATAAAAAAGCTAAGTATTTAATAGCAGCAAGAGATTTTTTTACAGTTAATAATAATTTGATAATTAAATCTAAATTGAAAACTTTTAAAAATATATATACTGCTAGGAGTTGGATTGTAAAAAATATTAAAGGTATAGGATACAAAGAAGCAAGTCATTTTCTTAGGAATATAGGTATGTCAAACAATTTTTCTATTTTAGATAGACATATTTTAAAAAATTTATTGTATTTTAAAGTAATAGATAAAATACCAAAAATTCTTAATATGAAAATTTATTTAGATATAGAAACTAAAATGAAAAACTTTGCAACAAATATTGGTATTCCTATATCACATTTGGATATGTTATTCTGGTGTAAGAATACTGGGGGTATTTTTAAATAATCTTTTTAGTATAAATTGTTTAAAATAAAGTAGGTATGTTTATAACAAAAAACATCATTTAGATTGTTTAAAAAATAAAATAAACTTTCAAAGAAAAAATATAAGTTAATATAATTAAAAAGGTTATAAAATTTAAGTGGAAATAAAAAATGTTTATTTAAAAGATTTTACTAAATATCTTAAAGCTGAAAGAAATTATTCAATATATACTATAAAAGCTTATAGTAGAGATATTATAGATTTTATTAATTTTTTAAAGATTGATAATAGATTTTATAAAGTTACAAAGTATGAAATTCGAAATTTTTTAAAACATTTAAATAAAAATAAAAATTTAAGTAAAAGTAGTATTATAAGAAAGTTTGCCTCACTTCGTACTTTTTTTAGGTTTTTAATGATTAACAATGTTATTAGTAAAAATCCTATTGAGGATGTAGTTGTTAAATTTAGGAAAAACATAAAAGTTCCAATTTTTCTTACAGAACTGGAAATATCAAAACTGTTGTCTGTTAATAATATAAAATTCAGAGATAAAGCTATAATAGAATTATTATATTCTTGTGGATTAAGAGTTGGTGAATTAGTAAATTTAGATATAGGAAATGTAAATTTTATCTTGAATACAATACACATTTTAGGAAAAGGCAATAAAACTAGAATAGTTCCAATAGGAAAATATTGTATTAAAGCTTTAAGTAATTATATTTTTGAACGTAAAGTTTTGAATTTACCTCATTCTACTTCTGACCCATTATTTTTGAATAGTCATTTTAATAGAATGAATCAAAGAACTATAAGAAAAATATTGGATTCAATAATTCATAAATCTGGAATTAAAAAAAGAATAAGCCCTCACACTATACGTCATACTTTTGCGACACATTTAATAGATAGAGGATGTGATTTGAGAACTGTACAAGAAATATTAGGACATAAAAATTTAGTAACAACACAAATATATACACATGTAACAATCAGTACATTACGTAAAATTTACGATAAAAGTCATCCTTTTATTAAAACAAAAAAAACAACCCTAAAAGAAATTTAGGGTTGTTTTTTTTTAACTATTTTCAAATTAATATTCAGGCATTTGTGGCATTCCAGGAGCTCCTCCCATAGGCATCTTTGGAGTTTTTTCAGGTATATCTGTAATTAAAGTCTCAGTTGTTAAAATTAAACTAGCTATAGAGGCGGCATTTTCTAAAGCAGTTCTTGTTACTTTAGCTGGGTCAACAATACCAGACTTAATCATATCTACATATTCATTACTATCAGCATTATAACCATAAGCAGCATCTTTAGACTTTTTAATTTTATCAACTATAATTGAAGCTTCTAAGCCAGCATTTTCAACTATCATTCTTATAGGCCCTTCAAGAGCTTTTAAAACTATTTCAATCCCAGTTTTTTCATCTGCATCTTCAGCAATAACATTATTTAATACTGACTGTGCTTTTAATAAAGCAACTCCTCCTCCAGCTACAATACCTTCTTCTACTCCTGCTCTTGTTGCATTTAGAGCATCTTCTACTTTAAATTTTTTCGTTTTCATTTCGGATTCTGTTGCGGCTCCAACGTTAACAACTGCAACACCTCCTACTAGTTTTGCTAATCTTTCTTGTAATTTTTCTTTATCATAATCAGATTTTGTATCTTCTATTTGCTTACGTATCTGATTTATTCTAGAATCAATTTCTTTTTTATTACCATAACCAGAAACTATTGTTGTATTTTCTTTATCAACAACTACTCTTTTAGCTTTACCTAGAAGATCTATAGTTGCTTTATCAAGTTTTAAACCTGTTTCTTCGGTTATAACTGTTCCGCCTGTTAGAATTGCAATATCTTGTAACATTTCCTTACGTCTATCTCCAAATCCAGGAGCTTTTACAGCTATTACCTTTAAAGTACCTCTTATTTTATTAAGTACTAAAGTTGCCAAAGCTTCGCCTTCAATATCTTCTGCTATTATCATAAAGGGTTTACCAACTTGTACTATTTTCTCTAATAATGGAAGAATTTCTTGCATAGAACTAATTTTTTTATCTGTAATTATTATGTAAGGATCTTCTAAAATACCTTGCATTCTTTCTGTGTCAGTAACAAAATATGGAGAACAGTATCCTCTATCAAATTGCATACCTTCTACAACATCAAGAGTAGTTTCTGAAGATTTACCTTCTTCTACAGTTATAACTCCGTCTTTACCTACTTTTTCCATAGCATCTGCGATCAAATCGCCAATTTCTTTATTGCTTGCAGAAATTGATGCAACTTGAGCTATTTCTTCTTTATTTTTTACTTGTTTAGCAATTTTTTTAATTTCGCTTACAACAGCACATACAGCTTTTTCAATACCTTTTTTAATATGGTTTGCATTTGCTCCTGCTGTAATATTTTTTAATCCTTCATTTATTAACGATTGTGCTAATACTGTAGCTGTAGTTGTACCATCTCCAGCTACATCATTTGTTTTTGAAGCAACTTCTTTTACTAACTGAGCTCCCATATTTTCAAATGGATCTTCAAGTTCAATTTCTTTTGCGATTGTTACTCCGTCATTTGTAACTGTAGGTGAACCAAATTTCTTATCTAAAACTACATATCTTCCTTTTGGTCCTAGTGTTACTTTGACAGCATTTGCAAGCTTATCAACTCCAGATTTTATAGCTTTACGAGCTTCATCATTATAAATCAACTGTTTTGCCATAATATTTCTCCTTTTGCTTTTTTTAAAAAGGCGTTACATTTTTATTCTAATATTCCAAGTATATCATCTTGTGACATTATAAGATAATCCATATCATCAATTTTTACTTCTGTGCCTGAATATTTCCCAAAAAGTACTTTATCTCCCTTTTTAACATCAAAAGCAACAATTTTACCATCATTTGATTTTTTACCAGTTCCTAACGCAATAACTTCTCCTTCTTGAGGTTTTTCTTTTGCAGTATCTGGAATAATAATACCGCTTTTCTTAATCTCCTTAACATCTGTAGGTTTTACTAAAATTTTCTCTCCTAATGGTCTTATCATAAAACCCTCCTTTATTTTTTTATACAGCTAACTATTTTAGCACTGTCATTAATTAGTTGCCAATTATATAAAATAGGAATAACTTTTGTCAAGAATTTATACATGTATCCTTTCCCATTTCTTAGATTTGTATCTAAAATAAAAACTTATTGCAAGAGCAATTGTATAAAATAACATTATGTTCCAAGCTGTATAAATTCCACACTTTAAAACAACTAAACTGACATAAGTAGGAATTATTATTAGAAATATAGAATAAAGTATAAATCTCCTTAAAATAAACAATGTATCTCCAGCACCTTTTATAGCTGATGAAAAAATAACATTAATTGTATTGAATATAATATAAATTGCCAGTAATCTTAAGAGTCTAGTTATAATGGGATTTATGTGGTTTATTAATGACATTTCTTCTCCATTAGAAAACAAAGTTATAAATTGTTTTGGAATAAAAATTAATGCGATAACTATAATACTTACATACAAAAATGAAATATGAATTGCTGATTTAACACTTAATTTTGCTATGGATATTTTTTTTTTCCCAAGATAATTTCCTACCATTATAGAAGTAGCAACACCACACCCTGTAATGACCATAGATAAAATATTGTTAATTGTTGATACTATATTACTAGCAGCTAATTCTTCAATACCTAATTTACCAATAATAAAAATAAAAATACCGAATCCAATAGTATCAAAAAATAATTCTCCTCCATTAGGCAATCCATATTTAAGAATAGTTTTTATAAAATTTGAATTTAGTTTGATACATCTAGTATGGTAGATACTATCATTTTTTTTAGAAAGCATTAATATTATGTATATAAAACATATTAAAGTCATTGATATATTCCCTGCCCAAGCTGCTCCTTCTATACCCATTGTAGGGAAACAAAATTTTCCATATATCAATAAATAATCTAACAAGATGTTCGTTACAACCCCAAAACAACTTACTAATAAAACCACTTTAGTTTTTCCACGACCGGCATAAAAACTAGCGAAAACAGTTTCTGCTATATATGGAAATGTCCCATAACATAATGTTTTAAAGTATTTTATTTCTTCTTGAATTATGATTATAGGATGTCCTATATATAAAAAAATATTGCTACTAAAATATGATATAACTAGTACTATTAAAGTGGATATAAAAGTTAAGTAAACACCTTGCCATAAAATCGGACCTATGAATTTGTATTCTTTTCTACCATAATATTGTGCTATGAAAATATCTATATAAGTTAAGGTTCCAAAAAAAAAGCATACTAATGCCCAATATGCTACTCCTGCAGGTGTAGAAGCTATGAAAGAATTTTGAGAATACTTAGCTAAAAAAATCCTATCTATGAAAATTTGACATGATTCAATTCCAGTAGAAATTATTAAAGGAAAAGCTATATTTAAAAATTCTAAATAACCACCTGAAACCTTGCATTGAATTCTAATATTTTCAAGAAAACCCATATGTATTTTTTACCTATAGTGCTTTAACTATTTAGATTATAGTATATTATCATAAAATATGATACTTATTTAAGATTTATATTTTTAAAAATTTTTTGCATGTCCGTTGGTAATTCCGCTATAAATTTAATATTTGTAAGACTTCTAGGATGTTGTATTTCTAAAATATATGAATGTAACATTTGCCTATTATAAAAATTACCATTAATAAAGCATGGACCTCCATATTGTTTATCTCCTATGATTGGGTGTCCTATATACTTCATATGACTTCTTATTTGATGTGTTCTTCCAGTCAAAATTTTTATTCTAAGTATAGTATATATAGTTTTTCTTTTAATAACTTCAAATTCAGTAATTGCCATTTTTTTTGCTGTTGGATTAACTGACATAATTTTTCTGTTTTTATGAGATCTGCCAATAGGCGCTTTAATTATAGCTTTATTTTCAGAAATAATACCTTTAATTACGGTATAATATATTTTTTTTATAAGTCTTTTTTTAAATTGTTGTAACATTATTAATTGAGTTTTATGATTCTTAGCAAACATGATCACTCCTGAAGTATTTTTATCAAGTCTATGTACTAAATATATATTTTTTATTTTTGTTTTTAATAAATCTATTAAAGTGTTATCATCATGTCCATAAGATGGATGAACAACAATGTTCGGAGCTTTATTTACTACAATAATATCTTCATCTTCATATATAATTTTAGGAAAATCAATTTTTGATTGTTTTGTTATATCAGTTTTTAGAAACGTTTTTTTAGCGGATTCTTTAATAATAAAAATAGTATCATTATATTTTAATTTTTCACTAGCCTTATTAACTACTTTATTATTTATCAAAATTTTTTTATCACATATAAGTTTTTTAAAATAAGTTCTTGAATGTTCATTAACATATATAGCAGCTAAATAAGAATCTAGTCTTTTACTAAGTTTACTTTTATATATTAGTTTTTGCATAATATGTAACTTCCAAGTATAAAAAAAAATATAGATATAATTTGAGATTGAGATAAAGTCAATATATATGTATCATTACTTCTAAAAAAATCAATACTAAATCTAGATATTGAATAAAATAATAGGTAAATTCCAGTGATAAATCCTTTTTTATGTTTATTATTACGATTAATATGTAAAAATATAAATACAATAAAACTAATTATAGATTCATATAATTGTGTTGGATGTACATATGTTCTAGTATAAGTAGAATATATTGCCCATGGTAATTTAGAAGGGATTCCATAACAGCATCCTGCAAAAAAACAGCCTATTCTACCTATAGAATATCCTAAGGCTAAAGATGGTGTAAAAAGATCTCCTATCGATAATATTTCTGTTTTGTTTTTTCTAGTATATATCAGTAAAAAAATAATACTACTAATAACTCCTCCATAATATATTAAACCAGAATTTAATAAATTTGAAATATTATAAGTTTTTAAAGAGAAAAATTTAAAATTAATGATTATGTAAAATAATTTACTTCCAATTATAGAAATTATTACGATACATATAAATAAAAACTCTAAAGAATTTTGTGAAATTGATTTTTCTTTTGATTTTTTTAAAAAGTATGAAGTATATAAAAAAGCGGATATAAAAGCTAAAGCTATAAAAACTCCAAAAGTATAAAACTTCAAATTATTAAATTCAAAAATTATTGGATACATATATATGTTATATGCTACTTAAAAAAAATAAAATTATACTTAAAATAATTAATAAATCTGCGAGATTGAATACTGGCCATCGTATTGTTTTAATTCCAATATCTAAATAATCTATAACTCCTCCGTACAAAACTCTATCAACTAAATTGCAAAATCCTCCTGTAATAATAATGCATAACGAGTATTTTTTTAGATAGTTAAATTTGTTCCAATTTAAATACATCCAAATTATTGAATTTATCAAAAATATAGTTATTATAATAATAATTATCAAATTTTTATTATAAAATATCCCTAAAGCTATTCCACTATTTTTCAGATACACTATATTAAAAAGATTTAGAAACGAAATTATAGAAATTTTGGACTCATTATTTATAAAATTAACTACATTAAATTTTATAATTTGATCAAATATAAACAAAATACAACATGTTATTATAATTATGATATTTTTATTAATGATACTATTTTTTGATAATAGCATTATTACATCTTATACATAAATTATTTTTTATATCTTTAATATATTTCCAACATCTTTCACATTTTTTATATTTTGATTTATTAACAGTTATAAATAATTTTTCATCTTTTTTTAGGATATTTTTTTTAATATCCCAACTACCAATTATCATATATAATAATTCTATATCTTCAAAAATCCAACTGTACTTTTTATTGACATTAATGGTTATAGAAGTTTCTAATATAGAGCCTATTTTTTTTTCTTGTCTTAATTTTTCACAAATATTAAATATTTGTTTTCTAATATTAATGATTGTATCTAATTTTTCTAATATTTTTTTATTTAGAATATAATCGTTTTTTATTTTAGGAAATTCACTAAGAAAAACAGACTCAGCTATATTACTACAATGCATTAATTTACGTATTTCGCTCCATGCTTCTTCTGCAGTAAATGAAAGGATTGGAGCAATTAATTTTATTAAAATGCAACAAATATTAAACATAGTACTTTGAATACTAATTCTTCTGCAACTATTTTTTTTATCACAATATAAAATATCTTTAGTAATATCAAAATAAAAACCGCTTAACAACGTAGTGCAAAAATTATTTATTTTAGAAATAACTTTATGAAATTCATATAATTCATACGCTGTAGTTACTTCTCTTATAAGAAGTTGAGTATGATGAAGAATATACATGTCTATTTTATTAAACGATAAATTTTCTTGTTGTGACTTATTAAAATCATAAAGATTACTTAGTAAAAATCTCATAGTATTCCTTATTTTCCTATAACCATCGTTTACGCCTTGTATTATCTCATCTGAAATTTTTATATCTTCTTTATAGTTACTAGAAGCTATCCAAAATCGTATTATATCTGGCCCATATTTATTAGCTAACTGGTCACTAGATATAAAATTACCAATGGACTTAGACATTTTTTTTCCATGCCCATCAACAACAAATCCGTGTGTCATAACATTTTTATAAGGAGTTATCATTTTAGTAGCTAAAGATAATATTAAAGAAGTTTGAAACCATCCCCTATGTTGATCTGTACCTTCAATATATAAGTCTGCAGGTAAGTCTTGCTTGTTTATCAATATATCATGTGAGCATCCAGATTCAAACCATACATCCAATATATCATTCCCTTTTTTGAAATTTAAAGAACCACAAGTTTTACATTTTATTTTCATTCCATATAAAAACTCTTCTTCTTTAATTTCAAACCAAGCACCTGATCCTTTTTTAGCAAATAATAAAGCAACTTTATCTATAATATTTAAATCTAAAATTGGATTGTTGCATTTCTCACAATAAAAAATAGGTATAGGCACTCCCCATAATCTCTGACGACTTAAGCACCAATCAGGTCTATATTTTAACATAGATTTTATTCTATTCTTTCCATATTCAGGAATCCAAGTTACATTTTCTATAGATTTTAATAATTTATTTCTTAGATTATTATGATTAATTGCTAAAAACCATTGAGGAGTAGTTCTAAAAATTATTGGTTTTTTACATCGCCAACAATGAGGATAAGAGTGATTAAGTTTTGATTTTAATAATAATTTATTATTTTTTTCTAATTCTTTAATTATTAACTCACAAGCTTTAAAAATATGGATTCCTTTATATTTAGGAATCTCATCAGTATATACTCCTTTATGATCAATTGGAGAATTAATATCAAATTTGTATTTTAACCCAACGTTATAATCCTCTTGACCTAAACTTGGCGCAATATGTACTATACCAGTTCCGTCTTCTATGCTTACAAAATCAGCAGTGACACATTTAGTTTGATTTACATTAATTAAAGGATTTTTACATTTCATGTTAATAAAATCATATCCATTTAATTCAAAAAGAATTTTAAATCTAATAGCTTTTATTTTATTTTTAATATTAGTTACAAGATTTTTTGCAACTATTAATTTTTCGTATTCATTATTAACCAGTGTATATACTACAAATACATATTTAGTTTTTTCATTAAATGCTAATGCAACATTTGCTGGTAATGACCATGGAGTTGTAGTCCATATCAATACAGAAAAATCATTGAATTTAATAAGATTAGTTTTTTCAATAAGTTTATTAGGGCATGATAATATTTGAAATTTCACGAAAATAGAATCTGAAAGCTGATTCATATATTCTATTTCTGCGTCTGCTAATGCTGTTTCACAATTTATACACCAATAAACAGGTTTTTTACCTCTATATATATATCCTTTACTTGTTAAATTACCAAACATTTTTATTACTTTAGCTTCATAATTGGCATTTGAAGTCAAATACGGATTTTTCCAATCAGCAATAACTCCAAGTTTTTTAAACTCATTTTTTTGTATTTCAACAAAGTTATCAACAAAAGCAGTCGCATGTTGTCTAAATACTGTCTTGTCTATATTATTTTTATTGGTTTTCAGTTTCTTTAATACCATTTGTTCTATAGGTAATCCATGGCAATCCCAACCTGGTATAAATTGTATATAGAAATTACACATAGATTTATATTTTATAATAAAATCTTTTAAGATTTTATTAAGACCAGTTCCTATATGTATGTGAGCATTTGCATATGGAGGTCCATCATGCAAAATAAAACTTTTACAATTTTTATTCTTTTCCCTAATTTTATTATATAGGTCCATATCTGTCCAGATTTTAATAAAGGCTTCACTTCTATTAGCTAGATTAGCTTTCATTTTAAAATTAGTTTTAGGTAAATTAATTGTTTTAGAATAATTAATATTTTTTAACATAATATTATTTTTTCCTTTATGGAATTGCATCCAAAACTTCATTTAATTTTTCTTCAGATTTTCCTATGATTTCTATCGTCTTTTCTCTACCTCTTTCACCTTTTCTTAAAAAAATAGAAGATCTTTTTACATCAAAGAAATCAGACAAGAAATAACATAATTCTTCATTTGCTTTTCCTTCAACAGCTGATGCTGCTAGTTTTACTCTTAGAATTGAACCTATTCTACTAACAACTTCGTTCTTTTTTGCATTTAATATTACTTTAACTTTGATAATCATTTAAAGCAGCTCCATTCTCATTAGTTTAGTTTTCAAAAAATTTAAATTATCGTTCGCCAAATATTGCTGAGCCTATTCTCAGCAAATTTGCTCCTTCTTCGATAGCTATTTTATAATCATTAGACATGCCCATAGATAGAATATTGAAATCGATTTCTTTTGAATATTTTTTTTTAATATCTTTGAATAAACCAAAAGTTATTTTAAAGCAATGTCTAGAAAGTGTAGGATTGTTAATGTAGGGAGAAATGATCATTATACCTCTTATTATAATGTTTTTCATCATTAAACATTTTTTATAAAAATCTAGAACTTTATTTATATAAATACCTGATCTATTATTATTTTCAAAAAATTTTATTTCAATAAGACATTGCTGAATTTTATTTTCTATTTTAGCATAACTATCTATTTTATTAGCCAATTTTATATCATCCAATGAATGTATTAAGTCAAAATTTTTAACAATCTTTTTTATTTTGTTAGATTGTAAATTTCCAACGAAATGTTTTGTAACTCCTTGTAAATGGACTCCAAGCTTATTGAATTTAGGTAGTGCTTCCTGTATTTTGTTTTCTCCTATATTATTTATACCACATTTTAATGCTTCAAGAACACTAACCCAAGAAAAAGTTTTAGTAATTGCCACAATATCAATTTTACGGTCATATTTATAAGAATTTATAATAGTTTTTATAGATTTTATATTGTTACAAATATTGTTCATAGCTTTATTTTACTCTTGTTTTGAAATTAAATGTTAATGAAATTTGATCATTATAATAATTTTTTATCATTTATTATTAATTCAAAAGAACAATTAAGAAAATTAGCTGCTTTTCTACACATTAACATCCTAGACATAAATATTTCAAAATATTCCATAACTTTTGATATTTGCATATCAATGGTTAATTGTAAAGATATAATTTTTTTATCTTTAATAACTTTTAAGAAGGATTTATCTACTGCATAATTTACCCTATCATGTATATCATATTTTGAAATATCTGGATTTCTCACTCTAGTTTTATGAACATCAGATTTATCAGCAAGAATTAATGCTGCTGATACAGAATTAACAGGATCACCTATGCCTTCTTCATGATTACCTATTGCTGAAATTATTAAAGAAGTTTCTATTGGTGTAATTCCCATATTTTTTAATAATCTCATAGCAATTAAAGCTGCTGATTGGCCATGATTCTTCCTGTTAACAACATTACCTATATCATGTATATAGCCTGCAATTTCAGCTAATTCTTGTATTCTTTTTGGGTAATCAAGGTGCGATAAAACATTTGAGGCTATAGATGCAACTAAACTCACGTGTCTTATTCCATGTTCAGTATATCCAATAGATCGTAAATAATCATTCGAAGATTTGATAAATGCATTAACTATTGGATTTTTTTTTACATCGTCCAATGTTATGTTTGAATACTTGCTATTTAAAATTATGAATTGTCCTGTATTTTTATTTATAGTCATTTTTTTTGGTCTTTAGTTGTTAATTTAGTTATTGTTGTATTAATTATTTTTTTTTGTTTTATAATACTAGAAACAGCTTGTTTCGCTAATATAACATGAACACCTTTTGAAATTTTAATTTCTATAGTATCATTATTTACAGAAATTATAGTTGCATATAATCCTCCAGCGGTAATAATTCTATCATCTTTTTCTAAGTTTTTTAATAGATTTTGATGTTTTTTTATTTTTTTTTGTTGAGGTCTTAATAAGAATATATAGAAAAATGAAAATATTAATAACAATGGAATAAATTTATTTATAGAATAAATAAATTTGCTGTATGATTCCGTAAAAGCTAAAGCTAAAGAAGGACTCAAAATTAAAAAAGATAGTGTATATAATTGTAATTTTAAATTATTTTTTTTCCCCACTTTATTTATAAATACCTCTCAATTGTTTTATTTTATTTATTATTTAAATAATATTTTTCTAAAAAAGAATTTTTAGTTTTTAAAAAAGTATTATTTCTTAATGATTCTCTTATTTTAGACATCAAGTCTATCATAAAACGTATATTATGTAAAGATAATAGTGTTAAGGCTAAAATTTCTTTAGATTTAATCAAATAATGTAAAAATGCTCTAGAATAATTAGAACAGGTATAACAATTACAATTCGAATCCAATGTTGTGAAATCACTTTTAAAATTGGAATTTTTTATATTTAGCTTTCCAAAATTTGTAAAAATTTGTCCATTTCTACCATTACGCGTTGGTAAAACACAATCGAACATATCTATTCCTAATTCTACACAATTCCATAAATCTTCAGGCATACCTACTCCCATAAGATATCTGACTTTATTTTTGGGTAATATTGGGACTATTTTTTTTAGAATTGGATTTCTATATTTCTCTTTTGGCTCTCCAACAGAAAAACCACCGATAGCATATCCATTAAATCCGATATTTAACATTTCATTTACACTTTCCAATCTAAGATCAGAATATATTGAGCCCTGTATAATCCCAAATAAAGCTTGAGTATCATCATTATTATTATAAAATTCTTTTTTACATCTCTTTGCCCATCTTAGACTTAATTCCATAGATTTTTTTGCAGATTCATAATCTATAGGAAAAGGCGTGCATTCATCAAAACACATAATAAAATCAGCGCCTATTGCTTTTTGAATTTTGATTGATTTTTCTGGAGTAATAAAATGTTTAGATCCATCTATATGAGATTTAAATTCTATACCTGCTTCACAACTTTTTTTCAACCTTTTAAGACTGAATGCTTGAAATCCACCAGAATCGGTTAACATTGGTTTATTCCAAGAATTAAATTTTTGTATGCCTCCAGCTTTTTTTATTATTTCAATACCAGGTCTTAAGTATAAATGATATGAGTTTGATAATATTATTTGTACTTTGGAATCGTATAAAAAATTGTTAGTAACACTTTTTATGCTACCATAAGTACCTACAGGCATAAAAACAGGAGTATCTATGATACCCCTTTCTGTATGCAATTTGCCCAATCTAGCTTCACACTCAGTTGATTGTTTTATCAATTCATAAAAATTATTATTCATATTATAAAAATTTATCCTTATTAATGTATAAACCAAAATTACAATCAAGAACATTGCTCGCTCTTCGACAATAATTCATTCTTGACAAAAAAAATTCGAAATAATCCATGACAGAACATTTCTTAGTATCAATTTTTATTCTTAATTCTATAGTTTTTCTTTTTTTGTTTGATAAAAGATCTACTTTTTGACAAGCTGCTATTACATTAGATATTTTATTTATATGATACAAATCTTCTACTTTTAATCGTTCATGACAAACATCAGTTTTATCGCTAAGAATTAACGCCGCCGCAATAGGAGAGACAGGATCTACTGTTTGATCTTCATGGCACCCTATAGCATTTACAACCATAAACACTTCTTCATTACATTTATCTTCTCCTAAAATATTTAAAAACATTATAGCTCCATTTTGATCATGATCTTTTTTAGATATTATAGTACCAATATCATGTACGTATGCAGCTATTTTAGCTAATTCTTGTTCTCTCTTATCATACCCTAAAAATTTTAAGATATGTTCTGCTGTATTTGCTGAATGTATAGCATGTTCCATACCATATTCTGAAGCATTATCAAGAAAATCTAAATACTTGCGTATTTCAGAATTATTTCTTATTTTTTTAAATGTTAATATATCGTCCATTTTAATATATTATACAAATTATATATAGATATATAAAATAAAAATTTAACTTCTTGGATGAAATTTTTTATATTTCTGTAGAATCTGTTGCTTGCTGATATGAGTATAAATTTGAGTAGTTGAAATTGAAATATGCCCTAATATTTCTTGAACAAATCTGATATCAGCTCCACCCATAAGTAAATGTGTCGCAAAAGAATGTCTAAATGTATGAGGAGTAATTTTTTTCTCAATGTTTGTATTTTTAATGATATTTTTAAATTGTCTCCAGAACTCTGATCTTGATATTTTTTTTCTTAATCTAGATACAAAAACATTTTCATTTTCATTTCTAATTTGTTTTCTAATTTTTAAATACTTGTTTAAGAATTTTTTTGCTCTTGGACTAAAAGGGACTAAACGCTCTTTCAATCCTTTTCCTATAATTTTTAGAAAACATTCCTCAATATTTATGTTTGAAAATTTTAAGTTTATAAGTTCAGAAATTCTTAATCCTGCTGCATATAATAATTCCATCATTGCTTTATTTCTAATATTGGTTTCTTTATTTGCTTTTATAGAATTCAAAATTAATTTTATTTCTTCGAAGCTTAACACTTCAGGTAAATTTTCAGGAAGTTTTGGAGACATTAAATATAAAACAGGAGAATCGTTAGTTTTAATGTAATTTTCATAGCATAGAAATTTATAAAATTGTTTTATTGATGCGACAAATCTATAAATTGATCTGGGTTTAAAACCATTTTTCTTTAATTCAAATAAAAAATTAGTAATATTACTATGTTTAAGATTATAAATTGAAAGTTTTTTTTTTCGAAAAAATTAGAAAACTTTTTAATATCTGTTTTATAAGCTAACAGAGTATTTTTTGATAATCCTTTTTCTAAGTCTAGATATGTAATATAATTATTTATTATTGTATCTTTTTTTTTCATTATAAAATTGCTCATTAGATATTAATGTCTAATTTAAGTATTAAGAAAATAATTGTTTTTTAGTTCATTAGATAAAGTAGTTATACTCCCATGTCCTGGATATATAATAGTTGATGGATCTAATTTTTTAATTTTATTAATTGAATTTATAATATCTTGATAATTTCCTCCTTGTAAATCTGTTCTACCTATTGTCCCCGCAAAAAGAGTATCTCCAGTTATAAGCAAATTATTTAATAATATACAAATACTCCCTTTTGTATGACCAGGAGTGTGTAAAATGCTAGCAATTACAAAAGAGGCTTTTAATTTTTGATCTGTATTAAATATTATTTCAGGTAAAATGAAGCTTTTAGTATTACTTTTTAACAATTCTGTATCATCACAATGTATTGCCAATGGAATATTAAATATTTTACGAATTTTATTATTAGCTAAAGTGTGATCATAATGTCCATGCGTATTTATAATCAATTCAGGTATTAACTTAGTTGATTCAATAAAACTAATTAATTCTGTTCCTTCTTCTCCTGGATCAATGATAATAGTATTTAAACTAATTGAATCATAAACTATATAACAGTTTTCTTTTAATTTCCCAGATATAATTTTTTTTATTTTTATCATTTTTTATATAACCATCCATATAATATGTAGTATAGTGTTAGCTAACATACCTGCTAAAACATCATCTAATATAATTCCTATACCGTTTCTAAATTTTTGAATATCATATATAAACGATATTTTTTTTATATCAAAAATACGAAATAAAATAAAGCCTAAAATAATAAAAAATAAAGTTTTTGGCAAAAAAACTAATGTAAAACACATTCCTAAAATTTCATCAATAACTATTCTATTATCATCTTTTTTTTTATATATTTGTTCTGCTAAAGAGGATAATAAAATTGAGATTATAGTTAAAACAATTAAATAAATTATTTGAATTAAGTAATTATCTGGTATAAATAATTCCCATAAAATAATACCTAAAAAACTAGATAAAGTTCCAGGAATAAATTTTAAATATCCTATTCCAAAGCCTGAAGATAAAAAAATAATCATTTTTTTTACATAAGAATTATTCATAGTTAATATAAAAGTTTAATTTTATCTCTATAGTATCGTAGTATATAAATACTACCAGAGTAAATAGTGAATATTACTGCGATTAACATTAACCAAAATGGTATTTTATTTATTAAATATAAAGATTTCAAATTATAATTTAACATTCTTATTATTTCATTTAATATTATAATCAATATTATCATAATCGCTACACTGTTTTGTACGATAGTTTTTATTTTGCTTGTTTTATTTATTGAATAAAACATAATTTCTTTCTTGTTAAGAAAGAGTAATCTAAATATTATAATTAATAATTCTCTAGCAGCTATTATTATGATCATCCAAGTTGGGATTCTTAAAAATTTCATACTTAAAAAATATATAAAAGCTGTTAATATTAATAATTTATCAGCTAATGGATCCAAAAATGTGCCTAAATATGTTACAGTTTTATATTTTCTGGCTACTTTACCATCTAATAAATCAGTAATAGCTGCTAAACAAAAAATAAATAGTGCTATTATAATACTAATAATACCACCTAGCTTAACAAAGAAAATAAAAATAGGAATTAAAAATAATCTTGATATTGTTAATTTATTTGCTAAATTCAATTTAATTATCCTCTTTATTGCTTTTATTTAAAAACTCAAATATTTTTTCATGATTAATTTTCCATTTATTTGTACCGTTTGGTTTCATTATAAATTTTTTAATCTCAAGAATACTTAATATGTTAGAAGCTTTAGAAGAACTGCCTAAATTTGCTTTAAGTAAATCTTGAGAAATACGCTTACGTTCATTTATTAATTTAACAGCTTTAATAAAATCATCTTTCACTTTGTTCTCTTTAAACATGGTGTTATTTTTATTGGATATAATATATTTTGGTTGTTCATAAACTTTAGGAATACCCTGTTTATTTATAAAAGATATTATTTTTTTTAAATCCATTGGAGAAACATAAGTTCCTTGTAATCTAATAGGTCTATTTTCTCCTGGTGGTAAAAAGAGGAGATCTCCATTACCTACTAAATTTTCTGCTCCGAAAGAATCTAAAATTACCCTAGAATCTATTTTTGAAGCTGTTTGGAATGACAACCTTGCAGGTAAATTAGCTTTAATAGTGCCTGTAATAATATTAACAGATGGTCTCTGCGTAGATAAAATTAAATGTATTCCAACGGCTCTTGCCATTTGTGATAAACGTTGTATGTAGTGTTCTGTTTCTTTTTGCGCAACAAGCATTAAATCTGCAAATTCATCAATTATAGTTACAATGTAGAATTCCTTTTGTTTTTTTAATAAGACCATTTTATTGTTGTATTCTTCTATATTTCTTACAGCTTCTTTAGCAAATTTTGAGTATCTATCGTCCATAATAGAAGATAATTTTTTTAAAGCTATTACAGCCTCTTTAGGATTTGTTATTATACAAGCTTTGTTTGAAGATGTACAAGGGTTATATAGATGAGGAATATTTTTGTAGATAAGCATTTCAACACGTTTAGGGTCTATTAACATAAGTTTTACTTCATTTGGGTACGCCTTATATAAAATAGATATTATTATTGAATGAATTCCTATACTTTTACCTGATCCTGTGGTACCTGCTATTAGCATATGTGGCATAGTAATAAGATCAGTAATATAACTTAAACCATCAATAGTCTTACCTAATGCTAAAGTTAAAGGAGATCTGGAATTTTCAAAATTTCCACTATCTATTACTTCTCTTAAATTAACAATAATTCCTGAGTTATTTCGAACTTCTATTCCTATTACAGATTTTTCAGGTATAGGTACAATTCTAATAGCAGATGTTTTCATTGTTAATGCTATATTATCAGTTATGTTGGATATTGTTTGAATTCTTATACCTGGAGCTAAAGTTAGATCATATCTTGTTATTATTGGACCAGGAATTATATCTTTTATTTTTGCATTTATTCCAAATTCTTGAAGAGTGTTTTCAAGTAACCTTGATTTCTTAATTAACTCGTTTTTATTTAGATTTAAAATTTGTTTATTTTTTTCTAATAATTCTATATTCGGTAGTATGTATTGATTTGAATTAATATTATTAGGTATTTTAGAATTATTATTATTTGCTATGTTTTTTGTAGTTTTTTCAACTACAATGTTTGAATCTTTTTTATAATTTATCAGTTTTATTTCATTTTTTTTTTTTATTTTATATATAAAATAAAAAACAAAACCTTCAAAAAACTTTAATAAAAATATAAAAAATAATATTATTATCATTATAAAACTAGGTAATATTCCAAATAAAGTTTTTAACATAAAGAACAATTTATCTCCAATCCATCCACCACAGTATTTATATTTAAATATGTATTTCAAATATGAAAAAAAACAAGAACAAAATATAATAGTACCAAAATAATATTTTGTTTTATATGCTTGTTGAAATATTTTTAAAAAAGTAAATTGTTCATCTATGAATTTGAAAAATATTAAAAAAGCGAAAGGTAACATATAAGACGCTGTTCCTAACATTTTATATAATATATTGTAAATAAAAATCCCAAATATTCCAGATTTATTAGGAGAAATAAAAATATAAACAACTAATAAAAACAATAAAACTATTACAAAAAAATTAATTAATTCTTTTTTACTTTTTTCATGAGATATATTCATAATATATTTAATCTCTATATTTACAAACAATTCAGTAATATTAATAAAAACGTTACATTACTTAACTTTCTCAACTTTAAATAATCCTTGTGACATGGCAACAGGTTGACCATTATCTATTAATATTTTAATTACTTTTAACTTATATGGAGTTTTAATTTCATTAATTACTTTCATAGCTTCTATTAAACATATTACAGTGTTAGATTCTACTATATCCCCAACATTAACAAATGGAGGAGATAATGGCGTAGGAGCTCTATAAAATATACCTACTATTGGAGATTTTATAGTTTCTAAATTAACAGTATCCTTAATATATGGGACGACGTGGCTACATTTATTTTCCAAGTCATTATTTTTAATTTCAGTTTTTACTTTTCGTTTTATATGAAGCTTATAAGTATTTAGGTTAATTTTTAATTCTTGTACATTACTATGTAACATCATATTATAAAAAGTTTTAGTTATATTCTTTAATGAACTTGACATATAAATTCCTTTGTGTTTTTTACTATAAATTTATCTATATTGTAATTAAATTTATTTTTCCATTTTTATTAATTTCTAAAACCTTTACCATAATTTTATCACCTTCTTTTAACTTTAAAAAAGAATATTTTTTGTTAAGGTTAGAAATATGGACTAAACCTTCCCTACCTGGAAAAATTTTTACAAAGGCTCCAAATTTCATTAATTTAGTTATTTCTCCATTATAAATTTTTCCAACTTCAATTTCAGATAGCATAGACTTAATATGTTGTTTTACAATATCAACATCTTTTGAAATAAGTCCAGAAATAAATACTTTACCATCTTTTTCGACATCTATTTTCACATTATTAATATCTTGTAAATTTCTGATATTTTTACCTCCAGGCCCTATAAGATCTCCAATTTTATTCTTAGGTAAGGTTAAAGTTGTTAAACTAGGAGCATAATGTGATATATTTTTTTGTGGAACAGAAATTACAGTATCCATAACATCTAAAATAAAAAATCTTGCTTCTTTAGCTTTATATAATGCTTTTTCTAATGTTGAAATATCAATTTCCATAATTTTAATATCCATTTGTAATGCTGTTATACCTTTTTTTGTACCAGCTACTTTAAGATCCATATCTCCTATATGATCTTCTAATCCCATTATATCTGTTAAAATTATTTCTTCATTTTTTTCTTTTATGAGACCCATTGCAATCCCTGCACAACTTGATTTAACTGGAACTCCTGCATTAAACAAGGCCAATGAACCTCCACATACGGTAGCCATAGATGAAGAACCATTTGATTCCAATATATCGGATACCAGCCTTATTGTATAACAAAAATTTGATTCTAGTGGGAGAATAGGTTCTAATGCCATTTTAGCTAAATTACCATGTCCTATTTCTCTTCTACTTATAAATCTTTCATTTTTTGGTTCTCCTGTTGCAAAGCCTGGGAAATTATAATTTAACATAAATCTTTCTTTATATTCTTTACCTAAATCGTCAATTATTTGCATATCAGAAGGAGTTCCTAAAGTGACAGTTGCTAAAGCCTGAGTTCTACCTCTAGTAAAAATACTTGAACCGTGTGCTCTAGGTAAAATACCCACTTTGCAAGTTATATCTCTTATCTCATCTAGTTTTCTACCATCAAGATGAGTTTTCTTATTAATAATAAATTCTCTGGATTTTTTATAAAAAATTTCGTCTACTATATTACTTATAAATAGTATAGATTCTTTTGAATATTTATTCGATATCTCTTCAATTATGCTGTTTTTATTTATATACCAATCATAAGGCTGTTTAGAATTAATTTTTGAGAGAATCTCATTTTTAATCTCAGATTCAGTAGCATTTAAAGATGGTAACATAATATTAATTTTATTTTTTGAGATTATTTTTTTTTGATATTCACAAATATCTTTTATAGTTTTCTGAGCTATTTTTAAAGCATATATTATATCTGATTCAGGTAATTCTTTGGCATTTCCTTCCACCATAGTTATTGCTTTATCATTTCCACTTATTACTAAGTTTAAACTACTCTTCTTTTGTTCTGATAATAAAGGATTTATTATAAATTTATTATTAAGTTTACATATTCTTACAGTGGATATTGGAATGTTAAATGGTAAATCAGAACTACACAACGCAATAGAAGTCCCTAATATAGCAGCTATAATGGGATCATTTTCGCAATCATATGAAAGTAATAAAACTGATACTTGTGTAGTATTTCTCCAGTGTTTATGAAAAACAGGTCTAATACTTCTATCTATAAGTCTACTTGTTAATATTTCATTGTTTTTAGGTTTAGTTTCTCTTTTAAAAAACCCACCTGGAATTTTACCAACAGAATAAGTTCGTTCTCTATAATCTACTGTTAAAGGTAAAAAATCAATATCTGATTTTTGTTCTTTACTAGCAACAACTGTTGATAGTATTATTGTTTCGCCAATTTTTACAACACATGAGCCATTTGCCTGTTTAGCAATTTCTCCAAATTCTATATTAATTTTTTTATTATTAAATACAATTTCATCTTTGAAAGATTTCACATTAAAACTCCATATTAAATTTGAATCAGTTAATTTTATAGATTTTTTTAATAAATTATTTTCTTAAATTTAGTTTTTTAATCAATGAAGAATATTTATCTTTATTATTTTTTTTAAGATAATTTAAAAATCTTCTTCTTTTACCTATCATTTTAAAAAAACCAACTTTTGTACTATTATCTTTTTTAGATTTTTTCAAATATTCTGAAAGATAATTTATTCTATAAGTAAGAATAGCTATTTGTACTTCAGAAGACCCTGTATCATTAGAGTGTAATTTAAATTGTTTAATTATTGTTTGCTTATTAACTTCCATTTTAATTGAATACCTCTTTTATTTTCTTATTTACTATCTATTAAAAATATTTTTTCCAAAACTATCTATAGCAACAATTAGAGGCATATTTTTTACTTCAAGTTTATAAATAGCTTCAGGCCCTAAATTCTTAAAAGCGATTAATTCTATTTTTTTTACGGTTCTTGCTAATAATGCGGCTATTCCTCCAGTTGCAACAAAGTATAAAGCTTCTTTTTCTTTTATAGAATTAATCACAGTTCTAGAGCGGTCTCCTTTTCCTATTAAAAATTTAACCCCATTTTTTAATAATTTAGGGGTAAAAAAATCCATCCGTTTTGATGTTGTTGGACCACATGCCCCTATAATACTTCCCGGTTTTGCTGGAGTCGGCCCACAATAATAAATAGCAGAATTTAATAGAGCAAATGGTAATTTATGTGGTTCATTACTATCTAAAATTTCTGTAATTTTTTTGTGAGCAATATCTCTTACAGTATAAATAGTACCACTTAATAATATTTTATCTTTAATTGTTACTAATCCAGGATTTATAATTAAATCTTTTAAATTTATTTCCATTATATTATAATAGTTCTTTTTCTGTAAGAATGACATTGGAAATTTACTGCTACAGGGAGTGAAGCTATATGAGTAGGTTTCGTTTCTATAAAAACAGCTAAAGAAGTAGTTTTTCCTCCTAAGTTCATTGGTCCTATATTCAAATTATTTATAGTATTTAACAATTCTTTTTCTTTTTCATCATAAAATTTATTTTTGTTAGAACTACCTATATTACGAAGTAAAGCTTTTAATGATAAAAACGAAACATTAGAAAAACTGCCTCCTATTCCAATTCCTATAATTAATGGAGGACAAGAATTTTTGCCTTTATTCTTTATCGAATCTACAATAAAATCTTCTATTTCTTGCCATGATGAAGTTGGATTGAACATTTTTAAAACACTAGCATTATCACTTCCTCCACCTTTTGCTAAAAAAGTGATTTTTATTTTATCTCCTGACGTTATACTTATATAAATATTAGCGGGAGTGTTATCATTAGAATTTTTTCTAATTATAGGATCTAGCACAATGGATTTGCGCAAATAATTTTTTGTATATCCTAACGCTGTTCCTCTATTAATAGCTTCATAGATGCTATCGCGTCCTTCAATATAAACTTCTTTACCTATTTCTAAAAAAAAATTTGCAGATCCTGTATCTTGACACAACGGTATTTTATCATTTAAAGCTATATTAGCATTTTCAATAATATCAGATAGTATTCCTTTTGCGATATTATTACTTTCAAAGATAAAATTTTGTTTTAAATGCTCTAATACATCGTTAGGAAGTTTAAAATTTGCTTCATTGCATAATAGTTCTGCTGCTTTTGTAATTATCTTAGTTTGGATTTTTCGCACTTTTTTTTATATGTCCCTTCTTCATCATAGTTTCAGTTATTGCCCTACTTCTTTCTATTATTAATTTTGCATTATTAAAAAGTTCATCATAACTTAATTTTTTATCAGCAACTTTTTCTCTTATAGCTTTAACTCCTATAGAAGCAGCTAACCTTGGAACAACAATTAAATCATCCATGTTTGGTAAAATTTTTTTGGGATTAATTTTATTATCAGGAATACAGGAAGCAAGAGCTAAAGCTGCTTCTATACACATAGAATCAGTTATAGAATGAGCTCTTACATCTAACACTCCTCTAAATACCCCAGGAAATCCTAATGAGTTATTAACCTGATTATCAAAATCGCTTCTTCCAGTTGCTACCACAGCTGCACCTTCCTCTTTTGCTAGCCAAGGCCAAATTTCTGGTATAGGATTAGCACAGGCAAAAATTATAGGATCTTTAGACATATACCTAATCCACTCCTTTTTAATAATATTAGGTCCAGGGGTAGATAAAGCGATTAAAACATCAGCATTTTTCATGGCTTCTTTGATTCCACCTTGTAAATTATTAATATTAGTTAAATTAGCTAATCGTTTTTTTTCATAGTGTTGAGTTTGCATTCTAGTATCACATTTACTAATTATTCCTTTGGAATCCACTACAATCATTTTAGCAAGATCAGCTCCATAAATTGCTAATAGTTTTGATATACATATATTGGCTGAACCTGCGCCTATCATTGCTATTTTAACTTCATTTATTTTTTTATTAACAATTTTTAAGGCATTTATAAGCCCTGCTAAAGTGACAATGGCTGTACCCTGTTGATCATCATGCCATACTGGAATGGAACATTCTTTTTTTAATCTGTTAAGTACTGTAAAACATTTAGGTTGTTCTATATCTTCTAAATTAATACCTCCAAAAGAAGGTTGTAACGTTTTTGTTGTTTGTATTATTTCGTCCTCAGATTTTATTTCTAAACATATCGGATATGCGTCTACACCTCCCAAATACTTATATAATAAAGCTTTACCTTCCATTACAGGCAAACTTGCCTCTGCGCCTATATTCCCAAGTCCTAAAACTCTAGAACCATCACTTACAATTGCTATACTATTCCATTTGTTAGTGTATTCATATACAAGTTCAGGATTTTTATAGATATCCATACATACAGAAGCTACTCCTGGACTGTACCAAATAGCAAAATCTGTAAAATCTTTTATTCTACATTTTGGTATAATTTCTATTTTGCCCTTGTAAAATGGATGTAATTTTCTTGAAATTTCAAGAGGTTTATTTACATCTTTCATATTTTTTTTCATTTAGTTCCTATATTGCTATATATATTTTAACCACTTGTACAATGTAATTGTAGCATATTATTATTACGTATAAAAATGCTGAGGGACAGAATCGAACTGTCGACACCAGGTTTTTCAGACCTGTGCTCTACCAACTGAGCTACCTCAGCAATAATTACTAAAAATTTAACTTAACTTTTTTGTTACTTTTTTTGTTCAATGCAAATATCTTTCTTGTGTATTTTGTCTTCAGTTTTTTTTAAGTCTTGTTTAAGTTTATTAATTGCGCTTACGATTTCTCCGCCTAATTTTTTAACATCGTTTCTTGTTTCATTTCCTGACTTAGGCGCACATAACAACCCAAAAATACTCCCAAAAACTCCTCCTAAAATAAAAGCTAAGAACGTATTTTTTAAATCATTACTCATTATTCACTATGACCTCTTTCATCTGATTGTTTAGTTTTAGATAAACAATTAATAATCTTGTAAAATAAATACAACACTGGAAGCATAAAGTATAAAAATTTTATATTTCTAATACAAAATAATTCTGTTACATTATTATAAAATTTTGGAACTTTATTTAATTTAAACATAATATTATTAACTTTATTAATAATGTTACTGCTTTTTCTTATTAAATAAACAAAAAAACAAGTTATTAAAAATACTGTAATAATAATTATTAAAAATATTACTAATAATAAATAATAAATATATCTTAAATACACGTATTTCTATTCTAGCAAAAAAAACAAAAAGAAAAAAATTATAAACAACAAATATAATTCAATTCTTTTATTATTTCTTCAGCTATTAATTCCTGAGCAAAACTTTTTGAATATATTGTTTTTTTTCTGTTAGAATCTTCTTTTATTATAGAAAATAATATATTAATCAATTTTTTTTTTGTTATATCATTTTCTTCTATAATTTTCCTATAATCATTTTCTATTGCTTTAGCATTCCAATATTGATGGTTATCAGTTGCTTTTGAATAAGGTATTAAGATTGCTGCTTTTTCTAAAGCATTCATTTCAAAGATAGTACTAGCTCCTGAACGACATATTATAATATTACTAATTGTATATGCATCTTCAATATTATGAATATATTGAAAAACTTTGTAATTTGAAACGTTTTTAGTTTTTCTTTTTATTGAGAAAAAATCTTTGTTTAATCCAGTTATATGTAATACTTGAAGTTTATTATTAACAGATAACTCTATCAAAGAATTAAATATAATTTGATTAAGTGAAATAAAACCTAGACTGCCTCCTACTACTAAAACTATTGGTATTCTGTTATTAAATCCAAATTTTTGGAAGGATGTTATTCTTGATACCAAAAAAATTTCTTTTCTTATAGGGCAACCAGAAAAAAAAGCATTATTAATATATTTCTTTGATTGTTTGAAACTTATAAATGTTTTATTTACTATTTTACTTAGTAGTATGTTTGCTTTTCCTGGTATTACATTTTGTTCATGTATGAATGTTATTTTTTTTAATATTTTTGCTGCAATAATAATTGGGACAGTAATATATCCTCCCATTCCTATAACAATAATTGGATCAATTTTTTTAATTTTTATTAATGCTTTTATTAAATTTAAACAGAATGTAAATAAGAACTTTAAGAACTTAATGCTAAATTTTTTTGGCATACCTGACATATTAAATTTGATATATTTAAAATTGCTATTATTCAAAATTTCCATAGATATAGTGTTATCAACTATGAAAAAAGTAATATCATAACCATGTTTTTCTAACTCTCTTGCTAAAGCTATTCCAGGATAAACATGTCCTCCACTGCCACTAGAAGCTATAATTAATTTTTTGTAATTATTTTTTTTCATACTGTGATAAATTTATTAGTATTCCAGCAGAAATCATATTTATAATTAAAGCGGTTCCTCCTGAAGATATGAATGGTAAAGGTAAGCCTTTTGTAGGAAATATTCCTGTTGTAACTGCCATATTTATAAAAGCTTGAAAAACAATTAAAAATGTTATTCCTAAACATAAAAAACTAGAAAAGACGTCTGGCATTGTTTTACTCATCTTCATACCTTTAAAAAATAAATATAAAAAAAACAAACTCACTATAGAAGTTCCTAATAATCCCAATTCTTCACCTATTATTGGAAAAATAAAATCGCTATGAGCTTCAGGTAAATACATAATTTTTATTAAACTTTTTCCTAAACCTTTTCCAAACAGTCCTCCAGACCCAAAAGCATTTAAAGATTGTTTAATTTGATAAGATGATGCATTTATATTTAAAAGTGAAGATATGTAATCTTTTAATCTAATTAATCTATATGGTTTTCTAAAGATTTCTTCGATTATAAATAAAACCAAAGCAATGATAATCATTAATATAGTATTAATCTTAATTTCTGCGCAGAATAACATTGCAAAACATACTGTTACTATTAAAATAGGAGTACCTAAATCTGGTTCTAACATAATTGGTAAAATCATAAGTAATATAATTATAGTCGGGGCTATTAATCCCTTATATTTTTTTATTATGTTTTTTTTTCTAGAAATAAATTCAGATAAAGTTATAATTACAGATAATTTAGAAAATTCTGATGGTTGTATACTAAAACCTTTAATATTAATCCATCTTTTTGCTCCTAGTTTGGAAGTACCTATAAATAGAACTAAAATAACACTAATTAGTGTTACAAAGTAAATTATTTTTGAATTCTTTTTATAAAATTTATAATTTATTAGGAATCCAGTTATAAACATTATTATTAATCCAACTATAACCCATAATGATTGTTTAATTATTAATTTATACGGTTTTGACCATCTGATGTCAGCCATTATTACACTAGATGAAAATACCATAATTAAACCAAATAAGATACAAGATATTAACATCATTATTAAAGTAAAATCAAATTTTTTAAAATTTATTTTAATTATTTTTTTTCTTGCAATATTTTTCATAAAAATCATTTATTATTTTCTTGAATAATTTGCCTCTTTCTTCAAAATTTTTAAATTGATCAAATGAAGCACATGCAGGTGAAAATAAAACAATATCTCCTTTAATAGCTATATTAATTATCGATCTTAAAGCATTTTTTAAATTACCACTATTTGTTATTGGAAGATTTTTTAGATCTTTTTTTATTTTATTTGTAGCCTCTCCTATTAAGAAAACATGTTTTACTTTCTTTTTTATTATTTTTCTTAATGTTATATATGAAATACCTTTATCTTGTCCTCCCATTATTAAAATAATATTATTATTGAATGCGTCAATAGCTGTTTTAGTTGAAGCAATATTAGTAGATTTGGAATCATTATAATAAGATACTCCATTTATATTTTTTACAAATTCTATTCTATGTTGAATTCCCTTATATTTTGAAATTACTTTTTCTATTATTTTAATTTTTATTCCTATTATGTAAGTAGCTAATACTGCGGCTAAAATATTTTCTATATTATGTTTCCCTATAATATTAATTTTGGGTTTTAATATTACACATTTGCTATCAATATTTATCAATATATTCCCATTGTCGTAATATACTCCATTGTTTATCGTTTTACTCCTACTAAAAAAAAATATTTTGGAATTTATATCTTTTGCGATAGTTTTACAAATAAAACTATCGTAATTTATTATTGCAAAATCGTTATTATTTTGGTTAATAAATATATTTTTTTTAGCTTTTATATATAACTCCATTGTTTTATGATGTATAATATGATCCGGAGTAATATTTAACAATATTCCTATATCTGGTTTAAAATTAGGACTATCTTCAAGTTGATAACTAGACATTTCAAGTACTATAATAGTATCTTTAGTTATCTTAGATACTTTTTTTGATAATGGAAATCCAAAATTACCTGCAATAATAGTATTTTTATAATGTTCTTTTATAATTTTGTATATTAGTTCCGTGGTTGTACTTTTACCGTTAGTTCCTGTAATTGCTATTATTTTATTATGTTTAAATTGTTTATTCATTATAAGAATTGAAAATTCAATTTCGCTAATTACAGGAATATTCCTTTTAATAGCTTCTTGTAAAATAGGAATATTCTTTTCAATTCCTGGACTCTTTATAATAAAATCCGATTCTAAAATCTTTTTTGAATGTATACCTACTTCAGTTTTAATATTTCCGCTTATAAAAACGTTGGCTTTTCTTTTGTCAATGTCACTTATAAATACATCATAGCCTACTTTAGCAGCAAGTTTTGCCGCTGCTATCCCGCTTTTTCCAATGCCTAAAATACTTACTTTTTTTGTCATTATATGACCTTATAAAAAATAGATAATATAGAAAATATTGATAAAATTATAGTTAATATCCAAAATCTTATTGTAATTTTAATTTCATTAATACCTAATATTTCAAAATGATGATGTATAGGAGTCATTTTGAATATTCTTTTATTATATTTTTTATAATAGTATATTTGAATGATTACAGAGACTGCTTCAATTACAAATACCCCTCCCAATAATAATAAAATTAATTCTTGTTTTATAAGTATAGCAGTTAAGCCTAATATTCCTCCTAAAAATAAACTTCCGCTATCTCCCATAAATATTTCTGCAGGATAAATGTTATACCATAAAAATCCTAACCCTGATCCAACTATTGACATAAGAAAAATAGAAATTTCTTCGGATCCTTGTATAGGAATAATATTAATTAATTTTGCTATATTTCTATTACTAGCCAAATAAGCTAATATAGCTAATACTATACTAACAATTATAGTGTTCCCTATAGCTAAACCATCAAGTCCATCTGTTAAGTTTACTGCATTTGAACTACCAATAATTATTAAAATTAATAGTATTGGATACATATAACTAAGATTTATATTAAAATTTTTTAAAAATGGAATTCTTATTAAATTTGCAAAATTTGGGTTTGGAGGTGCATAATTTAAATAAATGGTTATGAATAGTGCAAATATTAGTTGGATCGTTATTTTACAGATAATTGTCAAACCTTTTTTATCCTTTGTAAGTTTTAAATAATCATCATATATTCCTAATAATCCTAACCATAAGATACAACTCAATAAACATATAGTGAATCTATTTTTGAGTTTTAACCATAATAAGGAATTTATAATTAATGAACATAACATAATAACTCCTCCCATAGTAGGAGTATTTTTTTTTTTGAAATGAGTTATTGGACCATAAGTTCTTATATTTTGTTTTATTTTTAAAATTACTAATTTCTTAATGAAAAACGGATAAAGAATAAAACAAAACAAAAAACTTGTTATAAAAGAACCAAAAAATCTTAACATTAAATATTTATACATATTATTTTATATTCATTGCTTATTAATAAAACAAAAAAAATTTTTACATATTTTTTCTAAATTCATACTTCTTGAGGCTTTAAATAAGAATACTGAATTATTATCTAATGGCGTTTGTATTAATTTTTTAAAAAGCATAATTTCGTCAGTACAATAAAAAGTACGTTTTTCGTTTAATTTATTTTTAATATAAATTGCCATTTTACCTATCAAATAAATAAATCTAATGGGTTTATTTTTAATAAAATCTCCAATATCATTATGATACATTATTGAATGTATTCCTAATTCATTCATATCTCCTATAACAAGATTTATATTTTTCCCTTTGTAATGTTCTAAAACAGCTTCAATAGATTTTTTTAATGAAATAGGATTCGAATTATAAGAGTCATTAATTAAAACAATTCCTTTATTAGTAAAAATATTTTCCATTCTCATCATAATAGGTTGAAATTTTTCTATTCCAATTTTTATTTCATATAATGAAAACCCTAACTTTATAGCACAAGATGCAGCAGCTAATGCATTCATTATATTAAATTTCCCTTGTGTGTATATTGTAATCATTATTGAATCAGATTTATAATGTAATCTAAATTCTATTTTATTTGTATATAGTTTTATATCTTTTGCAGTAACATCTGCTATATTTTTTATTGCAAAAGTAATATCATTACTTTTATGCTGTTTTTTATTAAACCCATATGTATATTTCAAAAATTTATCATCATTATTAATAACAATAAATGAATTATATTTTAACTTTTTAATACTATCAAATAATTGCTTTTTCTCTTTGAAAATTCCATAACTGTTTATAAAACTTTTTAAATGGGATAATCCAATATTTGTAATAATGCCAATATTTGGTTTAAGAATTTCAGATAATATTTTTATTTCTCCACATAAGGAAGTACCTAATTCAAAAATGGCATATTTTATTTTATGATTCATTCTAAATATAGATAATGGTAATCCTATTCTATTATTAAAATTTTGTTTGCTTACTATAGTATTATGTTTTCTACTAAGAATTGAAAATAATATTTCTTTTGTAGTTGTTTTACCATTTGAACCTGTTATAGCTATAATTTTAGTTTTATTAAATTTAGATATATATAATTTTGCAATTTCTCCTAAAGTTTTTAAAGTATCAGTAACAACAAATATTGGCACATTTAATTTATAGAATTTATTGCATATTATAGCTATTGCTCCTTTATTTATAGCTTCACTAATAAAAATATGTCCATCATAATTTTTTCCTTTAATTGCAATATATATTTCCCCTTTTTTAATTGTTCTTGAATCAATTGAAATACCTTTTATAGGAATTTTGAATTGATTTTTTATTTTTTTTTTCTTAGATACGATATTCGCTATTTCATATAAATACAACATTAATAATACTTTATCCTTATTTTGATTTTTTATTTTTTTTTTCTTTTAAGAGAATGTATTTTTTAGATATTTCAATATCATTAAAATACTTTTTTTTGTTTCCTATTATTTGGTATGTTTCATGGCCTTTACCTGCAATTAATACGATATCCCCTTTATTTGCCATATTGATAGCTTCTTTTATAGCTACTTCTCTATCTGGTACTACTTTAAAATTATTTTTTTTCTTTATTTCAATTCCAGATTTTATATCTTTAATTATTTTATTTTGATTTTCCATTCTAGGATTGTCTGATGTTATAAAAACAAAGGAACTCATTTCTACAGCAATTTTACCCATAATCGGTCTTTTAGTACGATCTCTATTTCCTCCACAACCAAAGACTGTTATTATTTTGTTTGAGCCTATATTTATAAAGGTTTGTATGCTATTCTTAATAGCATCTTCAGTATGGGCATAATCAACAAATACTTTAAATCCTAATATAGTGGATTCTATTTTTTCTAATCTACCAGGAGGAAATAGTTTGGAATTTTCTAAACCATAAATAGCTTCATTTATATTAATATTACAATATACAGCACTTATTAATGCAGCCAATGCATTATAAGTATTATGTATCCCTATGTAAGGAATTTTAATTTTTTTTATTTTTTCATTTTTAGTATTATTCAATAGTAAATTGAAACTATTATAATTTTCTGTTGATTTGATATTTACAGCTTTGACTTTTACAATTGATGAATTATTTTTTATAGCATAAGGTGTTATATTCGCATTTATTTTCATTTTTATAAGTTTTTTACCATATTTATCATCCGCATTAATTATAGCGTATCTTTTTTTTGATGTATTCAATTGTTTAAACAGATTTATTTTTGTATAAAAATAATTATTCATATTTTTATGAAAATCTAAATGGTCATGAGTTAGATTAGTAAATATTGCTATATTAAAATTTATCCCAAAGACTCTGTTCAATTTTAAAGCATGAGAAGAAATTTCTATGATTAGATATTTTATACTTTCATTTACCATATCTCTCATTATTTTATAAATATCTACAGATTGTGGAGTAGTATTTATGGAATTTATTATCGTATTTTTATATCTATAGTTAATTGTTCCTATAACTCCACAATTGATATTATTATTTAAAAATATATTTTCTAACATATATGTTGTTGTTGTTTTTCCATTAGTACCTGTAATTCCTATAATAGTTAAATCTTTGTCTGGATGTTCATAAAAATTAGCACTAAAAATCGCCATGAATTTAGTTATGTCTTTAACAATAATTTTAGGAACAATGGATATATTATAATTAAATCTAGAAACAATGACAGAAGCGCCATTAAAAATTGCCTCCTTTATATGTTTTTTAGATTCAATTTCAATTCTAGAAAGATTAAAAAAAACAGCGTTTTTTTTAATCTTTCTAGAATCATAAGAAATACTAGATATTTTAATATTTAAATTTCCTAAAGTTTTAAATTTAATTTTTATATTTATTAAAATTTTTTTTAGATCCATTAACTAAACTATTATATTAATTATTATAGTTATTTTCATCTTGTTTAATTTTTAAATATTTAATTACTTTTTCAGCAATTTTAGCAAATAATGGGGAAGCTACATAAGAAGCATAATATTTCCCCTTAGGTTCATCAATAATTACAAGTATTACAATTTTAGGATTAATTGCAGGAATCATTCCACAAAATGATGCAATATAACATTTCTTAGAATACGTACCAGTTAAATTATCTATTTTTTGAGATGTTCCAGTTTTACCACCTACACTATATCCTTTTATTTTAGCTTTTTTACCTGTACCAAAATCCACAACATTTTTTAAAAGATTTTTCATTAATATAGCTGTTTTTTTTGATATTACTCTTCTTATTTTTCTTGGTTTAAAAATTAAATTATTAAATTTTTCATTATTTTTGTTTTCTATACTTTTAATTATCAAGGGTTTCATAAGTACTCCATTATTAGCAATAGCAGAAAAAGCATTTATAATTTGTATAGGTGTTACACCTATTCCTTGACCAAACGAAATTGTAGGCATTGATAAAGAATTCCAATTTTCTAGGTTTACAAGCATTCCTCTTATTTCTCCAGGCAAATCAATTCCTGTTAAAGAATGAAAACCAAATTTTCTTATATAATGATAAAAGTATTTACTACCAATTTTATTAGCAATCTTTATCATTATTATATTAGAAGATTGTTCTATAGCTTTACTTAAAGATATGCAATTTTTATTTATCATGTTATGATCTTTAATTATATGACCAAAAATTTTGAATTTTTCATTTTTGACATAAAAATGATCTTTTGTCCTTATAATATCTTTGTCTAATGCTGCAGATATAGTTACTACTTTAAATGTAGATCCAGGTTCATACATATCACTTATAGCTGAATTTTTAAGAATTTTTATATTACTAATTTTGTAGGATGGATTAAAATCTGGTAGTGATACCATAGCCAATATATTACCATTAATAGGATTCTGTACTATGCATATGGCTTTTTTTGCTTTATATTTTTCCATTGCGTGTCTTAACTCTTGTTCAACTATATATTGTATAGTAGTATTTATACATAGCCTCACATTACATCCTTGTTTTTTACTTTTATCAATATGTTTATCTAATATTATATTTCCTCTGCCATCTCGCCACTTTTTTTCTTCAATATTTTCACCTATAAGCCATCTATTGCATATTTTTTCAATACCTTCAACACCATTTCCATAAATATCTGTTATTCCTAAAATATGTGAAAGTAATTTGCCTTCAGGATATTGTCTTATGTATCTACTTTCAAAGCCAATTCCTCGTAATTTCATATTTCTAATTTTACTAATAGTATTTAAATCTACATTATGCAATATTGGTATATAAGCTTTGTTACTTGAAGAATACTTACTAAGATTATTTATTTTTATACCAATTTTTAATAAACCATCTTTAATTTTATTAAAATTTTTAATTATAGTAGGATCAATAAAAATAGAGTATTTTTTAACACTGGTAGCTAATACTCTTCCTCTACAGTCTAAAATATTTCCTCGTTTTGATAATTCTATATCTTTACATAGAATCATTTTTTTTACTATGTTATTTATTTTTTCATGCAAATATATCTGTATATATATTAATCTTATTAATAAAATAGAAAATAACATTATAATTATATAACTCAATATATTATTTCTATTAAATTTAAAAGAAGTTCTTGTTTTGGTATTTTTAGAATTTAACATTTTTAATAGTTATGTTATTAGTAAACAGGTTTAATTTCTAACATATATTATAGAATTTACATTTGGATGGTGAAGCTTTTTATTCTTAGCTACATTATTCATCTTTTCTAGTGAAAGAATGGAATTTATATTTAATTTTAAGGAATCATTATCAGCATCAATTCTTTCATATATATTATTCAACTTACTTATTCTATAAGCTAATCTTATAGATGTATTTTGCTGCCATATATAAATAAAAATAATTATAAATACTATTATTATATAAATTACAAATGGTTTAGACATTCTGCTATTCTCATTTTTGCACTTCTACTTCTATTATTAAATTTTAGTTCTATTTTTTTAGCTCTTATGACTTTTTTTGATAAAGTTTTATATATTCCATTATTAGTATTTTGTTTAAAGTTATATTTTACTATACGATCTTCTAAAGAATGAAAACTTATTACGATTATTCTTCCTTTAATATTTAAAATATTTGGAGCTATATATAATAAGTTTTGTAAGTTGTCTAATTCTTTATTTATAAAAATCCTTAATGATTGAAAAACTTTAGTTGCAGAATTTATTTTATTAGATTTTCTTTTCACTGAAAATATAATCTCTTGTAGTTTTTTAGCAGTAATAATTCTATTTGCTTTCCTGTATGTTGTAATTGCTTTTGCAATTTGTTTAGATTTATATTCTTCTCCATAATTATAAAAAATATTAGCTAATTTTTCTTTAGTTGCAGAATTTATTACATATTCTGCTGTTATTTTGTTTCTATTATCCATTCTCATATCCAAAGAATTTGCTTTGAAAGAAAATCCTCTATCAAGATTATTAAGTTGTCTGGATGATAGTCCTACATCTACCAAAATACCATCAACTTTTTTAATTTTTATATTTGATAAAATTTTTTTTATGTTTTTAAAATTATCTCTTATAAAAATAACTCTATTATTTAATTTACCACTAATATTAAGTTGTTCGTATCTATTCAGAGCTTCTTCATCCCAATCTATAGCAATAATCTTTATATTGTTAAATTTATTTAACAGGCCTATAGTATGCCCTCCTCCTCCAAAAGTACAATCTACGTATATTCCTTTTGGATTACAAACTAAATATTCTAATACTTCTAACAACATAACAGGAGTATGATAATTATATTTTAAAATTCTATTCCTCCGAGCAAATATTTAAATACAATAATAAAGATGAATTATACACCGAATTCTGTTTTTTAATGTTAAAAATTAAAAAAGCAATCATTTATCTAGTATAGGAATCACTTCCATTACTTAAGCAGCTTAACTCAACTTTGCTTTCCCAGTAAGGATTTAGCCGTTTCATTTTTTATATTACTATAAAAACACATCCTAATAGGATGTTATTCTTGTTTCCAAAAATAACGTTTCTGTTCGCACCTCTACTTTTACAAGTGATAGGTATTACCTACTACTGTTTTCTATGTAAAAAATATACACAAGAAAGTTCGGACTTTCCTCTTTACCTTAACACTAATCTACATCATTAGCTATGTAAAGCGATTGCTCATTCATCTTCATTATTTTTTAAATAAAATACACGAACAATTATCACAAAAAACAATTTTATTATATTTCTTTATTTGATTTATTATCTGTGGTCTTAGTATAATACCGCAACAACTGCAACTTTCTCTTTCTACGATACAGATACTTTTACGTTTGTTTTTTTTACTATTATTTCTTTTATCATATTCTGCTAAAGAAGTATTACTAATATTTGATCTACAGTTTTTTATATACTCATTAACTTTTAATATTTCAGTCTTTAAAAATTTTATATGTTTTTCTAATTGCTTTATTTCTTCATTAATTATTTCTTTGAATTTACAAATATTGTTTTTTGTTTCTTTTATAGTCTTAGATTCATAATCTAACTTATATTCCATATTCAATATAACTTCTTCAAGATTACTTTTATCATGTTGTAAATCTTTTATTTTTGACTGTATTTTTTTATAAATATCATTTGATTTAGCATTGTTTAGTTCTATTGAATATTTGGAAATTACTTTTTCTTTATTATAAAGTTCGTTTTCTTTTTCTTTCTTAGTTAAATTTAAATTTAAGAAATTAGTTTTCATAATTCTAAAATCTTTTTCTTTGTTATTTATTTGAATATTCTTTTCTTTAATTAAAGAAAAAATATTATAGATTTCTTTTTCAATATTACTAATTTGTATTTCATAATTTTGAAGTTTACAAAGAAATTCTAGATCTTGTTTTAAAGTTGTCATTTTTATATCTATATTCCTAAATATTAAATTATATTATTATTCGAGTTTAACAAAAACTAAAGTGGGCCTGGTAGGATTTGAACCTACGACCATTCGATTATGAGTCGAGCGCTCTAACCAACTGAGCTACAGGCCCACCACTTATAACATATATAAGAAATAGATTCAATTATAGACAAAAAAAATACACCAAGTCAAATAGTAAGAGATAATCGCTAAAAAATTAACCAAGTATTTTTTTTATTTTTTTCATATCTCGCCATACGTATTTTTTTAAATTTATATTTCTTAATAGTGCAGCTGGATGATATGTAGGGATTACCATTATTTGCTGATAATATTTAATATTTCCTCTTATTGTACTAATATTTTCTTTTATATTCAATAAACCTTTTGTAGCAGATTTACCTAAAGTTACTATAATTTTAGGATTTATTATTTTTATTTGTTCATTTAAATAATACATGCAATTTTTAATTTCAGTATTATATGGAGCCCTATCATTATTCCTTCTATCTGGATTCGCTTTATCTAACATTGGATGGCATTTTACTATGTTAGTTATATACACTTCTTTCCTAGTAAACCCAATTGAAGCAATGATATTGTTTAATAATTTACCTGATTTACCTACAAATGGAATACCAATATGATCTTCTTCATATCCAGGGCCCTCTCCAATAAACATCAGTTTTGCTTTTTCAGATCCTTCGCCAAATACTGTATGTAGTCTGCTATTTCCTAAATCACATTTTCTACAATTTTTAACTTCATTTTCAAGAACAATCAATTTATTATAACGTTCTAATTTTTTATATTTATTTTCTTTTTTTATATATATACGTGTGTCTATAGTATTATAATCATTAAATTCTAAAAATTTTTCGAAATTTATCTTTATTTGTTTTAAAATTTTTATTACTTTTTTTCTTGGCATTGAATTTCATCTTTATAAGATAATACATCCATTAGGATTCTATTTATAAGATTAACTTGTGTTAAATTTTTATAGTTTTCCAAATGATTAACTTTTTCCATCCAATTTAATGCTCTTTTTACTATTTCATACTTCCCTAATTTTGATTTTGATATTTCAATGGCTAAATTCATTCCATAATTTAAATAATTGTTTTTTAATGTCATAAATTTTATTCTCTCTCTTAATTTTAAAAAAAATAATTTTTTTTATTTTTAATTTTATAATCTAATGATTTTATTATAGTTCTAACTGAATTAATTGCGTTACTCAATTTCCTGTTTATAATAAGATATTCATATTTTTTTAAAGATTTTAATTCTTCTTTAGCATTATTTAATCTTATATTTATAGTATCAAGACAATCTTTATTTCTAATTATTAATCTTTCTTTTAAAGTTCTAAAATTTGGAGTCATAACAAATATCATACAAGTATTAGGATATAATCTTTTTATTTTTATACCGCCTTTAACATCTATTTCTAAAAGTACATTCTTATAAAAATGTAACAATTTGTTTAACAATACCTTAGAAGTTCCATAGTAATTATTATGAACTTTAGCCCATTCTGCAAACATTTTTTTATTTATCATTTCTTTAAATTTTGATTTTCTTATAAAGAAATAATTTTTTCCATTTTTTTCACCTTTTCTTGGAGTTCTAGTTGTGTATGATATAGAATATGCTGTAGTTTCATTATCTTTTTTTATAAGTCCATTAATTATAGCAGATTTGCCAGCACCAGACGGTGCAGAAATAACTATTATATTACTTTGCAATCCGATAGCTCCAAACATAGAACTACACATTTGATTATATATCCCAAATAATTCAATAAAGAAAATAATAATTATAAAAAGAATTACGAAAAAAATCGGGAAGGCGGGATTTGAACCCACAATCTCCTGCTCCCAAAGCAGGCGCGATAGCCAAATTACGCTACTTCCCGATTAAGTTTTAATAAACTTACTATAAATTTTTTAGCTTTTTTTAAAGCTATAGCTCTATGACTAATACTATTTTTTAACTTAAAATCAAGCTCTGCTAAAGTTTTATTATATGTAGGTATATAAAATACCGAATCATAACCAAATCCATTATGTCCAACTATACTTTCAGTTATTATACCAAATATGTAACCAACTGACAATAATTTTATTTTTCCATATGGATTTGATATAGCAATTACGGTTTTAAACTTTGCTGTTCTTTTTTGTTTAGGAACGTTTTTTAATAAACATAATAATTTTTTATTATTTTTAATATATGAACATTCATTTCCAGCAAATCTAGCTGAATATATTCCAGGTGCACCATTTAAATAATCTACTTCAAGTCCACTATCATCTGAAATAGTCCATTTTCTTGTATAGATCGCAATTTTACTAGCTTTTTTAATTGCATTTTCTTTTAAAGTTTTACCATTTTCCCTTATTTTTATTGATAGCTTTAATAAAGATAAAGGAATTATATCATTTGTATTTAGTTTTAAAATGGAATTAAATTCTTTGATTTTATTTTTATTATTACTAGATAATATTATTTTCATAATTAATTTTTAAAGGATTTTTAAATTATTAATTATCTTCTTCATTTTTATTTGTGCAGCATAAAGTTTTTCTTTGGTTTTATTTATTTCTAATTTAGAAGCTTTCCTTAGAAAATTTGAATTTTGTAACTTTGTTTTTGATAAACTTATTTCTTTTTGTAAAGACCTAATATTCTTATTTAATCTATTCTTTTCTTTATTTATATCTATATATTTATATATTGGTAAGAATATTTCGCAATCGCCTGCAATTACAAAAGACATACCTTTAATATTTTTAATATTTTTTTCAAATTTTATAGAATTTACATTTACTATATATTTTATATAATTTTTATTGTTTTCTATAAAATTTTTATCTCTTTCATTTATATTGTTAAAAATTAGTTCTATTGAAACATTCGAGGCTATGTTGATTTCTAGTCTAAGCATTCTTATTTTTGTAATTATATCCTGAATTTTATGAATTTGTTCATATGTAATATTATTATTAGAAATTTTTAATTTTAATTTAAAAATATTAGATGTAAAAGCATTGGAATTCTTTATAATTTGAAATACTTCGGAAGTTATAAAGGGTATTATTGGAGATATTATTTTTAGAACAGAATTTAATATATACACAAGTATTAACATAATATCTTCTTTTTTTTCAGGAAAAGTGAAAATTTTTATTTTTGCGAATTCTATATACCAGTTACAAAATTTTGTCCAAAAAAAGTCATAAACTTCTTTAGCTACAATATCAATATTATAGTTTTCATAAGCTTTTTTTGTTCTGTTTGTTAGATTTTGTAATTCTGTTATGATCCATTCATCAAAAATATCATAACATTTAATGTAATTACTATTTACGTTAATAAAATTTGTATTAGAAAGATTCAACATTATAAATCTAGTTGCGTTCCATATTTTATTTATAAAATTTCTTGAAGATATAAACATTTCATTTGAGATTCGTATGTCTCTACCTTGAACAGCACTGTGCATTAATGCAAATCTTAGAGCATCTGTTCCATATTCTTTCATTATAATTATTGGATCAATAACATTACCAATAGATTTGGACATTTTTTTTCCATATTTATCTCTTACTATTCCATGAATAATAATATCTTTAAAAGGAATATTATTCATAAATAATAAACTGAATTGAATCATTCTGGCAACCCATAAATATAATATTTCATAACCAGTAACCAAAACAGATGTGGGATAAAAATATTTTAGATCTTTATCATTATTATTGTTTCCCCAATTAAAAACACTAAAAGGCCATAATGCAGAAGAAAACCAAGTATCTAAAACATCAGTTTCTTGCTTTAAAATTTTTCCGCCACATTTAGGACATTGTATAGGAGTTTCAAATGAAGCTACTGGTGGACAAGTTTTATTAATACAATAATAAATTGGTATTTTATGTCCCCACCATATTTGACGACTTATGCACCAATCTTTTAAATTTTTTAACCATAAAATATAAGGTTTTATCCAAGACTTTGGATAAAAAGAAATTTTTTTATTATTTACTATTGTAATAGCTTTTTTAGACATACTAGATACATTTAAAAACCATTGTTCAGAAATTAAAGATTCAATTTTAGAGGAACATCTATAACATGTTCCTATAGAGTGTTCATAATCTTCTATTTTTATGAAATAATTTTTATCGTTTAAATCTTTAATAATTTTTTCTTTTGCTTCATGAATATAAAGATTAGTATATGGTATTGGTACATTTATCATTTTACCATCGTTGTTTATTATTTCTAAAATATCTAAATTATTTTTTAATGCTATTTCATTGTCTAAAACGTCATGCCCTGGTGTTACTTTAATTGCTCCTGTTCCAAAAGTTTTATCAACTTTATAATCCGCAATTATTTTGATTTTTTTGTTTATTATAGGAACTATTACTATTTTATTTATTAATTTTTTATATCTATTATCATTTGGCGATACAGCAATTGCTGTATCGCCAAATATTGTTTCAGGTCTTGTAGTAGCAATAGTAATATAATCATTTTTCATATCTTGAAGGAAATATTTTATATACCACAATTTAGTTATTTCTTTTTTATATTCTAGTTCAATATCAGACAATGCTGTACCACATTTAAAACACCAATTTATTAATTTTTTACCTTTGTATATTAGACCATTATTAAATAATTTAATAAAAGCTTTTTTTACAGCTTTTGAACATTTTTCATCCATTGTAAAAGTCTCTCTATCCCAATCTAAACAACATCCCATTTTCTTTAATTGATTTGTTATTTTATAGCTTGTTTCTGATTTCCACAACCAAATCTTTTCCAAAAAATTATCATATCCTAAATCTAATTTTGTTTGTCCGTTTCTTTTTAGATTTTTTTCAACTATATTTTGAGTGGCTATGCCTCCATGATCTACTCCAGGTATCCACAAGGTATTATAGCCTTGTATTCTTTTAAATCTTAATATAACATCTTGCAAAGTAACGTTTAAAGCATGCCCCATATGTAGTGACCCTGTAATATTAGGAGGAGGTATAACAATACTAAAAGCTTTTTTCTTTTTATCAATCTTTGCTTTATAAGTTTTATTATTTACCCAAAACTTATACCATTTTTCGTCAATTTGGTTATGATCATAAACTTTTTTCATTTCAAAGTTACCTTTCATTTATATTATTTATTTAGAATAAAATTATTTGAGATAATTGGAATTTTAATATTTTCATCTTTAAATTTTTTATAAACACTCTTTAAAATTTCACTTTGAATAAGTGCTTTAAAATATATATGCTTTACTTTAAAAAGTAAATTAAAATTTATAGCATAATCTCCAAAACTTGTAAATAATACTATTGGAATATAACTTTTTACTGTACATTCATATTTATTTATTATTTCTTTTGCAGCAAGTATTGCAATATTTTCAACATGTTCTAAATTGTTATCATAAGATACTTTACAACTGACATATCCCGTAATTTCTGAATTATTATTATTATTAAAGTTTGTTATTATTGCTGAAGATAGTTTAGTATTTGGAATAATAATAACAATATTAGACATACCTCTTATTGTAGTAGTTCTCCAATTAATTGCAAGCACAGTACCTTCCTCTCCAGTATCTAACTTAATATAATCTCCTTTTGAAATGTTTTTGCTAATAAAAATTACCACTCCTGAATAAAAACCAGCAAAAATATCTTGAAAAGCTAATACCATAGGAGCTGAAGTTAAACACATTCCAAATAAAATAGGTTTTACTTTTATACCTATTTGATCCAAAAAAAATATGAACTCAATGAAAACTATTGAAAGCTTTATTACTTTAGGTTTTATCTTATTAGAAATTAATTTACAAAATAAATCGGATAAAATCGATGAAATAAGAACTAGTAATGAGAAAACAAATATAGTATAAAATATTTTATGAATGATATTTTGTGGTATGTTTATAGGTAGTTTTAAAATTGTTATGTAAGATATAATCAAAAAATACCAAAAATAAATATAAATCTCTAATGATTCATTTGATAAAAACTTAAATTTATTTGATAATTTTTTAACAGTTATTGCTATATAATTCCTAAATATAAAACCTAAAAACGATGTAGATACAAGTAAAATAACAGCTTCTATCCATGAAATTAAATTTACATCTAAAAATATTGATACCATTATGTTATTGTATTTATATTGTAGACCTTTCTAATTCCATTTGGCATTGAAAACAATAACATGCCCATGGTATAGCTTCTAACCTTCTAATAGATATTGTTCCATTACAAGCTTCGCATTTACCATAAGTACCTTTCTCTATTCTCATAAATGCTTCATTTATAGTATTCAAAATGATTCTATCATTTTCTGCAAGTTTAAAATATAGTTCTTTTTCACTATTTTTACTAGCTGTTTCTATTTCATCACTAATAGTGTCTCTATTATTGTTGGTAATAAAATCAGTATTTTTATTATTATTAGATTTGCTCAAAATTTCATTTTTTTTTTGTATTAATATCTTCTTAAAAACTAATAATTCTTTCTGATTCATCTAATTTCCTCTTTTTCTTTTTTATCAAGTTATTACTTTGCAAAAATTTTTATAGTACTTAGCATATCAGATTCTTGTCCACTCACTCTTTTTTTAGAAGCAATTTCTAATAAATATTCACATATTTCTTTTGTAATTCGTTCACCAGGAATTATTATTGGAATACCTGGTGGGTATGGAGTTAAAACTTGTGCAGCAACATGACCAACGGCTTTTTTTAAACTTATTTTTTTTATTTTATCAGAAAGAAAAACTTCTCTTGGTTTCATAACCATTTCAGTTGCTAAAGACGGAATTTTGAGTGTCCAATTTTTTTGTAAACCAGGATATTTTTTACTTATATCTTTAAGTGTACGCACAAATATTTCTAAATCTTTTTTTATAGTTCCTTCTCCAAGGATAGCTATTAAATTAAACATATCTGCATAATCAAGCTGTATATTATATTTATTTGATAATATATTTTCTATCTCGTATCCTGAAAGACCCATTTTGGTAACATTAATTGTAAGTTTTGTTACATCTAAATCAAATCCAAGTTTTTTTATTGTATTACGTGTAAAACATTGCATTTGTTTAATATGTTTATTTATATAGTCCCTTGCATATTCCGCGATATTAATTATATTATTAAATTTTTTTTCTCCATATAAAAAAGCTTGTCTTCTAGCTAAATCAATGCTAGCTAAAATTAAATAGTTTGGACTAGTTGTTTGAAGCATGGACACTATCTTTTTCACTTTATTAAAATCTAACAGGTTGGAATTAAAATGTAAAACTGAACCTTGAGATAAAGCTGATAATACCTTATGAGTTGATTGAACACATAAATCAGCGCCAGCAGATGTTGCAGATATTGGTAATTTCTTATTAAAAATTAAGTGACCTCCATGTGCTTCGTCTACCATTACTATTTTCCCTCTCTTATGACATAGATCAATTATTTTTTTTAGATCTGTAACTATACCATTATAAGTTGGACTAGTTATAAAAACAGCTTTAGTTTCAGGATATTTATCTAGAGAATCTTTTATTTGTTCATATGTCGAGTTAAAAATTAGATCTAAATCTTGATCTATTTTAGGTTGAATCCAAATAGGCCAGACGCCTGATAAAATAATTCCGGCAATAACTGACTTATGAGAATTTCTTGATAATATTACAGAATCCCCTGAATCACAAGCAGAAAGTAACATAGCCATATTTCCTATTGAAGTGCCATTAACTAAAAAAATAGAATTTTTTACTCCATATGCTTGTGCCATTAATTCTTGTGACTTTTTTATTGAACTAACGGGATCATGTAAAGAATCAACTTCATCAAAGACAGTTACATCAAATTTATAAACTTCTTCATTAGTATATTCTTTAAGTTTTCTGTCTATACTTCTACCGTTTTTGTGTCCAGGACAATGTAAAGAAATAACATTTCTTTTTGCATGCGATAAAAGAACATCAAAAATAGGAGCCTTATGTTGATTAGATACTATCATAATTATTATAACCTTAACTTTATTGCCCGGTAGAAGGATTGAACTTCTGGCTTCTTCCATGTCAAGAAAGTACTCTATCCACTGAGTTAACCGGGCATTAAATTTATCAAAAGGTGCGGGTCGGAATTGAACCGACGAATAACAGTTTTGCAGACTGTTCCCTTGCCACTTGGGTACCGCACCTTATTTTTTATATATTACATAAATTGTATCTTTTTAAGATATAATCTATTTTTTTTTTTAATTTATCAATATTATGATAATTGTTAGTTATAGTAATGTCAGCCATTTTAATTGTTTCTTTTAATTGTTGAGTATATTTATTATTAGATTTCATTTGTAGTCTTTCTGATATGTTAAATTCATACAAAGATTTAGTATCGTCTAATCTATTCCTCATACACATTCTATTAAAGCGGATTGTCATATTAGCTTTAACATTCATTAGAACAAACTTTTTTGAATTATTCTTTAATTTTAATATTTCTTCTGGATGACGTAAAGAACTTATGCAATATTTAGTCGAAACTTTATTATTAATTTTATATAAAACTTTTTCTGAAAGAATGCCATTACCATTTTTTTTTCTTAGTTCATTTCCAAAATTCATTAAATTTTCTCTAGTTATTTTAATTCCCTTAGAAATCATCAATTCTCTTATAATATCTGATAAAGAGTAATGAATATAGCCATATTTTTCGGAAATATAATTAGATATAGTATCTTTTCCTGTACAACAAAATCCTGTTAAACCTATAATTAATAACATTTTAATGTAAAAAAAATTGCGGGGGCAGGATTTGAACCTGCGACCTTCAGGTTATGAGCCTGACGAGCTACCGAACTGCTCCACCCCGCGTCTTTTATTATAAATTCACAACAATAAAGTGTAATAATTTTGATATTAAATGTCAAATTTTTGTAATGTAAAGATACAAGTTTTAATATATTATATACTTCATCAGTACTTTTTAGAGTATAAAAGTTTAAATATAAACATAAGTATAGTCAGTAAAGCAGCTATTCCATTCATGGCAATCATAGCTTTTGAACAAGATATAAACCCACATATTAAACCAAGAATGTCAGCAATTATAACTAATAATAACATGATAGCATTAATATCTCTTACTTGTTTTGTTTTCTTCATTTGAATTATTTGTGGTGTTTTACTAATAATATATAACAAACCACTTATGCAATATAAAATTTCAAATAATTTATTAAAATTCATACTTCAACTCCATTATTATTAATATTAAAAATATTGATTGGTATTTTAAAAAATACGCCAAAAATAATAATACGTTTTCATAAAATAAATTTTTATTTAGGAAAAACATATGCTAAAGTAGAAAAAAGTAAACTAAAAGGCAATAAATTAGCTATAATATATAATACATTTTGCATATATTTATATCTTTTACTCATATAATGAATTTTAGTGTTTTTATAAAGAATAAACAAATTCCTGCTCATAGTGGTATACACACACCAAGTTCCATCAATAAGAGCTCCTCTTGCTATATATTCTTCAAATCCTACAATAGATTTTGGAATCATACTTCTCCATTCAGTCCAGAATGGATTTTTACGAGGATGAGCATTTTCACGTCTAGTAAGTTCTACTATTTCATCTCTAACTAACATTATACAAGCAATATACCAAGTTAAAGGAGACGCTGAAGAAGGAGTTTTGAAATGCTTAGTGGTTAGTATATTCCCTTTATCATCTTTATAAAAGCATTCTTCTATTACTTTATTCCACATATTAGGTACTAATTTCTTATCATATTTATAATCTGGGATTATCATCCCATGCGTTACTTCATTTATTACATTTATATTAAACATCAAACCTAGCTCGTTAAGTTTAATATAATTCTTTCTTGATCGTTCATAATCAACTAACGTTGGTCTTTGTTTTAAAAAATTTAGTGTTATTCGCTCTGATTCATAAGTTAAAAATATTTTATAAATATTAACAGATAGTTGATATAAAGTTAAAAATTGTCTTAATAATTCCCCTCCTGAGATTATCTTATCGACTATTTTATCCGATTTATATTTTTTTAAATGTATTTTTTTATATTTATGACATGTATCTTTTCTCAGATTTTTTGATAAATATGTCGGACTAACATTAATTTCATGAGGATCTCTTATTAATGGCTGAGAACCGAATGCTAATTGTACGCATGTAGATACGTTTATTATTATTAATGTAATTATTTTTTTCATATATTTATTGTCAGCATGTTAACATAAGACTTATACTTTATTATATTAAAAAAAAACTTTTGTACAAATTTAAAAAAAATGATAAGTCATAGTATTTTTATACTAAAGTTCGTTACTTTATTAAGTTATTTTGAATTAAATATTTAAAATAATTTTCTAAGAAGCTATTTTGGTTAGAAATTTATGTATTTTAATCATAGCTATCGTATCTTGAGCACAGTATTTTAATAATTGTTGTTTTATTTTATTTATTTCTTTAATCTTACAAAGATTATTTGCTATGATAGAAAATGCCGCAGCTGCTTCCAGACCATTATTTATTTCACAATTTTTGTAGTCATTATTGTTATCAGAGTTCGTTATTATAGGTAAAATACTTTTTATTGATAGTTTCCCTAGAAAGTTTATATTGTAATAGTTTTTTTTTATAATTAGTTCTAAGTTTATTATTCTACTAATTATTTTTTCAAGTTCTTTACGTAAATTAGGAAAAATTTCTATAAATTTAATAATACTATTAAATTCAAAATTTGAATAAGTTATTATACTTCCTTGATTATTACTCAGGCAATTGATTAATTTCTTTACAAGTTTTTTAGAACAATTTATTTTATGATTAGCTATATATTCATAATGTGCTAATAATTTCCACTTTTCATCTGTTTTATCTATTGAAAATTGTGTTATAATTCTAGTATGTGGTGTACAATTGTGATATAATGGAATGGTTGTTGTTATTGATTCAAAATCCAAATAATAAAATGGTGTTTTAATATTACATAATTCAGATTTTAAATTCTCTGATATATAATGTATTTTATTATTTAATACGCATTCTATAATTTTTTTTTGATAAAGAGATAATTTAAAATCTTTAGGTATTTTATCTATATTAGTTATTCCTAATTCGGTTAATTTTTCGATATTTGAAGTTGATATATTAGGTATACTAAATATAGTATATTTTCTTTTTTCTTTTTTGATACATCTTTCAATAGCAATACAATTTTTGCAATTTTTATTTAATTTTAATTTTGGTGCATTAGAAGCTTCTACTGTTTTTTCTATTTGCATTATATCATTAGATAATTTTTCAGTAGTTATATTAATTTCTTTGGTATAATCATATTGTTCTATAAACTCAACTATATTTTTTCTGAAACGATAATCGCTAGATAATCTTATGATGTATATTTTAGTAATGTTAATTTTTAGTTTAGATAAAACCATTTTAGAAAATGATAAATCTATAATATATTTAATTTTACATTTATTACTAAGTTTTATTGAAAATAAATCCCACGAGTCACTGTCATTTCTTTTTAATATATCTACTGAAGTAAAATAATTATCTATACTGAAGTCAGTATTACTGATAATATCAATTTTTTTATCATCTAATATAGATGTATTTTCTGTAATTTTTTTTGATTTTAAAATAGATGTTCCAATCGAATTTTTAGAAAGGTATATTAAAGCTGCATCTAAAATTTTTTTTTTCAAAAGCAATAAACTTAGACATCAATTTATTCTTTTTGTAAGCAATCATATTCTGCTTGGTTAACCATCCTAACAAAGGACATCTCAAATAATTTATAATAATTTTTTTATTTATATAAAACCCCATAAAATTTTATACCTTGGGTAGAGAGGGATTTGAACCCTCACGATTTTTGCAAATCTCAGGATTTTAAGTCCTGTGCGTCTGCCAATTCCGCCATCCACCCTAATTGTAAAGTTTAAAAAACTAATACAAAATACTATAATAATTAATTCATTTAAAAGTCAATTTTTTAAATGACTAATATCTTTTCCGTATATAATAAAAATTATATTTTCACCTATATTAGTAATATGATCTCCTATTTTTTCTATACTTTTTGCAATAAAAATTAAGTCTATAGATTTTTGGACAATAATTATATTATTTGTATTTACTATAAAATGTTTTACATATTCCATAATTTTTTTATTTAAGTTATTAATTTTAACATCATTCTTTACTACAGAAATTGCAAGGTTATAATCATTCGTATTAAATGATTTAATACAATCTTTTAACATATTAGCTATTATTTTAAACATTTTCATAAAATACATTGGATGTTTAAATTGTTTATCTTTTAATAGATTATTTATTTTCCTGGCTATATTAACAGTTTCATCTGCTATTCGTTCTAATTCACCATTAATTCTTATTATAGAAGTTATGAATCTTAAATCTATTCCTACTGGTTGATTTAAAGCAATTAATTTTAAGCATTTATCATATATGACTAATTCATTTGAATTAACTTTATATTCTAAATGAAATATTTTATTTAGTATGCTAAGATTTTTTTTTATAAATACTTGAGTAATTATTTCTAGCATTTTATTTACATCATTTGACATTATAAGTATTTTTTTTCTGAGTTTTCTTATTTCAATATCTAATTTCTTCATGTTTGCCTTTTGTATTTTTTATCCAAAACGTCCAGTTATGTAATTTTCTGTTTCTTTTTCCATAGGATTAGTAAATATTTTTTCAGTTTTGTTGAATTCAATTAATTTACCTTGTAACATAAAAGCTGTATCACAGGAGATTCTTGCAGCTTGTTGCATATTATGTGTTACTATTATTACAGTATATTCTTTTTTTAATGTTAATATTAATTCTTCTATTCTTTGTGTAGCTATTGGATCTAAAGAAGAACAAGGTTCATCAAATAAAATAATATTTGGTTTCATAATTATAGCTCTTGCAATACAAAGACGTTGTTGTTGTTCCAAAGTTAAATTTAATGCATTTCTGTTTAATTTATTTTTAACGTCATCCCATAATAAAACATCTTTTAAACTTTCTTTTACAGCCATTTTAATGTTTATAGAGTTTTTATTATTTATATTTAATCCAAAAGAAATATTTTCATATATTGAAAGAGGAAATGGATTAGGCCTCTGAAAAACCATTCCAACATTTCTTCTTAAGGCTTCTACATCAATTTTAGTGTTATAAATATTTTTGCCTAGAACATTTATATTACCTTTAGTAAATACTCCTTTTATTGTATCATTAATTCTATTTATAGAACGCAAAAGAGTTGATTTACCACACCCAGATGGGCCTATCATAGCAGTGATATTTTTTTCTTTAATTTTTAAGTTAATATTTTTTAAAGCACAAAAATTATAATAATATAAACTAAAATTCTTTATTATTAAATTAAACATTAGTAATCTCTTTTTAAGTTAAAAAATTAAATTTTTTAAAAAAATGATAAATTTATATTTTATCCAAAACGTCCAGAAATATAATCAGCTGTTTTCTTTTGTTTTGGTGAAATAAAAAACTCTTCTGTTTTATTAATTTCTATAATTTTACCCATAAGAAAAAAAGCTGTTCTATCTCCGATTCTAGAAGCTTGTTTTACATTATTTGTTACAAATACTATTGTATATTTCTTTTTTAATTCAATTATTGTTTCTTCTACTTTTGCAGTAGATATTGGATCTAATCCAGAACAAGGTTCATCAAATAAAATAATTTCTGGATTAATTGCTAATATTCTTGCAATACAGAGACGTTGTTGTTGTCCTCCAGAAATTTCCATTGCAGATTTATTTAATCTATCTTTTACTTCATTCCATAAAAATACTGCTTTTAATACACATTCAACTATATAATCTTGTTTTGATTTTTCAAAAATAAGACCTAAACATTTAGGTGCAAAAACAATATTTTCATATATACTCATAGGTAGTGGTATAGGCATAGCGAAAAGCATTCCAATGCGTCTTCTTAATTTTTCTACACTCATATTAAAAATATTTAACTTATCTAGATAAATATTACCATTTCTAGAATAGTACGTATTATAATCATTCATTCTATTTAAAGTTCTTAAAAATGTAGTTTTGCCACTATTTGCAGGCCCTATTATGTTTAAAATTTCGTTTTTTAGAATGCTAAAATTTAATGAATCTAGAATACAGTTTTTATTATAATAACAATTAAGATTTTCAACTATTATTTTTTCTACCATTTTTTATGTTTCCTAAAATATATTCTAATAATAATAGAAATAGAACTTATAGTTAATACCATGATTAATAAAACTAAAGCAATACCAAATACCAGTTTTTGTGGCATATAAGGAACATTGGTTGAAGTAATATATAAATGATATGGTAAAATCATTACTTGATCAAAAATTGAATGTGGTAAATGAGGTACGTAAAATACAGCTGCAGTAAATAATATTGGAGCAGTTTCACCTGATATTCTTGCAATACTTAATATTGTACCAGTCAAAATACCTGGAACAGCACTAGGTAAGACAACATACCTTATAGTTTGCCAATGACTCACTCCTAAAGATAAACTTGCTTCTCTAAATGAAGATGGTACACTATTCAAAGCATTTTGAGTAGTAGTGATAATAACAGGTAATTCCATTATTGATAATGTTAACGCTCCCGATATAATAGATACTCCTAATCTTAAAAAGACTACGAAAATACTAAAACCAAATAATCCATAAACTACTGAAGGAATATTAGCTAAATTTATAATAGCTAATTTTATTATTTTAGTAAGTAAATTGTTACCAGCGTATTCATTTAAATAAATAGCAGCAAGGATTCCTATTGGACAAATAATAACAATAGAACAAATAATTATAGCAAAAGTGCCTATTATTGCTGGAAAAATTCCTCCTCCTCTAATACCATTCTTAGGAAATGAAGTTAAAAATTCCAAAGTTATTGCGGGTAACCCATTTTTTACAATAACAGAAATTATAATAATAACAGGAATAATAGCAAACACTGTAACTAAAAAAAGAATAAAATATGATATTTTTTGAGTCAATTTTGGATTTAATTTCATAATTTATCGTCTGATTTTTCTGAGAAATAAATCTGCTATCAAATTTATTATAAAGGTTATTAGAAATAATATTAAACCTATTGCAAATAAAGAACGATAATGCATACTTCCTCTTACAGTTTCTCCCATTTCAGCAGCTATTGTTGCCGTCATAGTTCGTACAGGTACAAATATAGTTTTTGGAATATTTGAAGCATTGCCTGTTACCATCATTACGGCCATAGTTTCTCCTATAATTCTGCCTATTCCTAACATAATTGCAGCTATAATACCTGGCATAGCTGCTTTTAATACTACTTTTCTTATAGTTTGCCACTTAGTAGCTCCTAAAGCGATTGCTCCTTCTTTATACTTCCATGGTACAGAGTGTATAGCATCTTCAGAAATTGAAATCATCGTGGGCATAGACATAAAAGCAAGAACTATAGAGCCTGAAAAAGCTGTAAGACCTGTGGATAAATTAAAGGTTTTTTTTATAAACGGAACTAAAATAATCATACCTATAAAGCCAATTATAACACTTGGTATTGCAGCCATAAGTTCTATGAGGAATTTCAAAAAATCTCTAAGGTTTTCTGGAGCAATTTCAGATATAAAAAGTGCAGACATTATGCTTATAGGTATTGCGATTATACATGCTCCAAAAGTTATTAGAATAGAGCCTATAATTAGCGGTAAAATTCCAAAAGATGGGGGATTTGAGGCTGGAAACCAATGTTTTCCTGTTATAAATCTAAATATTCCAAAATTTTTTAGAAAAGTAAAGCTTTCAACAAATAAAAATCCAAATATTAATATAACAAATATTACAGATAACATACCACACATGAAGATTGCTATTTCTATGATATTATTAAAGGATTTTTTCATATTTTTTTATGTTTGTTTAATTGGAATAAATCCAATTTTAAGAATTATATTTTGTCCTTCATTTGATAAAATATAGTTAATAAATTTTTTAATATGTCCTTTTGGGGCTCCATTTGTATAAATATATAAAGGTCTAGAAATAGGGTAAGTGTTATTCATAACATTTTGAACAGTTGGTAAAATATAATTTTTACCATTAGTACTTTTAATTGATACGCTTTTAATCTTATTATTTACAAATCCTAAACTTACATACCCTATAGCATTTGGATTTTGTGCAATTTCATTATATATAGCTTGAGAAGATGTCATCATAAGAGCGTCTGAAGAAAATTCATTATGTATATTGTTTTTTTTCAAGATTTTGTTTTTAAAAAAAATATATGTTCCAGAATTATTTTCTCTAGATAAAATTACTATTTTTTTATTTATCCAGCCCAATTTTTTCCAATTAAATATTTCTCCAGTAAAAATATCTGATAATTGAGCTACTGTTAATTTTTTTATTGGATTATTTCTATTAATAATTACTGCTAATCCATCACTTCCTATTTCAAATTCTGTTGGGTTTATATTTTTAACTTTTGCTAATTTAATTTCATTTGAATCTATTTTTCTTGAAGACATAACAATATCACATGTCCCATTTATTAATGCCGCAAATCCAACGCCAGATCCCCCTCCTGCGATACTAATATTGAATTCTGGATTTTTAGATATGAATTTTTCAGTCCATATTTGTACAAGTTCAATAACAGTATCAGAACCTTTAATTCTTATATTATTAGCATGATAATTATTTTTCTTACTAAATAAATTAGGTAATAAAAACAAAGATACAAATATTAATATTAAAGAAAAAGATACTAATTTATAAGATCGCATTTATTCCCATTCAATAGTTGAAGGTGGTTTATTAGAAATATCATATACTACTCTATTAACTCCTTTTACTTCATTAGTTATACGAGAAGACATTTTTTCTAATAATTCATGAGACAATTTTACCCAATTTGCAGTCATTGCATCTTCAGAATTAACAACTCTAATAACAATTACATACTCATATGTTCTAACATCACCCATAATACCTACAGTTTTAATAGGTAAAATTATAGCAAAAGCTTGCCATACTTTTTCATAAAGTTTCGCTTTTCTAATTTCTTCAGTTACTATATTATCAGCTTCTTTTAAAATATTCAATTTCTCTTCTGTTACTTCTCCTAATACTCTTATTGCTAAACCTGGACCAGGAAAAGGATGTCTATTTAAAATTTCCAACGGTATGTTAAGTTCTTTTCCTATAGCTCTTATTTCATCTTTAAATAAAAATTTTATAGGTTCTATAAGTTTAAAACATATATCTTTAGGTAATCCTCCTACATTATGATGACTTTTAATAGGACTACTTGAACCCTTTAAATGCATACTTTCTATTATATCCGGGTATATGGTTCCTTGTAAAAGGAATTCTATATTTTCTATTTTTTTTGCTTCAGCATTAAAAACATCAATAAAAGTACGACCTATAATTTTCCTTTTTTGTTCAGGATCCGTTATACCTTTAAGCTTATGTAAGAATAATTTTTTTGCGTTAACAATAATAAGATTTTCTTTAAATATATTACCAAATATATTTTTTATTCTATCTGTTTCTCCTAATCTTTGTAATCCATGATCTACATACACACATATTAGTTGATTTTTTATTGCTTTATACATTATTATAGCGGCTACGGAAGAATCTACTCCTCCTGAAAGAGCACATAAAACTTTTTTACTATTTACAATTTTTTTAATTTTTTTAATTTCTTCTGTTATGTAAGATTTCATAGTCCAATCACGTTTAGCTTTACATATTTTAAATATAAAATTGTTTATAATTAATTTGCCATTAACAGAATGCTTTACTTCAGGATGAAATTGTACTCCATATAATAATTTCTTTATGTTTGTTATTGCTGCATATGGAGAGTTTTTAGATTTTGCTATTATTGAAAAATTATCAGGTATTTTTACTAATTTATCTCCATGACTCATCCATAACGTTTCTTTATTATTTAAACCAAGAAACAGCTCATTTTCTTTGTCTAATATATCTACAATAGCAAGCCCAAATTCTCTATGCTTAGAAGGAACTACTTTTCCATTGAACTGTCTTGCAATGAGTTGCATACCATAACATATTCCTAATATAGGGATTCCTAAATTCCATATTTTAGTATCTGGCATAATAGCGTTATTTAAATATACACTATCATAACTACCTGAAAGAATTATGCCTTTTATATTTTTGTATTTATTAATAAAGCTATCACCTGGTTGTACTTCACAATAAACTTTTTCTTCTCTTATTCTTCTTGCTATTAACTGTGTATATTGAGATCCAAAATCTAAAATTAAAATCATAATTTTTCCTTTATAAAGCATATCTATTCGTAAATTTTGGCAGTTGTTATATTTTTTTGCATTTGATATTTACCATTTTTATCATTGTAGGATATATCACAAGTATTTTTAGTTTCAAAAAATATAATTTGAGCTATTCCTTCATTAACATACAACTTAATTGGTCTGGATGATATGTTTGACATTGAAATTGTAACATATCCTTCCCACTCAGGTTCAAACGGAGTAATATTAACTAAAAGTCCGCATCTAGCATAAGTCGATTTGCCAAATGCAATTACTAGTACATTTCTTGGTATTCTTAAATATTCAATAGTTTTACCTAAAATTACAAAATTAGGAGGTATTATAATATATTTTTTAACTGTTATATAATCGAACGATTTTTTTTCTATTTTTTTTGGATCAATTGTTATTCCCTTTATTTTTTTAATCATCATAAATTTATTTGCAATACGAACATCATAACCATAAGAAGAAACACCATATGATATTACCCCTTTAGAAATCTGTTTACTACAAAACGGATTTATGATATTTTTTTCTAATGACATTTTTTTTATCCATCTATCATTTTTAATCATAATTTAAAAAAATATTATATTTTATGTACATACAGAGTATCCACAATTTTTACAAATAACACATCCTTCAGAAAAAGTCAACATTTCTCCACATTCTTTACATTGAGGACATATATCGGAAAAATTTTTATATTCATTTTTAATATTTTTTATTTCAGGTATATTTTGTTCATATGATTTTTCAATAGATAACATGATTTTATTATCTTTTTCATAAGTTATCAAAGCTTTTGCAACTGCGTCTGCGCATGACAAAACAGTTCCTCCTTTTGATAAAGCCGGGATTGGACATCGAATTCCTATTAATTGTTTTATAATGGCTGTTTTAGTAATTCCAGATCTTAAAGCCAAAGAAACCAATCTACTAATAGCTTCTGATTGTGAAGAAGTACAACCACCAGATTTTCCTAATTGAGTAAAAACTTCACATATACCAATTTTATCTTCATTTATTGTAACATACATGTTACCACATCCCGTGTTCATTGAGATTGTATATCCGTTTGTTTTTTTTGGTCTAATTCTTGGTTTTATTTCATGTAAATCTTTTTTATTATTAATTTTACCTATTATATTTAATACTTGAGTATGTCTGCTTTTATCCCTATATACAGTAATTCCTTTACATCCCATTTCGTAAGAGTAAACATAAGCTTTTTCTATATCTTTTTTTGTAGCATAATTAGGGAAATTTACTGTTTTTGATATAGCGTTATCGGTAAACATTTGAAAAGTTGCTTGCATTTTTATATGACTTTTAGGATCAATATCATGTGCAGTTACGAAGATATTTTTTATTCTTTCAGGAATGTTTTTAATTTTTTGTATACTTCCTTTTTCTGCTATTTCGTTTAAAATTTCTATTGAATAAAACCCATTATCTTTTGCTATTTTCTCAAATTGTTGATTTATTTCAAAAATATCCTCATTATCAAGACAATTCTTTCTTTTATAAACAACGGAAAAAATGGGTTCAATACCACTAGAAGCTGAAGCAATCATACTAATTGTACCTGTAGGAGCTATTGTTGTAGTAGTTGCATTGCGCATAGGCTTTAATTTAGCATATATACTATGTTTAAAATTTGGAAAGACACCTCTAATACTAGCTAATTTTTCTGAAGATTCGTGAGATTTCAATTGAATAAATGACATTAATTTTCTTGCAAGTATTATAGATTTTTCAGAACCATAAGGAATACCTAAACTAATTAATAAATCAGCCCATCCCATAATTCCTAATCCGATTTTTCTATTGGAAATAGTCATCTCTTTTATTTCTTTCATAGGATATTTATTTATATCTATAATATTATCTAAAAAATGTATAGAATCAATTATAACGGATTCTAATCTATTCCAATCTATTTCATTATTTTTTATAAAATTACTAACGTTTATAGAACCTAAGTTGCATGATTCATATGGTAGTAAAGGTTGCTCTCCACAAGGATTTGTAGCTTCTATTTTTCCAAGTGCTGGAATTGTATTTTTATTATTAATTCTATCTATAAATATTATTCCTGGTTCTCCGTTTTTCCAAGCTTGGGCAACTATTTTATCAAAAACTTTTTTTGCATTAAGTTTCTTAATTAGTTTTCCATTTTTTGGATTATATAAACCGTAGTATTCATCATGTTTTAAAGCTTGCATGAATTTTTCTGTTATTGCAACTGATATATTAAAATTATTTAAACTACTATTACTTTCTTTACAAGTTATAAAATCTAAAATATCTGGATGATCAATTTTCAATATCCCCATATTAGCTCCTCGCCTTACTCCTCCTTGCTTAATAGCTTCAGTTGCAGCATCAAAAACTTGCATAAATGAAACTGGGCCAGATGAAACACCATTAGTTGTATTCACTATATCATTTTTTGGCCTTAAGTTAGAGAAAGAAAAGCCTGTTCCGCCTCCAAGCTTATGAATCATAGCTGTATTTTTTAAAGTTTCAAATATTGAATCCATAGAGTCTTCTATAGGTAATACAAAACAAGCCGATAATTGTTGATGTTTTTTACCAGCATTCATTAATGTTGGAGAATTTGGTAAAAAATCCAGCGAACTCATTAAAATGTAAAATTTATTTTCTATTTCTAAGATATTAGCAGATTTATCATAAATTTTATCGGCTTCAGCGACACATTTTGCCACTCTGTGGAACAAATCATCAACCGTTTCTATAACAGTACCGTTTACATCTTTTTTTAGATATCTTTTTTTTAATACCATCTGTACATTCTTTTTATTTAATCTGTAATCCATAACAATCACCAAAAATTTTTTTATATAAAAATAAAACTAGCTAATTAATAAAACAGTCTATACAACTAAATAATTAAAGAAACTTATATTTAAATTATTTGAAGTTAAATTCTCTTTATTCTTCTATAACTCTCATAAATGCAATCCATCTTGCTACTTTTTTTTGTAAATTCTTTGACTTTTTAAAAAGTTTCTTTTTTTTAATTACTCTTTGCAAGTGTCTTTCTCTT
>JAISGV010000002.1 GCA_031262885.1 Endomicrobium sp.
CAGTTCAAGCCCAGGTAAGGTTCTTCGCGTTGCGTCGAATTAAACCACATACTCCACCGCTTGTGCGGGCCCCCGTCAATTCCTTTGAGTTTCAACCTTGCGGTCGTACTCCCCAGGCGGTTCACTTAACGCGTTAGCTACGACATAGAAGGGGTCGATACCCCCTACATCTAGTGAACATCGTTTACAGCTAGGACTACCAGGGTATCTAATCCTGTTTGCTCCCCTAGCTTTCGTATCTCAGTGTCAGTAATAGTCTAGAAGATTGCCTTCGCCATTGGTGTTCTTCCTGATATCTACGCATTCCACCGCTACACCAGGAATTCCATCTTCCTCTCCTATACTCAAGTAAAATAGTATCCTCAGACCTTTCTTAGTTAAGCTAAAAAATTTCACTAAAGACTTATCTTACCACCTACATACTCTTTACGCCTAGTAATTCCGAGTAACGCTTGCCACCTACGTATTACCGCGGCTGCTGGCACGTAGTTAGCCGTGGCTTTTTCTGGAGGTACCGTCATTTTTTTCTTTCCTCCTAAAAGAAGTTTACAACCCTAAGGCCTTCATCCTTCACGCGGCGTCGCTGGATCAGGGTTTCCCCCATTGTCCAATATTCCCCACTGCTGCCTCCCGTAGGAGTTTGGACCGTGTCTCAGTTCCAATGTGTCCGTTCACCCTTTCAGGCCAGATACCCGTCAAAGCCTTGGTAAGCTGTTATCTTACCAACTAGCTGATAGGACGCAGAATCATCTTAAAACACATTTCTGCTTTTATTATAGTTTGATGCCAAACCATAATACTATGCGGTATTAACTTTAATTTCTTAAAGGTATCCCACATTTTAAGGTAGATTTTCTACGTGTTACTCACCCGTTTGCCGCTAAATCATGCGATACTCTTGCATAATTTCGCTCGACTTGCATGTGTTAGGCACGCCGCTAGCGTTCACTCTGAGCCAGGATCAAACTCTCCATAAATAAATATTTATGTAAAAGTAAAAAAACAATATACTGACTCTTGAATCATATACTAAAAATATTTTGCGAGGTGTTCATATATAATTATCTAGTTTTCAAAGAACCATTAAAAATCCAATTAACTATAATTATGATATATTAATTACAAATTTTTGTCAATATTATAATAATATCATTCTTTTGAAAGTTTAAGATTTTTAAACTTTAATTTTAATGCTATAATCGCTTCTTCTGTGTTATTAATTTTTTTATTTATTTGCTTTTCATTAATAAACTTTAAGAGTTTTCCAATATATGGACTTGGAGTAAGTCCAAATTTTTTCATAATTATATTTCCATCAATTATTCTTATAATAGGTTTTTCTTTTTTTGTTTCATAGAAAAAATACATTAACTCTCCAAGAATGTTTTCTTGAGATTTCAACATTTTTATAGGAAATTTATTTAATTCTCTATAAGAATGCCAATCAGACATTGATAAAATGATTAATGCAGGTATATTATCTTTAATATCTCTTATAAGTTTATATTTTGCTTTTAATGTAATATCAGAATTTCTGGTTAAATTTGATAAACGCATATGATTATTTATTAAACATTTTACTTCTTCAATATCTTTTCTACTATTTTTTAGCAGTAACATAATTTTACTAATATTTTCTGCTCCTAATTTTTCATGATTTAAAAAATGAATCTTATTATTTTTTTCTATTTTTACTGTTTCAGGTTTAGCATTATCATGAAAAAATGCCGCAAATTTTAATATTCCAGATTTAGTTACATTTTCTGAAAATACACTATTATTTTTATTAAAATAATCTTTTAAATCATAAAAATTTTTAGGAAAATATTTTTCTAAATTATTTATTATTTCTTCTGCTGCTACCATGGTTTCAAATGAATGCTGAAATAATCCATTAGGATGATAGTAAAAAATCTTATCTGACATCTTCATTTTCTTTATTATAGGAAATATATTTTCTAACAAACCAGATTTAAACATATTTTTTATTGCTGAAGAAGCATTATTTAATGATAATATTCTAAAAAATTCATTCTTTATCCTTTCATAAGATATTACTTGAATTAATTCTGAATTTGCATTTATTTGTTCTAACAAATTCTTAGAAATCATAAAATTTAACTCCGATGCAATACGGAATGCTCTAATCATTCTTAAAGGATCTAAAAGAAATGATTTTGTAGAAACACTATTAATTATTTTAAATTTAAAATCTTTAAATACATTAATATTTTTAGGTGAAATAATGTTTTGCCTAATTTTATTTAAATTTCTCAGATTAACAGCCATAGCATTAATGGTAAAATCTCTGTTTAATAAATCTTCTTTTATATTTTTTCCATTTAATGGAGATATATCAATGTTTGTAACTATATCATTATTTAAGACTATTCTATAAGTTTCATTGTTTTTACCTAATTTTATTAATTTTGTATTAAAAAAATTAGCTACTTTTTTTGTAAAAGATTCTATAAATTTTTTATTCGTAACCAAATCAATATCTTTACACTGTTTTTTTAAGATTAAATCTCTTAAAAATCCTCCAACTATATAAACATTGATTTTTTTTGATAAATAATTTATTTTTCTTAAAAGGCAAGTATAACTCATATCTAAATTAATAAAAGTTTTATTTATTAACTCCTTTTATAAAAAAATATTCTTCAGATATTTAAATATCAAATATATAATACAAATATTATTGTAATACTTGTAAAGTTTTACCAAAAAATATTATAAATAATCACGTATGTTTAAAAATGCAAATAAAAAAAACAAAACTTATTGTGTAACATCAATTAAAATATATTAATTTTTATTATTTGCATGACAAATAATAAAATCTGTTATATGTTTGCTATACGAATATTTATGATGTTTACATATTTCTAAATAAATTATTCTAGTATAATTAGATCTTTTATTTATAGACTATTACAATATTATGCTAAATATATTAATAGTATTCTTAATTATAAAAAATGAAAAAAATTATTATTCCAAAAAGATTTTACGAAATTATTGATAAAATTTTAATTACTTCTATCGAGTATTATTTTGATTCTTATATTGTTGGAGGTTTTATAAGAGATTTAATAATTGGTAGAGATACTAATGATTTAGATATATTAATTTGTAGTAAAAAAAGAAATATACTAGATGCTATAAATTTTACAAATATTTTTGTAAAAAAATATAGAATAAAAAAATTTGTAAGTTTTTATAATTTTGGAACATCTAAAATATATATTAATGAACATGAAGTAGAATTTATAGCTCCTAGGAAAGAAAAATATAATAATGTTAATTCTAGAAATCCTATAGTTAGTTCGGCGTCTTTAAAAGAAGACACATTTAGAAGAGATTTTACTATAAATAGTTTATTTTTGAGACTACAAGACATGAAAATATTTGATTTAACTAGATACGGACTCAAAGATATTAATAATAAAATTATAAGATTAATTTCTTGCACTAATTTAGAAAAGAAATTTACTCAAGATCCTTTAAGAATATTAAGAGCTATAAGACAAAGTGTACAACTTGGATTTTATATAGAGCAAAGAACTTATAATGCAATGAAAATTGCAGTAAAGCGTATAAAAATTGTTCCAATAAATCACATAAGAGATGAATTAAATAAAATATTAATTGAAAATACAACTATAAAAGCCATAAAAATAATGGGTAATATCAAACTATTATCTCAGATATTTCCAGAATTTGAAGACTTTGATAATAGCACTAAAATTCTTGTGTATAGAAATATTAACGGTTCTTTTAAATATCTTCCAAAAACAAAAAATAAAAACATTAATAAAAAAAACATTATTCTTAAAATAGCTATTCTACAATACTTTTTAAAAAAAATTAATAACAATTATAAATTAATAACAGTTTTAAAAAGATTCAAGTATTCAAGAAAAACTATTAATAAAATAACTTTAGTTGAATCGAATTTTAATAGAATATCTAGCTACATGGCTAATATTAAATTACAAACCTCTATAAATAAAAATAACAAATTTCATTTAATAGTTCAAATTCTAAAAAAATTTTTATTTTAATCAAGAACTCCGACGGCTGGACTCGAACCAGCAACCAACCGGTTAACAGCCGATGGCTCTACCATTGAGCTACGTCGGAATAATTGCCAAACTTACAAATATATATACTTCTTATTTATATTAAGTGTACATTTTTTAATCTTCTTATGCAAGAAGATTAAAAAAAATTAATTGACACTAAATTAAGATTTTAAATATAATTCATATATAAATAAACCTCATGGAGTTTTTAAAATGAAAAGAACGTTTCAACCAAATAGACGTAAAAGAAAAAGAAAAATAGGGTTTAGAGCAAGAATGTCGACTTATAGTGGTAGAAGAATTCTAAATATGCGCAGAAAAAAAGGCCGTAAAATTATTAGTGCGTGATTTAAATTATACTTTATATATTCATATGACAAAAAATAAGAAATTTTCTCTTAATTTTTATGAGAGATTGCATACTCTTAAAGATTTTAATACAGTTTTTAACAATGGCTATGTGTTAAAAAATGAAGTTATAAAAATTTTGGTTTACATAAAAAAAAATCCTTCTTTTACTAGAAGGATGGGAATAATTACTTCAAGAAGAATTGGAACTGCTGTTCTAAGAAACAAAATAAAAAGAAGAATAAGAGAAATTTTTAGAATTAATAAGTACTTATTAATACCTAAGGTTGATTTAATTTTTATTCCTAATAAATATACAACACAAGTATCATATAATGTGTTAAAAAAAAATATTATAAAGTTATTACTTACATGAGTGTATTTTTTATAGAGAATTATGAAATATATTGTACTTAATTTTATCAAATGTTATAGATTTTTTTCAAAACATATATTTACTAACAGATGTAGATTTCAACCAACTTGTTCTTTGTATGCATGTAAAGTTATAAGATTATATGGTTGTTTTCTTGGCGTTTTTCTTATTTTAATAAGAATTCTACGTTGTAATAGATTACATCCTGGAGGTTATGATCCTGTTCCTATTCGATTTACATTTAAAGATATTTTAAGGAAATAAAATTTAATGAAGAAAAATTACTTGATTTTTTTAATATTGTCTGTTTTAACTATTTTCATTTGGAATTCTGTGACATATTTTAATAAAAAACATTTTGAAAAAAATAAAAACAATTCATCAAGTGTTATTAAAGGAGAATCTATTTTATTGAATGATTATTCAAATGAATTAAATAATACAACTAAAGCAAAGTTAATTACATTAACTAATGACTATTATAAAATTACATTTACAAATAAGGGAGCTGCAATATTAAATTGTAATGTTAAAGAAAAAAACAAAACATGGATTGATTTAATTCCATATAGTAATAAACCTATTTTATCTACTTTTTCAAATGTTTATTACAATATAATACCAATATCAAATAAAAAAATAATTTTTTATCATAAAAATTTAAAAGATGGTTGGATTATTACAAAAACATATAATTTATCCAACAATCATATGCATAATGTTAATGTCTCGATAAAAAAAATAGTAGGGAAAAACGTTGTTCTACCAAAAATAAATTTTTCGTGGAATATAAATTCAAAAAATGATGCTAATAATAACTTTAACTCAAGTAAATTATTAGTGTGTGAAGATTCTACTGCAAACAAAATTAAAAAAATTAAAAATGATGCTGAAATAATAGCTTCATTATATAAGTGGATAGCAATAGATAGTAAATATTTTCTTATAGCTTTTATTCCAAAAGAGGTTATTAAATTTGATAAGATTTTTGTTTCAAAAATAACTAAAAATGGGCCATATTCTATATTATTAAATCCAAAACAAATTAATAAGAATGATACTTCTTTAAATTATTCTATCAGATTTTTTATTGGTCCAAAGAAATATGATAATTTACGAAATTTTAATTTGGGTTTAGAAAAAACTATAGATTTTGGATTTTTTGGGTTTTTAGGTAAATTAGCTTTTAATGTTTTAAAGATCATTCACAATATAACTAATAATTATGGCTGGGCAATTGTATTGCTTACAATAATAGTTCAAATTTTGCTTTTGCCGTTAACAGTAACTAGTTTTAAATCTATTTCTACTATAAGGAAATTGCATCCAATAATAAAAAATATTCAGGAAAAATATAAAGATGATCCTAAAAGATTACAATTGGAAATATTAAATGTTTATAGATTACAAGGCGTAAACCCTCTTGGAGGTTGTTTACCAATGCTTTTACAATTACCAGTTTTTTGGGCTTTTTTTACTATGTTGAGAAATATTTATGAATTAAGAAATGAGAATTGGATTTTTTGGATTAAAGATCTTTCTTCTCCAGATAACTTGTTTAATATAGGACAATTTAAATTTAATTTGTTGCCATTAATTATGGGATTAAGTATGTTTTTTCAACAAAAGATTACTAATACAGTAACAACAGATGCAAATCAGAAAAAAATGTTATACATTATTCCAATAATGTTCACTTTTATGTTTTGGACATTTCCATCAGGTCTTGTAATATACTGGACTATAAATAATATTGTTTCAATAATTGAACAATCTTTTATTTTATGGAGAGAGAGGGATTCGAACCCTCGATAAAGCTTATAAACTCTATAATAGTTTTCAAGACTATCGCCTTAAACCACTCGGCCATCTCTCCTATAAATATACAAAACATATATAATATACAAAATATTATTAATTTAATTATAAATTTAAAAATTTATTATAATATAAATGAGTATCTTTTTATATTAAAAGTACAGGAGAGATGGCCGAGTGGTTTAAGGCGCAGTCCTGGAAAGACTGTTTATTAGAAATAGTAACTAGGGTTCGAATCCCTATCTCTCCAGTTTTTCATTTTATTAACAATAGCAAAATACTTTCTAATTCTTTTTCAATATATTTTATTAGTTCATTGTTAATCGTCATCTTTGTAACAGTATTTTTATTGTTCTTATTTAAGAATTTACTATAATGATTCTTAACTCCTTCAATTCTATAATGTTTGTTATATAATAAATCTTTAATATCTAGAATAAGTTTAATATCTTCTTCACTATAGTTTCTTATTCTTGATTTTTTTCTAATAGGATGCAAAAAACTAAATTCATGTTCCCAATATCTTAAAGTATGTTTTGGGATGGAAGTTATCTTAGAAACTTCACTAATAGTAAAATATTTTTTGGTAGATAACATATTAATTTATTTATAATGTAGATTACTTGAAAAAAAATTTAGATTGTTTAAATTTAATTCTTTTATAAGGTGAAATATAAATTTTTTTTCCTGTTTTAAAATCTAAGCCAATTCTAGCTTTCATTTCTAATATACTAAAATTACCAAATCTGCATATTGAAACTTTTTCACCTGTTTTTAAAGCTTTTGAAATTATTTCAAAAGTTTTATCCACTATTAATTTAGTTTCAAGTTTGGAACCAATTAAATTATATAAAGAATTTACTATATCACCTTTTGTCACTTTTATATTACCACCTTTTTAATTTAATAATAAATTTTACTAAAATTTATACTCAGAATTTTTAAATAATCTTTTTATGTTGTCCTTATGTTTTAAAATTATAAAAACACAAACTAATATAGCTAACAATACTAGTTTAATATTATAATTCATTAACCATAAAATTATAGGTAAACTAATAGATGCAATTATAGAAGCTAATGAAACATATCTAAAAATAATAAATATAATTATAAATATTAGTACGGATACTACTGTAGGAATAAAAGTTAAAACAATAAATACACCTAGAGTTGTCGCAACTCCTTTACCTCCATTAAAATTAATAAAAATTGAATACATATGTCCTAATATAACAAATATTGTAACTAGACTTATAAAAATTAAAGAACTATTTATAAACCTTGCAAAATAAATAGCTATAACACCTTTCGAAACGTCTAAAATTAAAGTTAAAATTCCAGAATAAATTCCAGAAGTTCTAATAACATTAGTGGTTCCAACATTACCAGAATTAACATTACGAATATCAACGTTTTTTATTAATTTAGTAATTATATATGCAAAAGGAATCGCTCCTAGCAAATAAGATAAGATAATATAAATTATTTTATTTACCATAATATCTCTTAAATTTTAAAATTATAGGAGTATTGTAAAATTTAAATGTATATCTGATTGAATTTTCTAAAAATCTTTTATAAGAAAAATGAATTAATTTTACATCATTCACAAAGAAAATAAAAATTGGAGGTTTAGTAGTTTTTTGAATACATGATATAATCTTTAAAAATTTACCATTTTTATGATAAGGATTTTTAGATATAAAATCAGTCATAGCTATATTTAATTCTTTTTGTGATAGCTTTCTAGAATATTGTAAAAAAGCATTATCGGCTTCCATAAATATTTTTCGTAGTCCATACTTAGTTTTTGAAGATATAAATATCATCTTAATCCAATTTATGAATTTCAGTTTATTATTTATCTGTTTTTTAAAATCATTAGCAACATCTTTTTTTTTAATAATTAAATCCCATTTATTAATAGCAAGAATTACAGGTTTGATTTTATATAATAACTCTATTATTTTAACATCAGTCTCTGATATATGATATTTACTAGCATCTATAATTAATATAGCTATATCTGAATCTTTGATAGCATGGATCGTACTTATAATTGATAAATACTTTATTTTATTTTTTACCTTTTTCTTACCGATTAAACCAGCTGTATCTATTAATTTGTAAGTTTTTTTATTATTACAAGCTAAAACCTCAATAGCATCTCTAGTAGTATCTGGAATATTACTTACTTTACAATATGGTGACGATAATATTGCATTTATGCAAGATGATTTTCCTACATTAGTTTGTCCTACAAACACAATTTTTAAAAAAGGTTTAACATTTGTAATTTTATCATGAATATTATTTATTATTTTATCAAGTAAAGTATTTATATTTTTACCATGTTCAGCAGATATAAAAACAATATCTTTAAAACCTAATGAATAAAATTCATAATTTTTAAATTTATCTTCTTGTTTATCAGTTTTATTAATAACTAAAATTATTTTTTTATTAAAAATCTTTCTTATTTGTTTAACAATTTTAAGTTCAATATAACTAATTTCATTTTTAGCATCCATTACTAATAATAATAAATCAAATTCTTTAATAAATGATGTTAAATTATTTATTGTGATATCACTAATATCAATTAAACCTGCTGTATCTACTATTGTAAAATTTTTATCTTTCCATAATACATTATGCTCAATTCTATCTATTGTAGTTCCAGAAGTTTTATGAACAATAATTTTTCTTTCCCCAATAATTCTATTAAACAGGGTAGATTTGCCTACATTAGTTTTTCCTATTATTCCTACTTTCACCTTTATTCTCCATAATTGTCTTTAATTGCTAATGAATGTTATAATACAATAATAAATAGCAACAGTAAATTATAAATAAAATAATGAATAAGGTAAGTTATGAAAAACCTTAAAAACAAGTTTTCTGCAATAATACTATCAGCAGGATTAGGTACTAGAATGAATTCTAATTTGCCTAAAGTTATGCATAAATTATCTGGAAAACCATTATTAGGTTGGATTTTAGATTCTGTTATTACATTGGATCCAGAATATATAGTTTTAGTAATAGGAAAACATCATAAGTACCAATTAATAAAAGAATATGCACTTAGTAAAAAGAGCAATATTAAAATTGTATACCAAGAAACACAATTAGGTTCTGCGCATGCCGTTTTACAAGCAAAAAAAATATTTAAGGAATATAAAAACGATATTTTAATTTTAAGTGCAGATGTTCCACTAATTACAACAAAAACTCTAATGCAATTAGTACACAATAATGTTACAACTAATTCTTCCGTTACAGTTCTGGCTGCAAAAATTAAAAATCCATATGGTTATGGAAGAATTATAAAAAAAAATGGATTCTTAGAAAAAATAACGGAAGAAAATGAGGCTTTATCTTATGAAAAAAAAATCAAAACAATAAATTCCGGAATTTATTGTTTTGATAAAAGTTTATGGCAATATATTTCAAAGATACAATGCAATAATACAAAAAAAGAATATTATTTAACTGATTTAATCAGTATATTAAGATTAGAAAATAAAAGGGTTTCTCTTATTACATTAAAAAATTCTGACGAAATTAAAGGAATAAATAATAGAACTGAACTTCTAGAAGCCGAAAATATTCTGAAAAAGAAAAAAATTAATGAATTATTAAATAATGGTGTTACTATATTAGATAGCAACAATAATTATATATCTTATGATGCTAAAATAGGTTTAGATACTATTATTTATCCAAATAATTTTATAGATAGTGGAGTTTCAATAGGTAAAAATTGTATACTGTACAACAGTTATATATCCAAATCCAAGATTGGAGATAATTGTACAATATTACAAACTTATATAGAAAATGCTATTTTAAAAAAAAATGTTAAAATTGGACCTTTTTCTCACATAAGGTATGGCTCTGTTTTAAATGAATATACAAGAATAGGAAATTTTTCAGAAATAAAAAACTCTATAATAAATGAAAAATCTAAAATTAATCATCTGTCTTACATAGGAGATTCCGAAATAGGTAATAAAGTCAATATAGGTGCAGGAGTAATAACATGCAATTATGATGGTGTTAGAAAATATAGAACAATTATAGGATCTATGTCTTTTATCGGTTCAAACGTTAATCTTGTTGCTCCAGTAAAGATTGGAGAAAAAGTAACTGTAGCAGCAGGTTCAACCATAACAGATGATGTTAATTCTGAAAAATTAGTAATAGCTAGAAGTAAACAAAATGAAATAAACTATTCAAAAAGAGGTTTTATGAATTTTAAAATTTTATCTGGAAATGCAAATACTAACCTAGCAAACCAAATTGCTAAAAATTTAAAAACAAAATTAAGCGAAGCTAAAATAGGAAGATTTAGTGATGGTGAAATACAAGTAAAAATAGTAGACAATGTTAGGGGTGCAGATTGTTACGTTGTTCAACCAACTTGTTTTCCAGTTAATGATAACTTAATGGAACTATTAATTATTACAGATGCTTTAAAAAGAGCCTCTGCTAAAAGAATAACCGCAATAATTCCTTATTTTGGATATGGTAGACAAGATAGAAAATCAGAACCAAGAGTACCTATTACAGCAAGGCTTGTTGCAAATCTTATAGCAATTTCAGGAATTACAAGAGTAATAACAATGGACTTACACGCTGGTCAAATTCAAGGTTTTTTTGATATACCTGTAGATCATTTACATGGGAAATATGTTCTATTGAGATATTTCAAAGAAAAAAATCTTGATAATTTAGTTGTGGTATCCCCAGATGTTGGAGGAGCAGAAAGAGCTAGATCTTTTGCTAAAAGTCTTAATTCTGAACTTGTAATAATTGATAAAAGAAGACCTTTTCCAAATGAAGCAACAATAATGAATGTAATAGGAGAAGTTAACGGAAAAAATTGTGTAATTTTCGATGATTTAATTGATACTGCAGGAACTTTAACTAAAGTAGCTAATACAATAAATAAAAAAGGTGCCACTAGAATTTTTGCTGCAGCAACCCATGGAATTTTATCTGGAAATGCAAAACAAAAAATTCAAGATTCTTGTATAGAAAAATTAGTTATAACAGATTCAGTTCCTTTATCTAGTAATAATGGGCCAACAAATAAAATAAAAATACTTAGTATAGCTCCTATATTAGCAGAAGCTATAACCAGAATTTTAAAAAATAAATCAATAAGTATATTGTTTTCATAATTTTTTAGAAAAAAGAGGCAAATTAATAATAATGGATAAAATAGTTTTAAACGTAGAACATAGACTAATAGGAACAAAAGGATATCTTAATTCTTTAAGAAAAAATGGTAAAATTCCAGCAATACTTTATGGTAAAAATATTAAATCTACACCAGTATTTGTTTATTTGAAAGAATTCAACTCCGTATTTAAAGAAAATGACGATAATACAATATTAAATTTAAATCTTTCAGCAAAAGAAAATAAACAAGTTATAGTCAGAGACATTCAAAAAGATGTAATAACTCAAAAAATAATACATATAGACTTTCAAGTGATCTCTTTGGATGATAAAATAGAAATGATGGTTCCTATACATATAGAAGGAATAGCTAAAGGAGTTAAGGATTTTGGCGGAGTAATGGAATTTATTATAAGAGAAATTAAAGTAAAGTCGTTATTGAAATACATTCCAAAAAGAATAAATATAAATGTAAGTTCTTTAAAAATAGGAGAAGGGATAAAAGTTATAGATTTACCAAAGATAGAAAATGTAGAGTATATTCATGACAAATCATCTCTTATTGTTCATGTTATAAATGTTATTAAAGAGGATGTAAAAAATGAAGAACAAGAAAATAGCGCTATGCAACAACCAGAAATAATAAATAAAGGTAAAAAAGATAAAAACAACGAGAAAACTTCAGAAGAAAAAAAATGATAGAAAAAAAAATATATGAAAAAATTAAACTTTTTGTTGGTTTAGGAAATTTTAAAGATTGTTTCAAAAAAACAAGACATAATTTTGGATTTATTGCAATTGATGAAATTGCTAAAGTTAAAAATATAAATTTTACTAATTGGAAAAATATTGCTTATGTCACATCTTACACAAGCAATGGTATAAAAAAATGGTTACTTAAACCAAAAACATTTATGAATAATTCTGGCTATGCTGTAAAATTCTTTATCGATTATTATAAAATAAAACCAGAAGAAATCATTGTTCTATATGATGATGTATCCATACCTTTTGGTAAATATAAATTAAAAACAAAAATAAAACATAAAACCAATAGTTTTGGCAGACATAATGGTATAATGTCGTTAATTAAAAATATACATAGTCATTCCTTTTTGAGAATGAAATTAGGAATAGGCCCTCTTCCAAAAGATTTTGAATTAGCTAATTTCGTATTATCAAAATTTTCAGAAAATGAGAATCGCCAATTAATTCTTATAAGAAAAATAATTATTGATATTTTTAATAAAATCAATACAATATAATTAATAAAAATAAGAAATATTAATATTTAAATAAGGAGCCTATAAATTAAAGAAAAAAATAATAAAGAAATGAAAGTATGTCCAAAAGGTTTTTTAAATGGTCCATGTGGCGGATTTATTAATGGAAAATGTGAAACAAATAATAATAAATATTGTTTTTGGATCAAAATATTTAAAAAATTAAAAGATAATAATATGTTAACTACATTTATTAGTAAATATGTTGAACCAAAAAATAACTTAAAACAGGAAGATTAAAATTTTGAAATTTAAAGAAAAATTAAAATCTAAAAAGTTTTTAATAACTGTAGAACTAATTCCACCTAAAGGAATAGATATATCTACTGTATTAGAAAAAATTAAATACCTATCTAAATCTAATATAGATGCTATAAATGTAACTGATAATCAAAGAGCTTCACTTAGAGCTAGTTCAATTTCTATAAGTAAAATAATTCTTGAACATGGTTTAGAACCAATCTTACAAATTGTTTCTAGAGATAGAAATAGAATAGCAATACAATCTGACTTACTAGGAGCAAATATTTTAGGAATAGAAAATATATTGCTTTTAAGTGGAGATTACACAAGCACCAGTGAATATTCAAATGCTAAGGCAGTTTATGATTTAGATACTATTCAACTTATAAAAACAGTAAAGTTATTAGAAAGCGGTGTAGATTTAGCTGGTAAAAAATTAAAAGGATGTCCTAATTTTTGCATAGGAGCAGTTGTAAATCCAACTGCAAAGCCAAATGATTTACAAATTTTGATGTTAAAGAAAAAAATAAAGACAGGCGTAAATTTTTTTCAAACACAAGCTATTTTCGATATAACAGCATATAAGATTTTTTTTAATAAAATAAAACATCTCAAAATTAAAATAATACCTGGTATAATTTTAATTAAATCATTAAAATTTATGAATTTTATTCAATCTTTGCCAGGAATGAATATTCCTGAAAACATTATAAATAGAATTAGTTATTCTCCTAACCCATTATTGGAGAGTATAAAAATCTGTTCTGAAACTATTCGAGAATTACGGACATTCGCTGATGGAGTTCATATAATGGCAATAGGAACAGAAAAATATATTCCAGAAATATTAGAAAATAGTGTATAATCTCTTAAAGATAAGAGCATTAAATTAAGGCTTGAATAATTATATATGAAAACTTATTTAAAGGAATTTAACAAATTATTGGCTATAACTTCTATTTTAAGATCTAAAAAAGGTTGTCTATGGGATATGCAACAAACTCATTTTTCCATATTAAAAAATTTATTTTCTGAAGCAAATGAAGTTAAACAAGCTATTGAAAAAAATGACATGAATAATTTACAAGAAGAATTAGGAGATATTTTATTTCAAGTCGTGTTTCATTGTCAAATAGCAAAAGAAAATAATGATTTTGATATTACTAAAGTAATAAAAATATTAAATAATAAACTAATTTTTAGGCATCCTCATGTTTTCAGTGATCGTAAAGCTAATAATATTAACGACGTAGAAAAAATATGGATAAAACATAAAAATATGGAAAAAAAAATAAAAAAGAAGGAGAAAAAAATTTTAATATGATAGAAAAGATATCTTCTGTACTAAAAAAAAGTTGGTTATTTGTTTTATCAATAATATTAATTAATGTAAAATTTACATTTGCTAGTGAAGTTAACTTATCAATGCCAAAATTAAATTCTGTTAAATTTTTTAATAATTTAATCGCAGGAAATCAACTTCTGATGCTAGGATTTCCAATATGTTTATTCGGAATATTTTTTGGAATTTATCTTTTTATAAAGATAAAAAAATTACCTTTACATATTTCTATGAGATCAATTTCTGAACTAATATATGAAACTTGCAAAACATATTTTATAAACCAATGTAAATTAGTATTCATTTTAGAAATATTATTGTCTATTATAATATTTATTTATTTTAGATTATTACAGCATCTAGAAATAATGAAAACATTTTTAATTATATTTTGTAGCTTTATAGGTGTATTAGGTAGTTATGCTGTTTCTTGGTTCGGTATAAGAGTTAATACATATGCCAATGCTAAAACAGCTTTTACCAGTCTAAAAAATGATCCAGTTGAATTATATGAAATTCCTTTGAATTCAGGAATAAGTATAGGCATGGTTTTAGTGAGTATAGAGTTACTAATAATGCTCATTATTATTTTATTTATACCTATAGACTTAGCTGGAGCTTGTTTTATAGGGTTCGCTATAGGAGAATCCTTAGGAGCCTCTGTACTTAGAATTGCTGGGGGTATATTTACTAAAATAGCAGATATAGGATCAGATTTAATGAAAATAGCTTTTAATATAAAGGAAGATGATGCAAGAAATCCAGGCGTTATTGCCGATTGTGTCGGTGACAATGCAGGAGATTCTATAGGACCTACTGCAGATGGCTTTGAAACTTATGGAGTTACAGGAGTAGCATTAATAGTTTTTATAACATTGGCTGTAAATAATTATGCAATACAAGCAAAATTATTAATTTGGATTTTTATAATGCGTTTAATGATGATTATTACAAGTGCTATTGCATATAAAATTAATACATGGGTAGTAAAATTAAAATATAGTAAAAATAGTGAAGAATTCAATTTCGAATTCCCATTAACATCCATTATATGGCTTACAGCAATAACTTCCATAAGTACAATTTTTTTAGTTTCTAAATTCATTTTGGGTGATCTCCCTGATAATACATTTTGGTGGAAATTATCAAGTATTATAAGTTGTGGGGTATTAGCTAGTACTTTTATTCCTGAAATGGTTAAATGTTTTACTTCTATTAAGAGTTCCTTTGTTCAAAATATAGTAGATTTTTCTAAACGTGGAGGTGCTTCTTTAAACATTATTTCTGGTCTTACATCAGGAAATTTTAGTGCATATTTCATGGGTTTGACAATAATTTTATTAATGAGTACAGCTTATTTTATTAGTTCTCTTAATTTAGCTGCACTTACAACGGCTCCGACTATTTTAGCTTTTGGTTTAGTGGCTTTCGGATTTTTAAGTATGGGACCAGTTACTATAGCCGTTGATTCTTATGGCCCTGTTGTAGATAATGCTCAATCTATTTATGAGTTATCTTTAATAGAAAAAATAAAAAATATAGAGTATGATATTAAAGATAAATTTGGATTCAATCCTATTTTTAAAAGCTCTAAATTATTATTAGAAAAAAATGACAGTGCAGGTAACACATTTAAAGCAACAGCAAAGCCTGTCTTAATAGGAACAGCTGTAACAGGTGCTACAACTATGATATTTTCAACAATAGTTATGTTGACTAACAATTTACAAAATAATCTTTGTAATTTGTCTATTCTGTATCCACCTTTTTTATTTGGATTAATAGCAGGAGGATCTATAATTTATTGGTTTACAGGAGCAGCCAATCATGCTGTTGCTAGTGGTAGTTATAAAGCAATAGAATTTATAAAAAACACTTTAAATATTAAAAAAACAAATTTGAATAGAGCTTCACTTGATGACTCAAAAAAAGTAGTAAAAATATGTACCAAATATGCTCAAAAAGGAATGTTAAATTTATTTTTAGTTATTTTATTTTCTACTTTGTCTTATGCTTTTATCGAACCTTATTTTTTTATAGGCTATCTTATTAGTATAACTTTATTTGGTTTGTTTCAAGCTACATTTATGGCTAATGCAGGAGGGGCATGGGACAATGCAAAAAAATTTGTGGAAGTTAATTTACAAGAAAATGGTACAGACTTACATAAAGCGACTGTAATAGGTGATACTGTTGGAGATCCATTTAAGGATACATCTTCTGTATCTATAAACCCTGTAATAAAATTTGCCACTCTTTTTGGACTTTTAGCAATAGAAATAGCTATAAAAACAGCCTATGTAAGATTTCTGAATATTTTTTTAGCATTTATTTTCTTTATTCTTAGTATTATTTTTATAGTAAAATCATTTTTTAGTATGAAAAAATAAAAAATCTCTTCTTCATCATAAAATTATTTTGTTAAAATAATTTTATGATGAAGAAAAAAAACATTGAAAAACTTAAAAACATAATGAAAGATTTTTTTATATTATAGTTATTAATTTCTGGAATAAATTCCACTGTTGATAAAAAGATAAATATACCTGATACTAATCCTAATAAAGATCCTAAAATTTTATTAGAAATATTCTTAAGTATAAAAAAACTAAAAACACTTGCAAAAGGAGTTAACAAAGCAGAAAATATAGAATATATATATATTTTTTTATAAAAAACTTTGTTATACAATAAAATACTTGAAATTGTTATACCATCAGGAATTTTATGTAACAAAATAGAAAATGCAGTGAATATTCCAATATTAATTCTGGTTTTAAATCCTATAGCTATTATAATTCCATCCACAATAGAATGTATATATAATCCTAACAAAGTAGCCACTACTTTACTATTTTTTCTATCAATATTAGAGGTTTTATAAACATGAGAATAATAATGTAAAAAAAACATAAGTAAAAATCCCAAAAAAACATAATGCATTACTTTATCATTTAAAAAAAAACCTTCAGGTATCAAATGAATAAAAGAAAAACAAAGCATCATACTTGCTGTAAGGTTTAACATAAAAAGTGAATATTGTTTGGACAAATTTCTAAAAAAAAGGACTAATACAGTTCCAAATATTGAGGCCAAAGTAGCAATAAGTAAACAAATTACTTCTTTCAAATTTTCTCCTATATATATTATATATGCATGCTGTTTTTTTCTGTAAAACTTATAATATTATTGATTATTTTAACAACTTTATCAGGATGTTTTCCTATAGCAGTTTCTGCTGATAACATAACATAATTAGCACCATCAATAACAGCATTTGCCACATCACTTATTTCTGCTCTAGTAGGAATATGATTTTTAATCATACTTTCAATCATTTGAGTAGCAATTATTACAAATTTATTATATATTTTACACTGTTTAATTATACGCTTCTGTTCTATAGGTAATGTCCACATAGGAATAGATATTCCTAAATCGCCTCTTGCTATCATAATACCATCAGAAACTTTAATAATCTCTTCTAAATTATCAATACCTAATCTATCTTCAATTTTAGCTACTAATTTACATGTTGTGTTACCTTCATTATTTAAAATATTTAATAACGGAGTCATATCCTCTGCATATCTAACAAAAGAATTAGCTATAATATCCACTCCATGTTTTAAAGCAAAAATCATACCGTCAATATCTTTCTGTTCTATTTTAGGAAATTTAAGCTTTGCTTTAGGAATATTTATTCCTTTATATGATTTAAGAATATAATCGTTTTTTATTTCAGTCACAATCTCATGATTTTTAGAAGATAATACTTTCAAAACTAAATTCCCATCATCAATAAATATTTCACATCCAGAAGTAATATCAGTTAATGAATTTTTATAATCAATATAAATTTTTTTATTATCACCAATTATATTATCATCTGTTAAAATAAGTTTTTCACCATTTGTTAATTTTATTTTATTGTTCTTAAGAGCCCCTATTCTAATCCTATGGCCTTCTAAGTCAACTAATATTTTTAATTTTTCTCCATTAGATTTATAATAGCTATTATTTAAAGTTCTAATTAATTCAAAATCTTTCTCATATTCAGCAAAAGTTCCATGTGAAAAATTAAATCTTATCATTGTCATTCCAGATTTTAACATTTTAGTTAAGACTTCTTTAGAACGAGTAGCTGGGCCCATAGTACATATAATTCCAGTATTATTCACTTAAATAACTCCTTTTTTTTTCATATCTAAAAATAAAAATCTAATACTATTTAAATTCTCATTCAGGTATTATATGTATTTTTAAAGTTTATTTCCAACCATTACAATTCAGACATTGACAGTTATAATCTAAAAAAAATATAATAATAATTATCATATATATTAACATAAATATACAAAATAAAGAATTATCTTTTTATTTATATTTAATAAATATGTTGCGGATGTAATCCAATGGTAAGATACAAGCTTCCCAAGCTTGAATTGTGGGTTCGATTCCCATCATCCGCTATTTTTTCAGAAATTGTGAGCATTATGACAAATAAAAATAATAATAGTAAAACTAAATTAAAACGAGAACTTACAAATCGACACATAAAATTTATATCTCTTGGAGGAACAATAGGAACAGGTTTGTTTTTAGGAGCAAATTCCGCAATTATGATGGCAGGTCCTTCTATAATATTAGCTTATATATTAGTTGGTATTATTGTTTTTTTCTTTATGCGTCAATTAGGAGAAATGAGTACGAATGAACCAAAATCAGGTTCTTCTAGTTATTTTGCTAGCAAATATTGGGGAAACTTTCCTGGATTTTTAGCTGGTTGGAATTATTGGTTAGAATATATATTATCTGGTATGGTACAATTAACAGCTGTTGCTGCATATGTACAATATTGGGCTCCGAATTTGGAATCTTGGAAAATTATTTTATTTTTTTTTATATTAATTAATTTAATCAATATAATAACTGTAAAAGCTTTTGGTGAAATAGAATTTTGGCTTTCTTCTATTAAAATTTTAACTATATTAATAGTGATATTAATAGGATTATATATTATTATTTTCAAACAAAATTTAATAGCAGGAGCATCTATTAAAAATTTATGGATGCCAGCGGTTGGAGTTGTAAATCATAACCTTGTTAATTGTTTATTTCCAAATAATATATTAGGATTTATAATCTCCTTGCCAATAATAATATTTTCTTTTGATGGTATAGAATCTATAGGTATAACTGCTGCTGAAACAAAACAACCTGAAAAAACCATTCCAAAAGCAGTAAATCAAACAATGTTATGGACTTTAGTATTATATATTGGTTCATTTATTATATTATTATCGTTATGTCATTGGAGTAACTTGAATATGATGAAAAGTCCATTTGTATTCATTTTTGATAGAATAGGAATTAAATATGCTGCATGGATTTTAAATTTTGTAATATTAACTGCAGCTTTATCAGTATATAATAGTTGTATATATTCTAATAGCCGTATGTTATATAGTTTAGCATTACACAATAATGCTCCAAAAATATTTGCTAAAATTAATAAAAATGGAATCCCTATATTAGCAACACTGACTTCTGCTACTCTAACATTTTTAATAATACCATTAAATTATCTAATCCCTAATTGGCAATACGTTTTAAAAATAACGATTGATTTTTCTGTAATAGGAACTATTATCAATTGGGGGATTATATCTATAACACACTTAAAATTCAGACGTAACCTTTCCAATAAAAATATTTTGTTTAAAAGTCCTTTTTATCCTTATTCAAATTATATAACAATTGGGTTTTTAGTATTATTAATAGTAATAATGTTAACAATAAAGCAACTTAACATGTTTAGATTAATTATCATGGCTCCTATATGGATAGTAATTGTTTATATATGGTATAAAATTCAAAAAAAATAGTTTACTTAATTTCTATGAATATTAGCTATTGCGACAACTTTGTCTCCAACATCCAACCTTACTAATCTTACACCTTGGGTTATTCTTCCTATAATAGGTATATTGTTTGTTTTTAATCTAATCATAACACCATTTTTAGTAATTAACATAATTTCCTCATTACCATTCGTCTTTCTTATACTAACAATTTTTCCATTTCTTTTAGTTGTTTGCATATTTATAATACCGCTTCCGCCTCTTTTTTGTATGCGATATTTATTTATCATAGTTCTTTTGCCATATCCGTTTTCTGATACTGATAAAAACGTGTCAAACGCTGATAAAACTTCCATACCTATGACTTCATCATTATCTTTGAGTAAAATACCTTTTACACCAATTCCTGAACGTTTTATTACGCGCAAATCTTTATCATTAAATCTAATCGCCATTCCATTTTTACTAGCTATTAAAATACTAAAATTGTTATCAACTATTTTGACTGCCGTTAATACATCACCATTTTTAAGTTTAATAGCATTAACTCCATTTTTTCTGGGTTTAGAAAAATCTTTAAGAATAACTTGTTTTATTATTCCATTCTTAGTACACATTATTAAATGTTTACCTTCTATATCACTGTGCTTAAAGGATTTAATCGGTATTGCTGCTGTTATTTTTTCTTTTTTATTCTTTAAATTTAGAAAATTCATTATAGCTTTTCCTTTAGAGATTCTAGATCCTATAGGTATATCATAAGTTTTTATCCAATATAATTTACCATTAGTAGTAAAAAATAACATATATGAATGAGTATTTGTTATAAACAAATTTTCAATGAAATCTTCAGCTTTGGTACTCATCGCAGTTACACCATGTCCTCCCCTATTTTGAGCTCTATAAGTACTTATTGGTATACGCTTAATATAACCTGAATGAGACATTGTTATTACAACTTCTTCATCTTGAATTAAATCTTCTAAATTAAAATTTATTTCTGAAGATTTAATTTGTGTTCTTCTTCTATCACCATATTTTTTTTTAATTTCCACAATTTCACTTTTTATTATAGATAAAATTTCCTTAGGATTTTCTAATATAGTATTCAAATTTTTAATAAGTTCTATCAAAATCATATATTCATTATTAATTTCTTGTCTTTTTAAATTAGTTAAATGTCTAATTTTCATTTCAAGAATAGCTGAAGTTTGCAGATCTGTTAAATGAAATTTTAATATTAAATTTTTATTAGCATCAATCTCACTTTTAGAAATTTTTATTATATTTATAACAACGTCTATATTATCTATAGCTACTTTTAAACCTTCCAAAATATGCGCTCTTGTTTCAGCTTTTTGCAATTCATATTTTGTTCTTCTTATAATAATACTTTTTCTATGTTCAATATGATGAAATAACATTTCTTTAATGTTTACAATTTTAGGCTTGTTATTTATAAGAGCTAACATTATAACACCAAAAGAAGTTTGCATTTGAGTTCGTTTATATAGTTGATTTAATACAATATTTGCATCTGTTTCTTTTTTTATCTCGATAACTATTCTTGTTCCATTACGATCAGATTCATCTCTTAAACCTGAAATACCTTCAATTTTTTTTTCTTTAGATAAATTTATGATAGAAGCAATTAAATTAGACTTATTAACTTGATAAGGAATTTCTGTAACTATAATTATTTCTTTAGAATTATTTATTGTTTCCATTTTAACTTTAGCCCTTATTTTCACAGAACCTCTACCAGTTTCCATATAGTTAGTAATACCTTTTTTCCCATAAATTATAGCACCTGTTGGAAAATCCGGACCTTTAATATATTTCATTATTTGTGAAATTGATAAATTTTCTTCAAAATCTATAAAACCTAATAAAGCATCACAAATCTCTGATACGTTATGTGGGGGAATGTTAGTTGCCATTCCTACAGCTATACCAGAAGAACCATTAATTAAAAGAGTTGGCAACCTGGTAGGTAATATTGACGGTTCTTTTAATGAACCATCATAATTCGAAATAAAATCAACAGTATCTTTGTCCAAATCAATAAGCATTTCATCTGTTATTGAACACATTTTTACTTCAGTATATCTCATCGCTGCTGCTGAATCTCCGTCTATACTTCCAAAGTTCCCTTGTCCATTAATAATGGGATATCGTAAAGAAAAATCTTGAACCATTCTAACCATAGCTTCATATACAGCAGAATCTCCATGAGGGTGATATTTCCCTAATACATCGCCTACAACTCTTGCTGATTTTTTATATGAAGTATTATGTTTAAGTCCCATTTCTTTCATTGCATACAAAATTTTTCTATGAACCGGTTTTAATCCATCTCGTATATCAGGTAAGGCTCTACCTATAATAACACTCATAGCATAATCAATATAAGATTCTTTCATCTCAATTTCAATATCACGTGATAAAATTTTATCAACTTTTGTGTTTATATTTTTTTTATCTTTTACTTTTTTCATTTTTTATTAATATCCTTAATTCTATATTTTAAGATATTTTGAATGTTTAAATATCTAAATTTTTAACATCTAACGCATGAGTTTGAATAAAATCTCTTCTTGGTTCTACTTGATCTCCCATTAAAATTGTAAAAATTCTGTCTGTTTCGATAACATCTTTTAATTTGACTTGTAAAAGTTTTCTAGTTTTTATATTCATTGTAGTTTCCCATAATTGTTCTGGATTCATTTCTCCAAGACCCTTATATCTTTGAATATTTATATGCTTATTTCCAATGTTTTTTATAATTTCAAGCAGTTCTAATATAGAATATATATTATAAAAAGCACTCTTATTTCTTAATATACAAATAGGATTTTTAGAAGATTTATTAAAATAATTTATATCTAATCCAGCTTCTTCTAATTGCTTAACAATATTATTAACTTTTTGTAATTCTGATAAATCTTGATATACTAAAACAGTATTATTATTTTTTTTCATAAAATGTTCTTTAAATTCATTCCATTCATTATCATCATAAATGTAATGTATTTTTCGATTGTTTACTATCTTATAAATTGGAATATTATTCTTATTTTTAAAATTAATATAATCTTTTAAACTTAAATCTTTTCTATGTAATTTTTTTATAATTATATTTAAATTAAGAATATTATTAATTAATTCCCATAGTTTATTTCCATACAATTCTTTTGTATCTTTTTTTAAAAAAGATATGGATAACTTGTTAGTTGTAATTTTAAAAACAAACTCACTTAAACCTTGTTCTGAATCAAAATATATATTGGTTTTATTATTCTTAATTTTATACAATGGTGGTTGAGCTATATATATATAACCTTTATTTATAAGCATTGGCATTTGTCTATAAAAAAAAGTTAATAATAAAGTTCTTATATGGGCTCCATCAACATCAGCATCAGTCATAATAATGATTTTATGATATCTAACTTTATTAATATTGAAATCTTTTTCGTTATCCCCAATACCTGCACCTATTGCTGTAATTAAAGTTCTTATTTCTTCATTAGCTAATATTTTATTAAGTCTTGCTTTTTCAACATTTAAAATTTTACCTTTAATAGGTAAAATAGCTTGAAAAGTTCTGTCTCTACCTTGTTTTGCTGAACCTCCAGCAGAATCTCCCTCAACAATAAATAATTCCGCCTTTTCTGGATTTTTTTCTGAACAATCCGCTAATTTACCAGGCAAATATATGGAATCAAGTGTTACTTTTTTTCTAGTTAATTCTCTAGCTTTTCTTGCTGCCTCTCTTGCTTCTGCGGCCTTAATAGTTTTTTGCAAAATCAGATTTGCAATATTAGGATTCTCATTTAGAAAATTAGCCATAGCTTCATTAACTATAGATTGAACAATTCCCTCAATATTAGAATTACCTAATTTTGTTTTTGTTTGTCCCTCAAATTGAGGATTAAGCATTTTTAAAGATATAATTGCAGTCAATCCTTCTCTTATGTCCTCACCAGATAATTTTAATTCCTTATTTTTTAATATTGCATTTTTCTTAACATATTCATTTATAGATCTTGTTAGAGCAGATCTAAATCCAGATAAATGTGATCCTCCTTCAACTGTATTTATATTATTTACAAATGTAGAAATATAATTACTATAAGAATCGTTATATTGCATAGCCACTTCTAAAATTACATTATCTTTTTCTTTTTTAAAGTAAATCGGTTCTTTATTTAGAATATTTTTATTAGAATTTAAGTATTCTACAAATGTTTTTATTCCTCCATTGTAATTAAAAGTGGTATCATTATTATCTCTTTCATCTATAAGCCTTATGCAAACTCCTGCATTTAAAAAAGCTAATTCTCTTAATCTATTTGCTAATAATTCAAAAGAATATGTAGTAACAGAAAATATAGTAGCGTCAGGATGAAATTTTATTTTTGTTCCATGTTTATTAGTAATTCCAACCTTTTTTACTTTTGTTAAAGGTTTACCTTTAGTATATTTTTGTTGATATATCCCTCCTTCACGAGAAATTTCAACCTCAAAAAAATCACTTAATGCGTTAACACAAGATATTCCAACTCCATGTAATCCGCCAGAAATTTTATAAGAATTTTTATCAAATTTTCCTCCAGCATGTAACTTAGTTAATACTATTTCTAATGCTGATGTATTATTAAATCTTGGATCAGGATGATTTTTAACAGGAATTCCTCTTCCATTATCTATAACTGTTATGGAATTATCTACATGTATAATTACAATCACATTATTACAATAACCAGCAACAACTTCATCAATAGAGTTATCTATTACTTCATATAATAAATGATGTAACCCTTGTATTCCGGTTGAACCTATATACATTGCAGGCCTTTTACGAACAGCATCTAAACCTTCAAGTACTTGAATATTTGAAGCATCATAATTATTTTGTATCAATTTATTGTCATTTTCTGAACTTGTCATATTACTAGAAATCTCCTTAATAATTATTTTCTACATTACATATGAATATAATTATTTAATTTTTATCTTAATATTATTTATTTCATAATTTATGAAATATTGTTTTATTTTTTTTAATAATTCTTCTTTTCTAATAGTTAATTCATAATTTTCAATAGGATTAGAAACATAAATACAAATCATTCTATTTTTATATTCGATTATTTTAGCATTATATATATTAAATTCTTGTAATATTTGTTCAATTTTAGATTTTTTTTTTCAAATTTGAACTTTTTAATTATATTATCTATTATTAAATTAACTTTTACCCAAGACAAAATGTATATAAACACTCCTTAGATTTATATTTTTAATGGCATCACAACATAAATATGTTGTAAATCTATTCTTATAGGTTGCGGTTGTATAACTACAGGATGAATAGAATTAAAAAACTTAAACGTTATAAATTTACTATCGATATTTTGTAATATTTCTATTATAAAAACAGGATTAAAATTAAGCTCTATTAACTCGCCTGTATAATCTGTTTTAACTAAACTTTCTCCATAGCCTATTCCAGAGATATAAGTTGAAATTTTCAAGTTATTAAGTGAAAAAGAAAATTTAACTGAAATGGCTTCATTGATCGCAATTGTTCTTTTACTTAAAGAAATCATTTGTTTAATAGCTAAAAAAATTTTTTTTGTTTCAACATTTACTTTTGTGTGTAATTTTTTAACTTTTAAAATTATTTGTTCATAATCAGGAAAGATGCCATCAATAGTAGTTAAAAAAATATTTATATTATGATCTAACACAAACATTTGTTTATTTAAAATCCCAATTTTAATATTTATATTATCCATTAAAGGAATTAATCTTATTAATTCAAAAGCAGTTTTTAATGAAATTATAATCTTAAAATCAAATATATCATTATTATTTATATTATTTAGTTTAACATAAGATAACCTTTTACCATCTGTAGAAACTACATCTAATCTACCGTTTTTTAACATCAAAAATACACTATTTATAATATATTCTTGTTGATCTTTAGATGCAGAAAAAATTGTTTTTTTTAGTACAGAAATAAAAAGATTCCTATTGATTAAAAAATTTTTATTTGTTTCCAGAATTGGTATTTTAGGATATTCAAATTCGGAAAATCCAAAAATCTTAAACTTTGATTGTTCAGATTTTATAATTATTTGTTTTGTATCATTGGTAAATATTTCTATATTACACAAATCTCGAAAATTTTTAATAATATCTAAAAATTTCTTAGCTGGTATTACAATACTTCCTTCTTCTATTATTTCCCCATTAATTAACCAACGCACTGTTATTTCTAAATTAGTAGCAGAAAGTTCTATAACATTATTCTTTGCTTTAAATAAAAAATTCAACAATATAGGTATTGTCCCTTTTTTAGGCAACATATTAACTATACTTCGTAGAACTTTTATTATTTTATTTTTATTAAGTATTACATTCATAATCTAATTATTTAAATTTACCCATAAATTTTATTTTTTTTGTTATATTAATATAATCTTGCATAGTTAAATTATTAGGTCTTAAGAACAAGTTGAGATAACATTCTTTAATAATTTTTGTAGCTCTGATTTTACCTAAATTTTTAAATGTACTTAAACAATTTAAAATTGTTTTTCTACGAGTATTAAAAAAATGTTTTATTATTTCAAAAAAAAATGGATCCATATATTTAGAATGTTTATTCATTAATCTAATCACAGAAGATGTAACTTTAGGTATAGGTTGAAAGCACGTAGGTTTTACATTAAATAATACTTTCGTATTCGTATAATACAAAATTAATATTGAAATATAACCATATTTCTCATTTCCTGGTTCTGCTACAAGTTTATATGCAACTTCTTTTTGAAGCATAAAGATAGCAATATTCCAATTTTCTATTGGTAAAATTTTTCTTATTATTGCTGTCCCAATACTATATGGCAAATTAGAAATTATTTTAAACGCATTATTTTTTAATATGTTATTTACCTTAAAATTAAATTTCATAAAATCATAATTAATAACCTCAACATTATTTATATTATGCAACAAAAAATATTTAGATAATCGTTCGCAAAGTTTCTTATCTATTTCTACAACAATTAAATGTTTCACTAATGGTTGAATAATCTTTGTTAAAATTCCTATACCAGAACCAATTTCTAATACATTATCTTGTTTTTCCAATTTAGCTTCTCTTATAATTTTATGTGCTACATTTTTATCTATAAGAAAATTTTGACTCAACTTATTTTTTTTCATATCTATAATTAAGATCTCATTTACCAACACAAAATTTAGAAAAAATAACATCTAAAATATCTTTAGGAATATTTATTCCTAATATTTCATTTAGAATAAACTGTGCTCTATTAATTTCGAAACATGCTATTTCATATAAATTTTTAGTTAAATTTTGTTTGGCTGACACTAAATGTTTTAACGTTACGTTTAACAAATAAAAATGCCTAGAATTAATCATAAATTCAACATTTTTTAAACTATCTGATATTTTTAAAACTTGATATATTTCTTTTAACAAAACATTTATACCTAATTTTGTTTTAGCAGAAATAGAAATTATATTTTTAATAGATAGATTCTTTAAATTATATATATATTGTTTTAAAATAGGACTAAAGTTTTCTTTTTGTTCTAGATCAATTTTATTAAGGACTACAATAATAGGAATTTTTAAATCAGATATAAATTCAGTTATCAACATATCGTTTTTTACTAAATTCGAAGTAGAATCAAATACCCAAATTAATATATCTGCTTTTTTTAGACTTTCCTTCATTTTCTTTTGTCCTAAAATTTCTATTATATTTTTTGAACAAATATTGAAACCTGCAGTATCATATATAATAAACGGAATTCCTTTATAATCAATTATTTCTTTTATAACGTCAGTAGTAGTACCCGGAATATTAGTTATAATTGCTCTATTTTTATTTAATAATGCATTAAATAGTGAAGATTTCCCTGCATTTGGTTTACCAATAATTACAATTTTAACTCCCTGTTGTATAAATTTATTAATTTCAAAATATTGTAAAATTTTTTGTATATTATTTATACAATAATCAAAATTTATAAAATCTATATGCGATAAATTTGTATCTTCGTAATCTGGATATTCTAAATTAGCTTCTATAGAAGCTAAGAAATCTGTTAACAAATTATTTATCTTATTTATTCTAGTATTAAAAGCACCTGTAATATTATTCATTGCGATCTTTACAGACATTTCACTTTTACTAGATATTAATTCACTAACAGCTTCAGCTTTTGTTAAATCTATTTTCCCATTCATAAATGCTCTATAAGTAAACTCCCCTGGACTTGCAGGTCTAGCTCCGTTTTTATAAATAAGATTTAAAATCATGTTTATTATTATAGGATTTCCATGTACTGAAATTTCAACTAAATCATCTCCAGTATATGTATTAGGTGCTTTAAAAAAAGAACATAGTACTTCATCCTTTTTATTGTTTCCTTCAATAATATATCCATATTTAATTTGTTTTGTTTGATTAGAATTACTCCTAAATATTTTATTTATAATTTTATATGTATTTTTTCCAGATAAACGAATAATTGCAATAGCAGATCTTCCTAAGCCAGTTGATAATGCAGCTATAGTATCATTACTAGAATATAACATTTACTTTATCCTAATCCTTATTTTTTTTATTATAATTATATGTATAATATACTATAAAATATAGGAACATAGTATTACCCTGTTAAGTAAATGGAGTATTTTATTTTTATGAGAAAACAATCATTAGATATTAGAAATGAATTTTTAAGTTTTTTTCATAGTAATGGATGTGATGTTATTCAATCTAGTAATTTGGTTCCTAAAGATGATGATTCGTTATTATTTACAGCCGCAGGAATGGTTCAATTTAAAGATTTCTTTTTAAGTAAAAGAAATGAAAATTTACCTTTTACTAAAGCCACAAGTTGTCAAAAATGTTTTCGAATGTCAGATATTGAACAAATAGGAGAAACTGCAAGACATCTTACTTTTTTTGAAATGTTAGGTAACTTCTCTTTCGGTGATTATTTTAAAGATGAAGCTATTAAATGGGCTTGGGAATTTTTAACAAAAATAATGCATTTAAGTGAAGAAAATTTTTTTATAACTGTTTATGAAAATGATAATGAAACCATTAAAATATGGACTAAAATATTAAAAAATGAAAACAAAATAATAAGAATGGGGAAAGATACTAACTTTTGGGTTATGGGTAACAAAGGACCTTGTGGACCATGTTCTGAAATATTAATAGATTTAGGCGAAAAAGTCGGATGTAGAAAATCTTATTGTAATATAAATTGTAATTGCGGAAGATATCTTGAAATATGGAATTTGGTTTTTACTCAATTCAACAAACATAACGATAATTTAATGACGAATTTGCCAAAAAAAAATATAGATACAGGAATGGGACTTGAAAGAATTGTTGCAATAATGAACGGTAAGAATAATGTTTTTGATACAGACTTATTCGAACCAATTATTGCTAAAACTAAAGAAATCTTAAATATTAAAATAACGGAAAAACACAAATATATAAAACAGCTGAGAATAATTGCCGATCACATAAGAGCTATAGTCTTTTTAATTTCTGATGGGATACTACCTTCTAATGAAGGTAGAGGATATATACTTAGAAAGATTTTAAGAAGAGCTTTAAGACAAGGTCAAATTTGTGGACATAAGACTTCTTTCTTAAGTAAACTTGTTGACGTTGTTATAAATATAATGACAGTAGCATATCCTGATATTTCTTTAAAGAGAAATTATATACAGTCTATTGTAGAAACCGAGGAAGAGAATTTTATTGAGACTTTAATTAAAGGTTCTAAAACAGTAGAAAATATTATTAGTTATTGCAAAACAAGAAATTTAAATATAATTCCAGGTAAAGAAATATTTAAACTTTATGATACTTATGGAGTACCATATGATTTAGTATCTGAAATTGCAAATGATAATGGAATTATTTTGGATAAAAAAGGTTTTGAATATGAAAAACAAATTGCTAAATCGAAAATTGGTTCTTTTAATTTAGTAAATAGTAATAATAAATTTTATTCTAAAATAAAATTTAATAAACAATTAGATAAAACCATTTTTGATGGTTATAATAAACATGTAAGCAAAGGAAAAGTATTACTTATACTAAGAAATGGTATTAAAGTTAATGAATTGAAAATGGGAGATTATGGTAATATAATTCTTTCTAAAACTACTTTTTATGCTCAGTCTGGAGGTCAAAATTCTGATATAGGCAAATTATTAAATGATACTTTTGAATGCGTTGTTAGTGATGTAGAATTCTTTGAGGAGTGGTTTATACATAAAGTAAAAGTTATAAAAGGTAAAATAAAAATTCAAGATAATGTATCTACAATAATAAATACTGAACATAGAATGCAATGTTCTAGACATCATACTGCAACCCACATTTTAAATAAAGTTTTACGAAATATTTTAGGGAATTCTGTAACACAAATGGGATCTTTAATAACAGATAAATATTTTAGATTTGATTTCACAAGTCTAAAAAAAATAAATTATGTAGATTTAATAAAAATAGAAAAAGAAATAAATTTTAAAATAAAAGAAAATTTAGAAATTCGTACAAAAATTATGAAATTAAATGAAGCTAAAAATATAAATGCAATATCTTTATCTAACAAAGAATATAATAATACAGTAAGAATAGTTACTATAATTAATAATTCAAACAATAAAGTATATTCTACAGAATTTTGTATAGGAACACATGTTAACAAAACAGGTAATATAGGAATTTTTAAAATATTATCGTATTCATCCATTTCTTCTGGGGTAAAACGTATAGAAGCAGTCGCAGGAGTATCTGCAGAAAATCATATATTAAAAGAAGAATTGGATATATTAGAGGCTAGTAAATTATTAAAATGTTCTAAAAATAATTTTTTTATTGGTTTAAAAGGGTTTTTTATAAAGCATGAAAATATTAAAAATGAACTTGCTATTATGAAAAAAAATTTAATACAAAGTAAACTAGATTCAAGTATTTTAAGAATGAAAAAAATAAATAATATTAATTTTTTAGTTACTTTAGTTAATAAATTTGATATGGAAATGTTAAAAGAAATGTCTTATAAATTAATAAAAAAATTAAAATCTATAGTTTTATTATTAGTTTCAAAAAATGTTAATAAAATAATTTTTGTTACATCTATCTCAGAAGATTATAAAAATTTAGGAATTGATGCAAGAACAGTTGCTAATGACTTTGCAAAACAAATAAATGGATCTAGTGGTGGTAAAATTAACTTTGCACAAGGTGGAGCTAAAAATTTCCAGAATGATATTATTGAAATTACTAATAATGTTAAACCGTTAATTATAAAAAACAATAAAAAAATTAATATCGCATTAGTAATGCGCTCGTAGCTTAATTTGGATAAAGTCCTAGCCACCGAAGCTTGAGATTACGGTTCAAATCCGTACGAGCGCATAAGTAAAAGTTGTTAATTAAAAAAATATTTAAAAATTTCTATATAAAGTGTTGTATTTTTTTAATTTTAATTCCAAAAAATAATAAAAATGCATATTCAGTATAAATTGATACTTTTAGTATTTTTAATATTGTTCATAAATCCTAGTTCTATATATTCTGATTTATTATATACAAAAGAAAAACTTGTAGTTATTGATGCAGGACATGGAGGAAGGGATCCTGGAGCTATAGGAAATAATAATACTAAAGAAAAAGATATTACACTTGATATAGCTAAAAAACTTAAAAATCTTTTCGAAACAAAAAAAGGATATAAAGTAATTCTTACTAGAAATAATGATATTTTTATAAAATTAAACAAAAGAACTGAAATAGCAAATATGCTTAAGGCCAATTTATTTATGTCTATACATTGTAATTCTAGTTATAATAAAAATGCAAATGGATTTGAGGTTTATTTTTTATCTAAAAAAGATATAATTCCTAATATTTTAATTGAAATTATTGTTGAAAATTTTATGTTTAAATTTAATAAAAATCATTCAATTTTTAATATATCAAGTTCTATAAATATAAATAAATATGAAAATACTTCTTTTAAAATATGTAATTCTATAATTGATGAAATTGCAGATAAAATAAAAATTAAGATTAGGGGTATAAAACAAGCTAATTTTTGCATTTTAAGTTGTGCAAAAGTTCCTGCAATACTTATAGAAACAGCTTTTTTAAGTAATGAAACACAAGAAATAATATTAAATTCAGAAAAATTTCGTAATGAGTTAGCTAAAGCTATATATAATGGAGTTATAAAATATTTTACTTATGCAAGTAAGAGTAAAAAACAAATTAAATAATAATCAACAGCAAGCAATAGGTATTTTTGATTCAGGTTTTGGAGGTCTTGGTGCCGTTCTCACAATAAATCAAATTTTACCTTATGAAAATATTATTTATTTAGGAGATACTGCGAATGTTCCATATGGTTCAAAATCAAAAGAAACCATTATAAAATATGCTAAAAAAAATTCTTTATTTTTAATGAATCATAAAGTTAAAATAATAATTATAGCCTGTAATACAGTTTCAGCTTTTGCTCTCTCTATTTTAAGAAAAATCATAAATATTCCTATAATAGATATAATAACACCAGGAATAAAACTTGCATTGTCTGTATCAAAAAATAAAAGAATAGGTGTTGTTGGCACAAGAGGAACTATATCAACTAAAATTTATCCAAAAAAGATAAAAAAAGAATTTACTTTAGCCAAAGTATATCAAAAATCCTGTCCGTTATTAGTCCCTTTAATTGAAGAATACTACAATAATAATAAAGTTATCAATATAATAATTAAAGATTATTTTAAATCAATTTTAAAACATAATATTGATACTTTAATTTTAGGATGTACTCATTATTCAATCTTAAAAAAAAAAATTAGAAAAAATCTTAATAACAATGTTATAATTGTTGATCCTATAGAAGCTTCTGTAATGGAAGTTGCCAATAATTTAAAATTTAAACAAATACATAAAAATACTAAAGAAAAAATTGGGCAACTAACATTTTATGTAACAGATAATCCAAAAAAATTTCAATCCATAGGTAATAAAATTTTTAAAGGAAAAATTAAATTAGATAATGTGATAAAAACTAGCATCATTTAACTAATTTTATAAGTAAAGTTATATATTTATTTGCTATAATGAATTCATTAAAATGTTATTAATATAATTATTCAAGGAGATTTATAAACAATGAAGAATTGTTGTGCAAATGTATTATGTACTGACAAAGTAAATTCTATGGAATTTATAAAAAAAGGAACTAAGCATGGCCCTTCTCCTATCCCCGAAGAGGGAAGATGGATTAAAGTTACTCAAATAAATGACATAAGTGGTTTAACACACGGAATTGGTAGATGTGCTCCGCAACAAGGAGCTTGTAAACTAACATTAAATATAAAAAATGGATACATTCTTGAAGCTTTGATTGAAACAATTGGTTGTAGTGGTATGACACATTCAGCTGCCATGGCAGCTGAAATATTGGTTGGAAAAACAATTTTAGAAGCTTTAAATTCAGATTTAGTTTGCGATGCTATAAATACTGCAATACGAGAATTGTTTCTACAAATAGTTTATGGTAGAACACAAACTGCTTTTTCAGACAAAGGATTACCTATAGGAGCAAGTTTAGAAGATTTAGGAAAAAATTTGCGTTCACAAATAGGAACAATGTATAGCACAAAAATGAAAGGAGTTAGGTACTTAGAAATTACAGAAGGGTATGTACTTGAGCTTGGTTTAGACAATAACAATGAAATTATAGGATACAAATTTATAAATATTGGAAAAATGTTAGATGATATAAAAAAAGGAATACCTCATAAAGAAGCTTATGAAAAAAATATTAATTTTTATGGAAGATTCAATGAAGCAATAAAGAAAATTGATCCAAGAAAAGAATAATAGGAGATTGTAGTCAAATTATGATAACTAAATTTGAAAATTATAATATACGGATAAAACAAATAGAAAAAGTTTTAGTACAGAATGGAATAAAAAATTTAGATGAAGCATTAGAAATCTGTAAAGGTAAAAATATAAATGTAGATAAGATAATTCGAAATATTCAACCTATTGTTTTTGAAGATACTATTTGGGCTTATATTACAGGAGCGGCAATAGCTATTAAAAAAAATGTTAAATTAGCATCAGATATAGCTAACATAATTGGTATAGGATTACAATCATTTTGTATTCCAGGATCAGTTGCTGCTCAAAGATTAGTTGGTATAGGACATGGAAATTTAGCCTCAATGTTATTGAAAGACCAAAGTAGGTGTTTTTGCTTCTTAGCTGGTCATGAAAGTTTTGCTGCTGCTGAAGGAGCAATTAGTATAGTTAATGCTGCTAATAAAATTCGAAATAAACCTCTAAAAGTAATACTTAATGGATTAGGTAAAGATGCAGCTTATATAATAAGTCGTATTAATGGTTTTAAATATATAGAAACAAAATTTGATTATTTTTCAAACAAATTAAATATTCTAAATGAGATTTCGTTTTCAACAAAAAATTTAACAAATAAAAATGATATTAAAGTATATGGAGCTGACGATGTTAATGAAGGAGTTGCTATTATGATTATGGAAAATGTAGATATATCTATTACTGGCAATTCTACTAATCCAACTCGTTTTCAACATCCTGTGGCAGGAACATATAAAAAATGGGCGATTGAAAATAAAAAAAAATTTTTTTCTGTAGCTTCTGGAGGAGGAACAGGTAGAACATTGCACCCAGATAATATAGCTGCAGGACCAGCTTCATATGGTATGACTGATACTATGGGACGCATGCATAGTGATGTTCAATTTGCAGGTTCTTCGTCAGTTCCAGCTCATGTTGAAATGATGGGATTTATTGGAATAGGTAATAACCCAATGGTTGGGGCTACGGTAGCAATCGCTGTCGCTATAGAAGAAGCTCTGAAATAATATATTTTTGACAAATTAGTATACATTTATATAGAATCTCTTAGTACGAACAAGTTAAAATTATGAGGGGGTATGAATTAGTAATGGGAGTAAGATTACGATTACAAAGAGTAGGTAAACCTAAAAAACCTCAGTATAGAATAGTTGCTATTGATTGTAGAAAAAAGCGCGATGGTAAAGCTTTAGAAATAATAGGAAGGTATGATCCATTTTTAAAAGATCAAAAGGAAATAAATATTAATAGAGAGAGAATTATTTATTGGCTTAAGGTTGGGGCTAAACCATCTAGAATTGTAAATTTTTTACTAAAAAAACACAAGGTTTTAATATAAAAAAATGGGAGAATTTTATATGAAAGAGTTAGTTCTTACAATAGCTAAAGCATTAGTAGATAATCCAGATAAAGTTGAAGTACAAGAAGTTAATGGAGAAAGAACTACAGTATTAGAATTGAAAGTTGATGATGCCGATAAAGGCAAAATTATAGGAAAAGAAGGAAGAATCATAAAAGCAATCAGAGTTATAGTTAATTCAGCTTCTGCTAAACTTGATAAAAGAGCTACTATAGAAGTTGTAGAATGAAAATTTAATATAGTTTTTTAATATTATGATTACATTAAAAAATTTAGCTAATAATTTTATATTAGGTTTTGAAGTTTTTAGTAAAATTGAGTATATAGGAATAGTTGAAAATTTCGAATCTAATGGTAAAGTTAGCACTTTAGTTATAAAGTGTAATAATAGAAAAATTTTTGTTCCTGTGTTGATCAGTACTATAAATAGTGTTAATTTGACTAGAAAAAAGATTTTTATAAATTTACCGAAGCAATTTTTGTATATTTATAAAAATATAAATTGTTTGGAAGAGTTTATTATTTATGATAAATCTTGGGTATTATACGTATGAAAATAGATATTATTACAGCTTTTCCTTTTATGTTTATTGGTCCTTTATCAGATCATTTAATATGTAAAGCTAAAAAAAAAATCTTAGCATAAATTTGATTAATATACGATCTTTTGCATCTGATAAACGCAAGAAAATTGATGATAAACCATTCGGTGGTGGTTGTGGCATGGTAATGAAAATAGAACCTTTATACTTTGCTATAAAAAGCATTCTGATAAAAAGAAAGAGTTATAGTTATAAAAATATTTATGAAAAACCATATGTTATATACATGTCGCCACAAGGAAAAACTTTAAAAAATTCAATTATTAAGAAACTAATAAGATTTAAACATATCGTAATTTTGTGCGGTCATTATGAAGGTGTTGATGAACGTATTATGAATTATGTTGATGAGGAAATATCAATAGGTGATTATGTTTTAAGTGGAGGGGAAATACCGGCAATGGTGCTTATAAATACTTTATCTAGAATGTTACCAGGAGTTATTGAGAAGTATAAATGTATAATAAATGATTCATTTTATAAGGATAATCTAGATTATCCTTGTTATACTAGACCTGCCATTTTTAAAAATTTAAAAGTTCCTGAGGTTTTATTGTCTGGTAATCATAAAGAAATTGAAAAATGGAAAAAAAAAATAGCCTATGAAAGAACTAAAAAACGTCGCCCTGATTTATTAAAAAAAAGTAAAAAGGATTTTTAAAAATGTCATTTTTAAATAATGTTATAGATGAGTTTAAAGAAGTGAAAAATAATAAATATTATTTTAAAGTTGGTGATCAAGTAAAAGTTCATTTCAAAATAATTGAAGGAAAGAATGAAAAAGTACAATTATTTGAAGGAATAATAATTAAAATAAAAGGTTCAAAAATCTCTAAAACTTTTACAATTAGAAAAATATCTTACGGAATAGCTATAGAAAGAATTTTCCCAATATTTTCTCCCAATATATTAAAAGTAGAAATTACTAGATATGGGTTAGTAAGAAGATCGAAACTTTATTATTTAAGAAAACTTTTTGGTAAAGCTGCAAAGATTAAACCAAGTTTAAATAAAAGAAGAATTCTGATACAGTAAATTTTTATAAGAAATCATACAATGTTACAGAATCTTGCTATAATTTTTTTTCTTATATTAGTTAAAAATAAAATTTCTAATATTTGATTGTCATTGCAGTTAATTATTTTTGTTATTGTACCTATACCAAAATTTGGATGTGATATTGTCATACCTATTTTATATTCATTATTATTTAGATTTTTATTTACCTTAAGAATATTATGTTCTATACCCGTTTCATTTATAAAAATAGATGGAATGTTTTTTCTTTTTATTCCTTGTAAAGTCCTATTCATAGCCCATAATAGATATAAATTATTTTTAGCTCTAGTCATTCCAACATACATAAGTCTTCTTTCTTCTTCTAATGTATTAGAATAATTTACTATTGGAAATAAATTTTTTTCAAGACCACATATAAAAACATTTTTAAATTCTAAACCTTTTGATAGATGCAAAGTCATTAAAGTAACGTTATTTTCATTAAATTTACTATCAGAATCATTATTATTTTCTAACAATGATAATGAAATAAGATATTTTCTTACAGATTTATCACTAGAATTGTTTTCAAAATTTTTCACACTAGAAACAAATTCTTTTATATTATTGATATCTATTTTAAATTTATTATCGTTATTTAACTTAAAAGATTTGACGTAATTTAAATTTATATATTTAATAATAATATTGATCATTTGCATTACAGAACTGTTATTTTTAATAATAATTAATTTTTTTATTAATATATAAAAATGTTTTAATGCAAATATTATTTTAACAGATAATCCTTTTATTTTGTCAGAATAGTTAATAGTATTCCACATAGATAAATTATTTTTTATTGCAAATCTTTTTAATTTTTCTATTGATAATTTACCTATTCCTCTTTTTGGAATATTTATAATTCTTTGTAAACTTAAGTCATCATTCTGATTTTCAATAAATCTAAGATAAGATAAAATACTTTTTATTTCAGTTTTGTTAAAAACTTTAGCTTTACCAATAATATTATAAGGTATTTTAGTTTTCATGAATTCTTCTTCGAAAATTTTAGATTGATTATTTGTTCTATAAAGAATAGCAAAATCTGAAAAATTAGACTCTTTTTTTAAAATACTTTCACGTATTAAGTTTATTACTATTTTTACTTCATCATTTTCATCTTTTGCAGCTAAAACTTTTACATGCCCATTATCTTTCCTATTAGTCCATAATTTTTTATTCTTTCTTAAATAGTTGTTATTTATGATTTTATAAGCTGCTGATAAAATTTTTGAAGTGGATCTATAATTTTGTTCTAATTTTACAGATTTTACATTTAAATAGTCTCTTTCAAAATTCAAAATATTAGTTATATCAGCTCCTCTCCAAGAGTAAATTGCTTGATCATCATCTCCACACACACATATATTATTATGCTTACTAGACAACAATTTTATTAATTCATATTGAGCATAATTTGTATCTTGATATTCATCAACCATAATATATTTAAATTTATTAGAATAATATTCTAACAAATTTAAATTATCTCTTAAGGCTATTACTGTTTTCATTATCAAATCACCAAAATCCAAAAAATGCATATTACTTAATTTTTGTTGATAACAAGTATATATTTCAATTAAATTTTTATAAAAACAACTATCTATATTTTTAGTTTTTAAATTTTCAGGATAGTTTAAATTATCTTTTGCTAAATTTATTGCATTTATTATATTAGAAAGTTTACTATTTATTTTTAATTCTTTCATACAATCTTTTATTATTCTTTTTTGTTCAGTTGAATTACATATTAAAAAGTCTGGTTCTAGACCTATTTTTTTTGCTTCTATTCTTAAAAAGAATGTACAAAATGAATGGAATGTGAATACTTTTACTTGGTTTATTTTATTATTAGAGAATAATAGTTTATCTATTAAATTTTTAACTCTTTCTTTCATTTCTATTGCAGCTTTATTTGTAAACGTTATTGCAAGTATGTAATAAGTAGAAGAAACATCTTTAAAAAGCAAATAAACTATTCTATGTGTAATAACTTTAGTTTTCCCTGTTCCTGCACCAGCAAAAATTATTAACGGACCCTTTATAGAAAGTACAGCTTCTATTTGCTGTGGATTTAAATTATTTATTAAGAGTTCTTTTTTTTTATGTTCTTTTAACATTCTTATATAAAAATTTAATAATAAAACTACTTAAAACTATTAGTAAGAATATATTTTTTATGCTATAATTCCTAATAATTACTATTGTACTAAAAAGGAGATCAAAAAAATACGATGTCAGATATATTATTAGAAAGAAGAAGTATAAGAAAATATACTAATGAAGAAGTTAATGAAAAAGATTTGAATTATATCCTACATGCAGCTATGTCTGCACCAACAGCTAAAAATACAAGATGTTATTATTTTATGATTATAAAAAACAAAAATACTTATAAAAAAATAGCTAAAGTACATTCTGGAGCACAAATGATTTTAAATGCGCCATTAGCTATCTTAGTTTTAGGAGATACAAACCTAGCTTTTGAAAACTATTTACCACAAGATTGTGCGGCTGCAACTCAAAATATACTGCTTGCCTCTAAATATAAAGGTTATGGTTCTGTATGGTGTGGAATATATTCAAATTGTAAAAGATCAAAAGCTATAGAAAATATATTTAAATTACCTAGTAATATTAAACCTTTTTCTCTTGTTATTATAGGAAAATCTGCAGAAAATAAACAAGTTAAGAACAATTGGCAACCTGAAAAAATAAAATACGAATTTTGGAAATGATAAAACAATATATAAGAAATGAACTTAGCATCGTAATAAAAAAATATTTAAGTAAAATAAATAGTCTTAACAATGATGTCATTTATTTTACAGTCGAGATTTCTCCAAAAAATACTGAATTTGATTTTTCTACAAACGCTGCAATCATCATATCGAAAAAACTAAATATTAAACCAAAAGAAGTAGCTTTAGATATTATTAGTATAATTAATGAAAACAACTTATCATTTATAAATAAAGCTAAAATGGATGTAAATGGTATAGGATTTATAAATATAAAGATAAATAAGGAAATCTTATACAAGGAATTGCAAAATATTCTAAATCAAAAAAATAAATATGGTAGTAATATAATAAAAAATCATAATATAGAAAATATTTTAATTGAATTTGTTTCTGCAAATCCAACTGGGCCCTTACATATTGGACATGGTCGAGGTGCAGCCTTAGGTAATGCGTTAACAAAAATATTAAAACATTTAGGTCATAAAGTAACAAAAGAATATTATTTAAATGATGTAGGAAATCAAATGACGATTTTAGCAAAATCTACAGAACTTAGATATAGAGAATTAAAAGGTGAAAAAATTATATTCCCCAATGATTACTATCAAGGACAATATATTATCGACATAGCAAATAAATTAATACTTAGTGGGAAAAAAATTTATGAAATAGATTTTAAATATGAAACAATAAAATATATATTAAATAACATAAAAAATGATCTTAGAAAACTTAATATTCAATTTGATAATTGGTTCTATGAAAGCTCATTAATTAATAAAAAAAATGAAGTTAATAAAGTTATTACATTTTTATACAATTCTGGTTTTATTTATATAAAAAATAAAGCATTATGGTTGTCTACTAAAAAATTTGGAGACGACAAGGACAGGGTTTTAAAAAAAAGTAATAAAGAATATACATATTTTGCTACAGATATAGCATATCATAAAAATAAGTTTGATAGAGGTTTTACAAAAGTTATAAACATTTGGGGTGCAGACCATAGCGGTTATATAGCAAGATTAAAAAGCGCAATACAAATGTTAGGTTTTAAAAAAACATCGTTAAAGATTATACTATATCAATTGGTTTCTTTGATCAAAAATAAACAACAAATTACAATGTCTACTAGATCAGGTAAATTTATTACACTAAATCAAATTATAAATGATGTAGGAGAAAACGTTACTAAATTCTTTTTTTTATTACGTAATCCAATGTCTCAATTTGAATTTAATTTAGAATTAGCAAAAAAACAATCTAAAGAAAATCCTGTTTTTTATATTCAATATGTTAATGCAAGATGCAAATCTATAATCAACAATAGTATAAATATGCATAATATAATTAAAGATATTAACAAAATAAATTTTAAACTATTAATAACTAAAGAAGAAATAAATTTATTAAAACAATTAAGTTTATTTTGTGATATATTAAAAATATGTGAAATAACAATGAATCCTAATCATTTATCATTGTACCTTATTAAATTATCAGACAAATATCATAAATTTTATGAAACTTGTAAAGTATTATTAAATAATAACGTACCATTAACATCTGCAAGATTAAAGCTTGTAGAAGGAGTTTCTATAATAATTAAAATAGGGTTAGACTTATTAGGCATAGAAATACCTAATAAGATGTAATAAATAAAGTTATAGAAAGAGAGAGGAGGATATAATGTCAGAAAAAATAGCAAAAATTGGTATAAAAAGAGAAATAGGTTATTTATATTTTGTAGATAAACAAGGAGATGTATCAAGATCAATAATGGCAAGAGGTATTAAAAGAAATAGTGTAATAGAAAAAATAGCAAAAATTGGTATAAAAAAAGAAACAGGTTATTTATATTTTGTAGATAAACAAGGAGATGTATCAAGATCAATAATGGCAAGAGGCATTAAGAAAAAAAAATAATTTATAATTAATTTATGTTTAAAGTACAATCTAGTTTGGAGGGAGAGAGATTCGAACTCTCGGTACAGGATTGTTACCTATACACCGGTTTAGCAAACCAGCGCACTAAGCCAAACTATGCGATCCCTCCATTAATTACTTATATTATCAAAATAACTTTTTAAAGTACAGTACAGTATTATATGTTTATTTGCTTTTTTATAGATTATCTGCTATATTAATTGGTACTATAAACATAAGATTATGCGATTATCAGTTTTAAAAAGGATAAAGTACGCTATGGATATTATTGAAGGTAAAACAATATCAATTAAGAGAAGAGCTAAACTAAAAGAAGAAATTATAAAAATTAAAAATATGACAGGAAAAAATCCAGGTTTAGCAACAGTACTGGTAGGTGATAATCCTGCTAGTAAAGTTTATATCAGTTCCAAAATTAAAGCTTGTAAAGAAGTTGGAATCGAATCGTTTCACCATGATTTATCTAGTAATTCTTCAGAAAAAACAGTAATTAATTTGATAAATGATTTGAACAAAAATAAAGAAATTAATGGAATATTAATTCAGTTACCTTTACCTAAACAAGAATTTACAAGGAATTGCATTAATAGTATAGATCCTTTAAAAGATGTTGATGGTATACATCCATTTAATATAGGACTTTTAGATTCAACAAAGAATTGGATTGATATTGTAAAACAAAATCTTTTAATACCTTGTACACCTTTAGGAATTATGCATTTATTAAAGTATTATAATATTAGTATGACAGGGAAAACAGCATTAATTATTGGCAGATCTAATCTTGTCGGGAAACCAATGGCAAATCTTTTATTAGCAAATAATGCTACAGTTATTATGGCTCATTCAAAAACTAAAAAATTAAAAGAATTATGTAAAACAGCAGATATTGTTATAGTTTCTATTGGAAAACCTAATTTTATAAACAAAGAATTTATAAAAAATAATTCTATTGTTGTTGATGTAGGAATCAATAGAAATTTTAATGGATTATGTGGAGATGTGGATTTTAACTCTGTTAAAAACATGGATATAAAAATAACTCCTGTTCCAGGAGGTGTAGGCCCTATGACTATAACATCATTATTAGAAAATACATTAAAAGCTTTTATTACTACTAATATGATTAAATCCAGTATATTTGCGTAATACTTTAGGTATCTTTATAGTACCATCTTCTTGTTGATAGTATTCTATAATGGCTGCCATTATTCTTCCAATAGCTACTCCAGATCCATTCAATGTATGTATAAAATTATTCTTTTTATTAATATGTTTAATTTTAATATTCATTCTACGTGCTTGAAAATCTTTAAAGTTTGAACATGACGATACTTCTTTATATTTATTATCTCCAGCAAACCAAATTTCTAAATCATAAGTTTTTGCTGCAGCAAAGCCCATATCTCCTGAAGATAAAAGTGAAATTCTATAAGGTATATCTAAGGGTTTTAATACATTTTCCACATCTAAAACCAAAGTATCTAATTCATAATTAGAAGTTGTTGGATTCACAAATTTTACAAGTTCTACTTTACCAAACTGATGGTTTCTAAATAACCCTTTTGTATCTCTTCCATAAGAACCTGATTCTCTTCTAAAACATGCAGAATAAGATACAAATTTTTTAGGCAATGAATTTTCTAACAATATTTTATTTCTATATACGTTAGTAATGCTAACTTCAGCTGTTGGAATTAAGTATAAATTATCCATAGCACATTTAAATACTTCATCATTAAATTTAGGTAACTGTCCAGTACCTATCATAGACTCTAGATTTACAAGATAAGGAGCTGTTATTTCAGAATAATTATTTTTTTTATGAGTTTCAATAAAAAATGTTATTAATGCTCTTTCCAATACACAACCTTCATTTTTTAATACTACAAAACGTGAGCCAGAAATTTTTGAAGCTACCACAAAATCAAAAATATTTAATTTTTCTCCTATTTCCCAATGATGTTTAGGATGAAACGAAAATTTTTTTGGAGTATTAACTAACTTTACAATCTTATTAGATTTTTCGTCTATACCTATAGGAACACTAATATCAGGTATATTTGGGATACACAAAATTAATTTTAATATTTTATCTTCTAGAACAAATAATCTTTTTTTTTGTTTTTGAATATTATTTTTTAATGTATTGGCTACAGAAATTAATCTAGTTAGATCATAATTTTTTTCTTTATTTTTAATAAATCTAGAAATCTCTTTAGATTTTTTGTTTCTATAATTATTCAGTTTTTCTATTGATTTCAAAATTTTTTTCTTTTCATCATCTAGGTATAATAATTGTTCTATATCTATATTTTCATTTCTACACAATAGAGCTTTTTTCACTAGTTCAATATTTTTCCTAATAAATTTTATATCTAACATTTTTTAATTTCTCTCATTTTTAAATAAATATTTTATTGTATTCTGATTATATTTTTTTTATCAATTATATTCATAATATTATTAAAAAAATCATTTGAACAATTAATAAAATAATCTGTTTTAATATAAAAATTACCATGAATATTATCTACTAAATTTATATAAACTCTAGTTTTACCTTTATATTTCATAAAAATTTTTTTTAATTCAAAACTCACAATCTTTTTATAATCTTTAACTAAAATTTTTATATGAATTTCTTTAGCATCTAAAAATTTTTTATTTATTTCTTCTATTGATCTAATTTCTTCCACTACCATTTCTACATTTTTTTTAGTGTTTAATAGCTTGCCTTTCACTACAATAATAGTATTTAATACTAAATATTTTTTCAATTTTTCAAAATTATTTGGAAAAATAATACATTCAATATTTGTCCAAAAATCTTCTATTCTAAACTTTGCATATAATTTTCTTTTTGTCTTAGAAATATTATTTTTTATTATAGTTAATAAACCATAAGTACAAATTACGCTTTGAGATAATTTAGATATATTATCATTAATATATTTTATATTATAATCAGAACATAATTCTAAATATTCTTTAACATTATCTAAAGGATATCCTGAAATATATAACCCTAAAACTTCTTTTTCAAAATTAAGTAATTCAAGTAATTCAAGTGGTATTATCGTACTATCCAAATATTTTTTATTATCAATATGATCAAATAGTATCCCTTGCATAAAACCTTTTTTTTTATCTAAAGCTTTTTTAATAAAAAATTTAATATTTTGTAGTAAATTAGCCCTTAAATAAAATTTATTACTTCCTAAACAATCACAAGCACCTGATTTTATTAAACTTTCTATATTTTTTTTATTAGAAGAATATAAAACAATTTTTTGAAAAAAATCTTCTATATTATTAAAACGCTTATTATTACTATTTGCTGATAATTTTTCTATATAGTCAGTAAATGTTTCTCCTATATTTTTAATAGCAAGAAGCCCAAAACGAATACTATTTTTACCACATATCTTAAATTTACCATCAGAAAATTGTATATTTGGTGATAATATTTTAATTCCGAAATTCTTGGCATCATTTAAATATATAACGAGTTTAGTTTTATTATCCTTATCTTTACTGCCACTCCTTAAAATTTCACTGTTCAATAAAGCAGTAAAATATTCTAAAGGATAATTTGCTTTTAGATATGCTGTTCTATAAGAAATAATACTATATGCTGCAGCATGTGACTTGTTAAATCCATATCCAGCGAAAGACATAATATTATTAAATATTTTTTCAGAAATATTTTTACTAATTTTATTTTTTACAAAAGAACCTTTTATAAATTTTTCTCTAAAATTTTCTATAACATCTGGGAGTTTTTTACTTATAGCTTTACGAAAAATATCTGCTTCTATCGAAGTAAAATCGGCAAGTAATACTACCATTTGCATTACTTGTTCTTGATATAAAATTACTCCATAAGTATCACTTAAAATTGTTTCTTGTAATGGATGATCATAAGTAATCTTTATATTCCCATGTTTTCTATTAACAAAATTTTCTAACATACCAGAACCTATAGGCCCAGGTCTATATAAAGCATTTATAGCAATAATATCATTAATACAACTTGGTTTCAATTTAAATAATAAATCTTTTATACCTTTACTCTCAAGTTGAAAAACACCTGTAGTATTTGCTTTACTAAGAAGATCATATGTAATTTTATCATTCAAAGAAATTTTTTCTAAATTGAAATTCGGAAATTTAACTTTTATGTAGGATACACAGTCATTAATAACAGTAAGAGTTTTTAAACCTAAAAAATCTATTTTTAATAATCCTAAATAACTAAGACAAGTTCCATCATATTGAGTAGTAATAACATTATTCCTAGAACTTTTAGATAAAGGAGAATAATTCGTAATATTCTCATTTGCTATAACCATTCCTGCCGAATGAATTCCTACGTGTCTTTTTAATCCTTCTAATTTTTTTGAAATTTTTATTAGCTTTTCTATTCTTTTATCACTTTTAATAAAATTCAAAAAACTTTTTGAATTTTTTATGGCATTAGCAATGTTAGTATTATACGGTATAAATTTAGTTATATTACTAGCTTCTAAAGCTGTAAAACCCATAACTCTTGCAACATCTTTTATAACTAATCTAGCTTGCATAGAACCAAAGGTTATAATTTGAGCACATTTATCTTTACCATATTTTTCTATTACATATTTTATAACAGCATCTCTGCCAAAATCAGCAAAATCTATATCTAAGTCTGGCATGGAACTTCTATTTTGATTTAAAAATCTCTCAAAAATAAGTCCATATTTTAATGGACAAATATCAGTAATTCCTAAACTATAAGCTACTATTGAACCTGCTCCAGAACCTCTTCCTGGACCTACTGGAATATTATTATATTTCGCATAATTTACAAAATCTGCAACTATTAAAAAATAAGATGAAAATCCCATTTTTTCAATAGTAACAAGTTCATCCTCTAATCTTTTTTTATATTCTAATTTTTTATCATAAGAAATATATTTATATCTTTTTTCAAAACCTATATTACAAATAGTTCTTAGATATTCTGTATCAGAATTATATTTTCCTGGAATTTTAAATTTTGGTATAAGAGGTTTTCCTTCAGGAATTTTAATATCAACTTTTTCTGCAATACTTAAAGTATTTTTTATGGCTTCTGGAATATAAGAAAAAGTAGCACTCATTTCTTCTGGACTGCGATAATAAAAAAGGTCAGATCCAAAACGCAATCTTTTATTGTCAGTTAAAATTTTGTTAGTGCCTATACATAATAATACATCATGAATTTCATAATCACTTTGCAATAAAAAATGACAATCATTAGTAACTACCATCGGTATATTAGTTTTTTTTGATAATTCAATTAATTTTGGTATTATTTTTTTTTGCTCTTTTAAATTATTATCCATAATTTCTATATAAAAGTTATCTTTACCAAAAATATTTCTATATTCTATGGCTACATCTTGTGCTTGTTTTACATTATTTTCACTTAAAGCAGTTGCAATTTCCCCTGCAAGACAACCTGATAAAGCTATTAATCCATCATTAAACCTACTTAAAATTTCTTTATCAATTCTAGGTTTATAATAAAACCCTTCTATAAAACCTATACTTACTATACGCATAAGATTCTGATATCCAATAAAATCTTTAGCTAATAAAGTTAAATGATTATAATTCCCTTTTTTATTTCCCAATTTTTTATTAAAACGAGAAGTTGTAATATAAACTTCACATCCAATTATAGGTTTTATACCACTAAGTAAAGAAGCATGATAAAATTCCATAGCTCCATACATATTACCATGATCAGTAATAGCAAGAGCTGACATTTTATAATTTGTTATTAGTGTAAATAATTCACTAGGCTTTCCATTATTAAGTAATTTACAAGAACCATCTAAAAGTGAATATTCAGTATGATTATGTAAATGAACAAATTCTGCTTTCAAAATTAAACTCTCAATTATAAATTTAAAATTATTTTTTTATTAAAAGAATTTTTTTTGCTAATAAATCAACACTATTATTTCCTATGTTTCCTGAATGACTTTTTATATGTCTCCATTCAATTTTTATTTTTGTATTAATAAGAAAATTTACATATTTCTTAGATATTATGTTTCTAGCTTTCCATGTTCCTGTAGCAAAGTTTTCTATACCTAAATAATCATAATTAATTCTGATTCTTTTAACATAATTAACTTCACACCACTTTATTACTTTTGTAACAGATTTTAATTCTCCTATAAATTGTCTGAATTTTATATACTCTTTATTTTTAATAATTCCAAACAATTTAGCTTTTATCTTATTTCCAAGATATATAATAGCTCCGTAGCTAGCCATTCCTGAAGTAAAAGAGCCATCTACAAAAGCTTCATAAATACCTGTTTTTGCTGAATAAATCTTACAATCATTCATTAAATTCCATGTAGTATCAATTATTTCTTCTATTCTTGAATTTTTAAGTTTCTTTTTTAGTAAATATGTATCTTTTGTTGGTTTGTAATAAATATAAATAACTCCATAATTTGGATCAGTTGTTAATTTTACCATATAATTTTTAAATGAACTATTATTAAAAATAATATTTAACTTATATTTTTTAAGATAGTTTTGTAATAAAAGAGTTTTACTTAGAAGTTTATATTTACATAATATCAATTTATATTAACCTCATATATATATTATCTTATTAAAATTTATTAGAAATATCTTTTTTATTTACTATCCCAAAATCTTTTAATTTCTTTACTCTACTTATAATACTGTGTCCATATTTATCAGATAATGATAATTTTTTTAAGGCATCTTGTATTTTATTTTTAGTTTCTAATATTTTCTTGTCTACATCAATCAAAGTATCTGCAAAGGATACAAATTTATCATATAGAATTCCACTTTGTTTTATTATTTCTGCAACATTTTTATTCTGATGTTCCTGTCTTCTTACGTATTCTATAGTCTTCATAGTTACTAAAATAGTCGATGGTGTTACAATAAATATATTTTTAGAATATGCATAAGATATAATACTCATTTTATTTTCAATTACAACAGAGAATGCTCCTTCTATTGGAATAAACATTAGAATATATTCAGTTTGATTAAGGTTATTGATATCAGAATAATCTTTTATATTTAATTCATCTATATGTTTTTTTACATTAGCGATATGTTCTCTTAAGTATATTTTCTTATCAGATTCATTATTTGAATTATAGTATTTTTCGTAAGCGCCTAGAGAAGTTTTAGCATCTATTATGATATGTTTATTGTTTGGTAAATTAACAACATAATCTGGTATTTTTTTTCCAAAACCATTATTAAACTGTTTTTGAGATGAATAATCCAAGCCTTCTATCATGCCTACATGTTCAAAAATTCTTTTTATAGTTAATTCTCCCCATAATCCTTGTAATTTATGATTACCTTTTAATGCTTGGGTTAAATTGTTTGCTTCTTCAGTTAATTTATTATTTAAGTTCTTTAAATTGTCTAATTCTTTCAGTAATGAAGAATTTTTTTCAATCTCATATATTTCAAATTTTTCAATGTTACTTTTTAGATTATCTACTTTAATACTAAACGGGTTTATTATATTTTCAATAGAATATTTACTGTATCCTACAATTCTTTCAGATTGTTTTTCGATTGTATTAAAAATTACATTTTCTAGTTCGGTTTTTAAATTACTAGTAAAAGCATTATTTATGCTATCTAATTTTTTATTCATAGAAAATAAAAAAATCTTATATAAAATTATAAGTGTTACACTTAAAATTAAAATCATAAATAAATAAATTAATAATAACAGTTTATTCATAATATAAGTTGTTAATAAAAATTTAAAACAGAAAAAATATAACTAACAAATTTCTTTATAATTACAATATTTACATATGTAAACATTATTCGATGTAGGAAATTCTTCTTTATTTTTTGGAATGTTTTTTTCTATATCAATTAAATATTTATACATGTCTTTAGTTTCTTTTTTTATATTCCTCTTAAATTTATTTATTAATTCAATATTTATCTTAATATTTTTTTCAAAATAGTACGGATATAAATAACTAATCAACGGTACTATACTTTCAGTATTTACATTAAAATTTTGTATGGCCCATAATGAATAGCTTATAAGCTGTTTCAAATGATCTTCTTTCTTTGGTTTTCCTGTTTTCCAATCTAAAATATATAGTTTATTTGAAAATGGTACTAAAAAATCAACTTTACAAAAAGCTTTATAATTATCAATTCTTGTCTCTCCAAAATCTTCTGGTTCTATAATCCACTTATCTTTATATAAAATCGCTTTTTCAATTATCCATTTAAATTTTGTACTATTTAAAAAATTTTTTATAATAAATATGCTTTTTTCATAAATATCAGAAAAAATAATATTTTCCGTTTTATAATAATTTTCAAAAAAAAATTTAGAATTATAATAATCTTTAACCAAATTAAAAATGTATCTTAAAAATTTATCTTTATTTATAGTTTTACTGCTTTTTTGATATCTTTTTAGAATATCTTTTATAATAATATGCACAATATTACCAATTTCTAAGTTTTTAGAAGTTAAATTTTTAAGAAAAAATATTTTTTCTTTTGATATACACACATCGTATTTAGCATAATAATCATAAAAATAACGTCGTTTACAAGATATAAAGCGATTATATCTTGACAACGACCAACCTAAAATATTTGTATATTTGTATTTTTTAATCATTTCGATTTCTATTTATATTATATTTATTAGCCATATGGTGTCAAAAGATGATATGCATTATTTCTAATACGTTTCATAAAAGTTAACTCTCTACATTCTTTTATAGTAATTATTTTTGATTTTTTTTTCTTTATCATTATAATATTCGTTAGTTTTTTAGCTAAATCTTTACTAAACATTTCCATATTCGCTTCAAAATGAAATTTAAAACTTCTAACATCCCAATTAGCAGAACCTACAAAAATCCATTCTTCATCCACTATAAAAATTTTACTATGATCAAATGGTCTAGGAACCTTATATATTTTTACTCCACTTTCTAATAAAGCTAAAAAATTTGGTTCTGAAGCCCAATCTATGAAAACACAATCACTCTTAAAAGGAATTAATATTTCTACATTTACTCCTCTCATAGCAGCCATTTTAATAGCGGTTAAAATATTTTCTTCTGGTAAAAAATAAGGAGTTGTAATAATAATTGTTTTTATAGCCATATTAATTGCTCCATGAACAATTAATTCTATTATTCTATTTTCATTATCTGGACCACCAGCTACTATCCTTGCAGGAATGTCTCCAAAGAAATTTTTATTTTTTTTTATATTGTAAGTTAAACACCGAAATATTTTACCTGTTGCAAATTCCCAATCATTTTTAAATACTTCTATTATTTGTTCTATAATAGGCCCTGTTATTTTAAATGTAATATCCAAAACACCTTCGTTAACATTATCAATCATAGTATTTCGTTTGGAAAGATTCATGCCTCCTAAAAATGCTATTTCTTCATCAATAACTATCATTTTTCTATGATTTCTTAAATTTAATGAAAGCATTTTTATTGGGATATATGGAGATAAAAAAACGCCATATTCTAAACCTTTTATTTCAGCAAGTTTATTTTCTACAGATCGTTTTAAAAATTTAAAAGTGCCTATACCGTCTATTAAAATTTTTACTTTTACACCTTTTTTGATTATCTCTTTAAAAACATTTAAAAATTTACTTGTTTCACTATCATAATCAAAAATATAACTAGTTATTAATACTTCTTTCTTAGCTTCTCGTATAGCTTTTAACATCTCTGGATAAGCTTCTATACCATTTTGTAATGGTAATATTACATTGTTAAAAAGGAATGGCTTATGATAAACATTAAATTCAAAAGTTATAAATTTTTTATAATATTCTTTGAAACTAGTAAACATTTTTTTTTGTTTAACAAGCATGTTATGTACTACATTTTTTTTAAATTTAACTTTATCGTACATTTGTATATCTTTTTTTCTTATTTTATTAATGCCCAAAAAAGCATATAAAAATGTACCCATAAAAGGTGATAAAAACACTAAAGTTATCCAATTAATTGCACTTTTTGCATCCTTCTTATTTAATAATATATGAATCACAGTTATAATAAATACTGTAATTTTAATCATACTAAAAAATGCTATCATAATTACATATGGTATTTTGCAATATTTTTTTAAAGATAATAATATATAACAATACGAAAACTAGTTATATATTATACAATTAATAAATGTATATATAAAAATGTAGTATGTTACTACATTTCAAATTATAATAATATCTTATAAAAATAAACACAACGGAGTTGTAAATATGATTAACATATACAATACTTTAACTGGTAAAAAAGAAATTTTTATACCAATTAAAAAAAAATATATGTCAATGTATGTTTGTGGTATTACTCCTTACAATGAAGTTCATTTAGGCCATGCAAGAACTTATACCATTTTTGATATTATAAAAAGAAATTTTATTAGGAACGGTTATACTGTAAATCACGTTCAAAATTTTACTGATATTGACGATAAAATTATAAAAATATCAAAAAACAAAAATATAACTACATATGAACTGACTAAAAATTATATTGAAAAATACTTTATACAACTAGATAAACTTAACGTACTAAAAGCAAATAAATATATTTATGTAACTCAAGTAATTTCAGAAATTATTGATTTTATTAAATCTCTTATTAATAAAAAATTCGCTTATGAGACTAGTGATGCTGTTTATTTTGCTGTTAAAAAATTTAATAAATATGGAGAATTATCAAAAAGGAACAAAAATTTAAATAATTTATGTTCAATAATAAATTCTAAAAAATACAATAAAAGAGAAGAATTAGATTTTGCATTGTGGAAAAAAACTGAATCAAATGAAATAAAAACAAATGTATGGGATAGTCCATGGGGGAAAGGCCGTCCAGGATGGCATATAGAATGTTCTGTTATGGTATATTTAGCTTTTGGTAAAACAATTGATATTCATGGAGGAGGAAAAGATCTTATATTTCCTCATCATGAAAATGAAATTGCTCAAAGTGAAACTAATAATGAAGCACAATTAGCTAAATATTGGGTACATAGTGGACTTGTTACTATGAGTAATGAAAAAATGTCCAAATCTACTGAACGATTCATTTCTTTACAATCAATTCTGGATAAATACGATCCCCAAATAATACGCTATTATTTTTTAACACAGCAATATTCAAAACTTTTAAATTTTACAGAAAAATCTTTATCATCTGCAAAAAATGGATTAAAAAGCATTGAATATGCATATAAAAAAATTACTTCATTTACAAAATTCTCTGCAAATGAAGTAATTGATAAAGATTTAATAAAATTACAAAATAATTTTTTTCATGCTATTGATGATAATTTTAATGTTGTAAAAGCCTTATCATATCTTCATGTTCTAAAAAATAAATCTTTAAAAGAGATTTTTAGCAATATAAAAAGTAGAGAAAGATTTTCACAATTAAAAAAACTTTTTGAAGATTTCAGTGATTTAGCTTTAGGTTTGAATTTACCTAATAATGGATTAAAAATAGATTTCGATTTAAAATTGTTATTCTATAAAAGAAATCAGGCTAGAAAAAATAAAAACTGGAATGAAGCAGATAGATTAAGAAGACTTATAAATGATAAGGGTTACGCAATATCAGACAATAAAAACAATAATTCCATATTATACAAAATATAGAACTTTTTCATGGATATATATTTATGAGAAATAATTATGAATAAAAAGACTGAAATTATTTATGGAAGACATTCTGTCTTAGAACTTTTAAAAGTAGGTAAAAGACAAATAAATAAATTATTAATTTCTAATACAGTTGAAAAATCTTTTTTTAAAAAAATTCTTTTTTTTGCTAAACAAAAAGGAATAACTATAAATAAAGTTCCAATGAATAAATTGAGAAAAATTAGTAAAAATTCACAAGGAATAATTGCAGAAGTTTCTCCAATAAAATTCATACCTATAAAAGATTTAATTAATAAACATAGTATTCAAAGATTAGTATTATTAGATAACATAAACGATCCTAATAATTTAGGAGCTATAATAAGAAATTGTGTAGTTTTTGGAATCGATGGTGTTATCTTACCTAAAAAACATACAGTTGGAATAAATCAAACCGTAGCTAAAACTTCAGTAGGAGCTATAGAATATATCGCTATTTCTAAAGTACCTAATATTAATCAAATAATATATTTATTAAAAAAAAAGGGATTTTTAATAGTTGGTATAGAAAATGGATATAATGAACTACCAATTAATAATAATAACCTTTCATTACCTATAGCTATAATTTTCGGAAGTGAAAGTAAAGGAATTCATTTTTTAACTAAAAAAAGATGTGATTTAATTATATCTATCCAACAAAAAAATGATATATCTTCATTAAATGTGTCATGTGCCTCTGCTATTATTTTACATGAATTATTTAAAATATTTCCAACATAAATATTTATAATTAACATTTATATAAAAAAAATATATAATGAGGTAGAAGAGAGAATAATGAGTGGAGGAGTTAATGAATATTCCTGAAAATTTGAAATATACAAAAAGTCATGAATGGTTAGCGGTCATTAATAAAAATGAAGCAAAAATAGGAATTACAGATTTTGCTCAAAAAGAAATTACAGATATTGTACATGTAGAATTACCTGAAATAAATAAGGTCGTAAACAAAGGAGATTCAATTGCAATATTAGAATCTGTAAAGTCAGCATTTGATATATATTCTCCTGTCAGTGGAATAATCGTTTCTATAAATGAGAGAATTATAAATTTCCCAGAAATTATAAATAAATCACCATATAATGATGGATATTTATTTGTAATTAAATTTATAAAAAACAATGAATTTAATGAGTTGCTTACTGCAAAAGACTATAAAGAACTAATATAAAAAACATATAAATAATTTATGGATTATACACAACGTAATAAAAAAAATATTCAAGAAATGCTCAAGACAATAAAAGTTAATAAAATTAACGAATTGTTTGATATGATTCCAGAGAAATTAATTTCGAATGTTAGTATTGAAGAAGGTAAAACTGAACAAGAAATTTGTCTAGAGTTTAAAGACACAGCAAGAAAGAATAAGTTATTAACATGTTTTAGAGGTGCTGGAATATATGATCATTTTATACCTTCATTAGTTAACGAAATAATTGGTAGATCTGAGTTCTGGACATCATATACTCCTTATCAAGCAGAAGCTAGTCAAGGTACTTTGCAAGCTATTTTTGAATATCAGAGTTTAATTTGTGCTTTAACCGGTTTAGATGTGTCCAATGCTTCTCTTTATGATGGAGCAACAGCTGTAGTAGAGGCAATATTGCTTGCATTAAAAATTAAAAATATACCTAAAGGTAAAATTTTAATATCATCAGCATTAAACCCTGAATATATAAGAACAATACTAACTTATCTAGAAAATTTTGATGTAGATATTGTATTTTTAAAAACTCATGATGGTAGTATAGATATAAAAGAATTGAACGAATTTTTACTTAATGATATTCAAACAATAATTACAATAGTAATACAATCTCCTAATTTTTTTGGTATTGTTGAGGATATGAAAACTATATCTTCTATTGTTAAAAAAAGTGATATATTGTTTATTTCTGTAGTAAATCCTTTGTCATTAGGAGTTTTTTGTAGTCCGGGAGAATATGGTGCTGATATTGCTGTTGGAGAAGGACAAGCTTTAGGATTACCAATGAATTTTGGCGGTAGTACTCTTGGATTTATGGCAATAAAAAAATATTTAACTTGGAAAATACCAGGAAGACTTGTAGGAAAAACAATTGATAAAAATGGAAATCCAGGGTTTATTTTAACTTTACAATCTAGGGAACAACATATTAGAAGGGAAAGAGCTACCTCTAATATATGTTCTAATTCTTCTCTTAATGCTATAGCTGCATGTGTTTTTTTATCTGGATGGGGAAAAAACGAATTTGTAAAACTTGCAAAAATTAATATTGCTAAAGCTAAATATGCTTTTAATAAAATTAGAGCTATAAAAGGTTTCAGAGCAAAATTTTCAGAGAACAAATTTTTTTTTAATGAGTTTGTAATAGAAACTGAAAAAAATATAAATAAAATAAATACTGTTTTACTAAATAATAGAATACTTGGACCTTTAAATTTATCTAATACTTTTTTAAATAAAAAAGACTTTAGGCAATGTATGTTATTTTGTGTTACAGAACAAAGAACTAAAAAAGAAATTGATACTCTTATAAAAATACTTTCAAGTATATAATTAAAAAATTAAGGATAAAATAAGTAAAAATGAGGAAATTATTAAATGAATTATCATCAGATTGCGCTTCTGCATACCATATTAACTCTGATATAAAAATTGATAATATAACTGTTCCGGAAAACTTAATTAGGAAATCTAAATTACAACTTCCAACTATTTCAGAAAATGAATTGTTTAGATATTTTACAAATCTTTCAAGGAAAAATTATGCTTTAAGTACTGTTTTTTATCCACTTGGATCTTGTACAATGAAATACAATCCATTAGTTAATGAATATATTGCTAAATTAGAAAAATTTACAATGTTACATCCATTACAAGATTTAATAACCGTACAAGGGTCATTAGAAATAATGTATAATTTAGAAGAAATTTTATGTAAAATATCAGGTATGGACGCTTTTTCATTGCAACAAGCGGCTGGCGCTCATGGTGAAATTACGGGATTATTGATTATTGCTAAATATTTCGCTTCAATTAAACAAAAACGAACTAAAATAATTATTCCTGACTCTGCGCATGGAACTAATTCAGCATCTGCTACATATGCCGGATTTGAAGTTATTTCTTTAAAATCAGAAAAAAATGGTAACATTTCTTTACAAAAATTAAAAAATATTTTGAATTCAGAAGTCGCAGCTGTTATGTTAACAGTTCCTAATACTTTAGGTATTTTTGAAAAAAAAATATTAGAAATTGCTGAACTGATACACGAAAATGGTAGTTTATTATATTATGATGGAGCTAATCTAAATGCCATTCTTGGAGTAGCCAAACCTGGAGATATGGGTTTCGATATTATGCATATAAATTTACATAAAACTTTTTCTACGCCACATGGAGGAGGGGGGCCAGGTTCAGGCCCTGTTGGTGTCAAAAAGTTTTTAGAACCATTTTTACCTATTCCTAGAATTATAAAAATTAAGAAACATGAGTTTTGTTTTAACTACTTTAAACCTAACAGTATCGGTAAAGTAAAAGCTTTTTTTGGTAATTTCCCTGTTATTTTAAAAGCATATGTATATATAAGATCTTTGGGAAAAGAAGGTTTGAAAAATGTTTCTAAATATGCTGTTTTAAATGCTAATTATTTATTAGCTAAACTGAAACATAAAATTAAAGTTTCATGTGAAGATAAATGTATGCATGAATTTGTTTTGGCTCCGAAAGTTATCTTGAAAAATGGAGTCAAAACAATAGATATAGCTAAAAGACTTTTAGATTATGGTTATTATGCTCCAACAATATATTTTCCAACCATTGTAGAAGAAGCTATAATGATTGAACCCACTGAAACAGAATCAAAACAAACATTAGATGAATTTTCAGAAACTTTACTAAAAATAATTGATGAAATTGAATGTAATCCAGAAAAAGTTAAAAATTCTCCATTTAATACTGAGGTTAAAAGATTAAACGAGGTGGTAGCTGCAAGAAAACCTATATTAAAATGGTAAATTACACAAGTATTATTATATTAAAAAGTTAATATATATAATGTCATCATATGGTTTATACATACATATTCCATTTTGTTACAAAAAATGTTTTTATTGCAATTTTTTTTCTAGAAAATACAATTCTATTCTAGCAGATCAATATGTTGAAGCTTTAAGCATTCATATTAGAAAAATTAAAAATAAAAAAATAAATTCTATATATATTGGAGGCGGGACTCCTTCTTCATTATCATACAAACAAATGGAAAAACTTTTATTATTAATAAACAGAACTTTCAATCTAAAAAAAATATTAGAATTTACAGTAGAATTAAATCCAGAAACCGCTTCAAAAGAGATACTACATTTATTAAATAATGAAGGTGTAAACAGATTAAGTTTTGGATTACAATCTACAGATGACAGAGCTTTAAAATTATTAGGAAGAACTCATAATTTTCAAACTTTTTGTAAATGCTATGAAAATGCCAGGAAAGAAGGATTTGATAATATAAATATTGACTTAATTTATGGTTTTCAAAATCAAACAATAAATAACTTAAAAGATAGTTTAAACAAAGTTTTCTTATTTAATAGTGAACATTTATCCATTTATCCTATGTCAATAGAAAATAATACTCATTTTCATAATAAAAAAGTATCTTTAAATACTGAGCTTCAAAAAAACATGTACAATATAATTGTTGACTTATTATCTAAAAAAAAATACATTCAATATGAAATTTCTAATTGGTCAAAATATAATAAACATTCAATTCACAACATAAATTATTGGTACAATAAAGAATATATAGGAATAGGTGCAGGAGCATCAGGATATTTTAACAGGATAAGATATAAAAATATTACTAACATAAAAAAATATATAAAATTAATAAAAAGTTATAAAGAAGTTAAATCTGAAAAAGAATATATTAACAAAAAATTACATAATACAGAAGCTATTATCTTAGGTTTAAGACTTTTAAAAGAAGGAGTAGATATTAAATGTTTTAATTCATTAAAATATCAGAATATACTTAAGAAATGTTTAAGATATAAATTTCTAGAAAGGAACGGGAATAGAATTAAGCTCAATAAAAAATATGTATTTGTATCTAATCAAATTATTATTAAATTTTTATGATATTTAATATATAAACAAAGGTGTAATAATTGTGTTAAAAAAAATTTTAAATAAACTTTTAGAATTTAAAAATAATAAAAATTTTAAAGATTTTAAAAAAATAGCTAATAAAGTTAACAAATTTGAAGCCAACATAAAAAAATTAACTGATAATGAACTAAAATCAAAAACAATAGAATTTAGAAATCGTATATTTAATGGAGAAACCTTGGATAGTATTTTACCAGAAGCGTTCGCTTGTGTAAGAGAGGCTTCTATTAGAACTATAGGATTACGACATTTTGATGTCCAAATTATAGGTGGATACGTATTACATAAAGGATACATTGCTGAAATGAAAACAGGTGAAGGAAAAACTTTAGTTGCTACATTATCCGCATATTTAAATGCTTTACCTAAGAATGGAGTACATATAGTAACTGTGAATGATTATTTAGCTAAAAGAGATAAAGAATGGATGGGAGTTATATATAAAAAATTGGGATTAACAGTAGGTAGTATTGAACACAATACAAGCGCTATAGATAGAAAACATGCATATAATTGTGATATAACATATGTGACTAATAATGAGATAGGATTCGATTATTTAAGAGATAACATGGTTAACAATAAAAATGATAGAGTTTTGAGATCTTTAAATTATGCTATCATAGATGAAATTGATTCCATTTTAATAGATGAAGCTAGAACACCACTTATCATATCTGGGCCATGTGATGAAACAAATAATAAGTATTATATATCTGATAAAATAGCAAAATTGCTCATAGGTAAGAAAGTTACAGAAAATGATATGATAAAAGCAAAATATAAAAATTTAGATTTAACAAACGGATATGATTATATTATTGATGAAAAAAATAATTCTGCTATTTTAACTGAACAAGGAATAAAAAAAACAGAAAATTTTTTAGGAATTGATAATATCTATAATGCCTTTCAGTCAGAATGGGCTCATCATATAATTCAGGCTATAAAAGCTAATAATTTATTTCATAAAGATATTGAATATATTATTAAAAATAATGAAATAATAATTGTTGATGAATTTACAGGAAGACTTATGCCTGGTAGAAGATGGTCTGAAGGATTACATCAAGCAATAGAAGCGAAAGAAAACTTAAAAATTACAAGTGAAAATAAACCTTTTGCAACTATAACATTTCAAAATTTTTTTAAAATTTATAAAAAACTTTCAGGTATGACAGGCACTGCTTTTAATGAAGCTAAAGAATTTTGGACAATTTATAAATTAAAAGTTATTAAAATACCTACTAATAAACCTATAATAAGAAAAGATTATCCAGATGTAATATATAGAACAGAAAAAGAAAAAAATTTAGCAATAGTAAAAGAAATAATTTTTTTTTTAAAAAAAGGACAACCTGTACTTGTAGGTACTAGATCCATAAATAAATCTGAACAAATTTCAACAATGCTTAAACAAATAGGAATACCACATAAAGTTTTAAACGCCAAAAATCACAAAAGTGAAGCACAAATAATTGCACAAGCAGGTACAAAAAATGCAGTTACTATAGCTACTAATATGGCAGGTAGAGGAACTGATATTAAACTTGGGTTAGGCAATGAAAAACTTAGAAATGAAATTATAAATTATGGAGGACTTCATATAATAGGGACAGAAAGACACGAAGCTAGAAGAATTGACGACCAACTTAGGGGCAGATCCGGTAGACAAGGAGATCCTGGGTCTACTAGATTCTTTCTTTCTATGGATGATGAACTAATGAGACTTTTTGGTTCTAGCAAAATATCAATAATTATGAAAAAATTAGGCTTTAAAGAAAATGAAAATATACAACACTCTTGGATATCAAAAGCAGTTGAAAATGCTCAAAAAAAAATAGAGAATATGAATTTTGATATGAGAAAACAATTAATGGAATTTGATAATGTAATTAATAAACAAAGAGAATTAATTTATAAATTAAGAAATGAAGTATTAGATAATAATGACATATCATATATTATAGAAAATATGATATGTCAAATGCTTGAAAATAATATTTATATTCATAAAAATAAGAAAATTGATGAAAATTTATTACCTACATTAGAAAATTGGATGTTAAAAAGATTTAATATAAATCATAAATTTGTCCTAAATAATGAAAGATATTTAACAAAAGAATTTATACAATTCAATATGAAAGAAATAATAATATCTGCATATAGAAAAAAATTCATTAAATATTCAAAAGAAACAATATACTCTATACAAAAAAAAATATTATTATCTAATATAGATTTTTTTTGGAGGGAAAATTTGTATGCACTTGAACAACTGAAGTATGGAATAGGATTTAGAGCTTATGCTCAGAAAGATCCTCAACTAGAATATCAAAAAGAAGCATATGTTTTATTTAAAACTATGATGAAAAATATAAGAGAATGTACTTTACAATATATTTTTAAAACTGATAAAGTAAACTTATAAAAAAATTAATTAAGTTTTTATGAATAAAATCATAATGGCGAAGTCTTATATTATTGATATATTATTATGTACAGTAACCGGGCTATTAACAGCTTTTGCTTTTCCTAAAATAAATTTTTATCCATTAATATGGATATCTTTCTTACCAATAATTTCAGTAATTATGTCAAATAATCCTAAAAAAGCTTTTTTTTATGGCTTCTATTCTGGTTTTATTTTTAATATGTTAGAACTTTATTGGATTACACTAGTGTTAAAAACACAGCTTGCATATATATATTCAATATTAATGTCTTCTATTTTATGGTCATATTTAGCTTTATATTGGGGAATTTGGAGTATAATAATTAGTTTTTTTAAAGAAAAAATAAAATATAAATTATTGTTAATAATTTTTGGATCTTGTGTTTGGATATTATTAGAATATATAAGAACCTATTTTTTGACTGGATTCTCTTGGGGATTAATAGGATATTCTCAATTCAAGTTTATATGGTTGATACAATTAGTTGAATTTACAGGAGTGTATGGAATTTCTTTTTTAATAATACTTTCAAATTTTATTTTATATTTTTTCTTAAAAAAATATATATATTTTAAATTAGTGTATTATAAGCTTTTTTATTATAATTTTTATACCGAAAATAATAACTATGTCTATTTAAATATCATTAATAATAAACTAAAATTCTCATGTTTTGATTTATTACATATTTTTGTCATACTGTTTTTTTTGATTTTAATGTTTGGAGTGATTAGATATAATAAATTTAATAATCTTTCCATAAATAAACAAAAATATTCTGTTGCTATAATTCAACCAAATATTTCTCAACAAGAAAAATGGAATAAAAATTATATTAATAATATTTTAAATATATTTAAAAATTATTCTTATAAAATAAACAGAAAATATGATTTAATTCTATGGCCTGAGACAGCTATTCCCAGATTAATTTTTAGAGAACAAATTTTATTTAATACTATTAAACACATAACTAACATATTTGGAGGTATTAATATTATAGGATCATTATATAAAAACAACGATGGTAATTTGTTCAATGTGGTTATAGCATTTGCTAAGAATAAATGTTTAAGAAAACTTCATAAAAAAAATCATTTAGTTATTTTTGGAGAATATGTACCATTAAATTTTATTTTTCAAAAGTTTTTTCGTTTGTTTAATATATCAGAAAATTTTACGGCAGGTACTGATAGTAATATTTTTAATTATAATAACCTAAAAATAGGTTCTATGATATGTTCTGAAAATTTTACACCTATTGTTTGTAGAAAATTTATATTTTCTGGGGCCAAAGTAATTTCGAATCATACTAATGATGCTTGGTTTTTTAATACTTCTGCTCCATACCAACATTTTATAATGAATATATTTAGAGCAATTGAAATAAGAAAAACTATTTTAATATCAGCAAATTCTGGAATTTCAGGAATTATAGATGATAAAGGTAATATTATAAAAAAAAGCAAAGTATTAAATAAATCCTTAATTATTGGACATTTTAAACAAAATAATTTTAATACATTTTATGCAAAACATGGGGATTTTTTCATATTTTGTTGTTTTTTATTTATAATAATAGTATCATTTTTTACATTATTTCAATAATAAATATAAAACAGGTTTAGAAATGTTAGAACATATTATTCAATCTTATAAAAAAAGGATAAATATTTTAAGTAATCTTTTTGAAATAAATATTAAAAAGAAACAAATTCAAGAACTTGAATGCAAAATATCTAATTTATCATTTTGGAATAACAAAAATACAGTAGAAAAAACCGTAGTAAAACTTAATAATCTAAAAAATATATATAAATCTTGGTATAACATTAATAATAAAATAAAAGATTTAATAGAATTTGCAAAATTAATTACATTAGAAAATGCTGATGAGCAGTTAGTTACAAAAGAAATAAAAGATATAAATGAAGAATTATCAAAATTAGAAATCAAATTAAAATTTACAGGACAAAATGATGAAAATAATGCATTTATATCTATAAATGCAGGCGCTGGAGGTAAAGAATCTTGTGATTGGGCTCAAATATTAAGTAGAATGTATTTAAGATGGGCAGAAAATCATAATTTTAAAACAAAAATAGTTTACATTTTAAGTGGCGAGGAAGTTGGTATAAAAAAAATAACAATGCTAATAAGAGGTCAATATTCTTATGGAATGTTGCAATCAGAAATAGGAATACATAGATTAATTAGAGTTTCTCCATTCGATTCAAATAAAAGAAGACATACTTCTTTCTGTTCTGTTGATGTCATTCCAGAAGTAAACGATAAAATTGATATTATTATTAATAATAAAGACATAAGAATAGATACATATAGAGCTTCAGGGGCTGGAGGGCAACATGTTAATACAACAGATTCAGCTGTTAGAATTACACATTTAAAAACAGGGATAATTGTTCAATCTCAAAATGAAAGATCTCAAATAAAAAACAGAGCTATTGCAATAAAATTATTAAAAGCTAAATTATATGAATTTGAATATAAAAAAAAGTGTAATTTAAATAAAAAACATCATAGTGAAAAAAGTCTTATAGAATGGGGAAATCAAATACGTTCTTATATTTTTATGCCATATCATCTTGTGAAAGATCATAGAAGTAATTATGAATCTTCAAAAATAAATTTAATTATAAATGGTGATATAGATATGTTTATAAATAGTTATTTATCCTGGAAAATAAAAAATTAAAAATATAAGTATATTAATGTTAGTTAACGTTTAATTTTTTGTATATTTTATTATAGTTATTGGTATGGAGGGTATATACTTTTGCGCATTGTCAAAGAAGGATATCCATTTGTTAAATTTTTTGGAATACTAGGTTTGATATTATTAATAATAAGTTATTATATAAAATTATTAATTGTAATAGGATTATTATTTGTTTTGTTATCTTTACTGTTTGCTTGGTTTTTTAGAGATCCTGAAGTTAAAATTACATCTGGAAATAATTTAATTATTTCACCTTGTAATGGAACAATTTTAGAAATATCAGATAGTGGTTCAGAAAAAATAATTAGAGTATTTTTATCAATCTTTGATGTCCATTTACAACGGTCTCCAGTTTCAGGAAAAATTTTAAATGTTGAACATAAAAAAGGAAAATTCTTAAAAGCAATGTCTGCTACAGCTCATTTAGTTAATGAACAAAATATTATAACTATAGAAAATGACAATGGAATATACATAATTAAACAAATTGCAGGGATAATAGCTAGACGTTGTATAACTTGGGTAAAACAAGGCGATGAATTAAAAGTAGGAGATAAAATTGGATTAATAAAATTTGGATCACAAGTGGACTTACATATGCCTAAAAATGTTAATATTCAAACAAAAGTAGGACAAAAAGTAGTTTCAGGTTATACAATATTGGCAATCTTAAAAACCGTATAAAAATATGAAAAAAATAATTTTTAATGTATTAAAAAAAAATATTTATATTGTTCCTTCCATTTTTACTTGTGGTAATATAATTTGTGGATATTTATCTATAATAAAATCTTTTAATAAAGAAATTGTAAAGTCTTCATTATTAATTTCAATGGCTATGTTGTTTGATTTTTTTGATGGTAAAATCGCAAGAATAACTAATACTACTACAAAATTTGGAATATATTTGGATTCTATTGGAGATTCTATTTCATTTGGTATAGCTCCATCAATTTTAACATACGAGCTAATATCTAAAAATATAGGAAGTAATTTTAGTGTATTAATAACAACAATTTTTGTTTTGTGTAGTACACTGCGACTAGCTAAATATAATTTAAGTTCTAATGTTAATGTTATAAATAATTCATTTATTGGTTTACCTACTACAGCTTCAGCAGGATTTTTAATATCTTTTATATTAAGTTATGAATTTTTTATTAAAAATTATAACAATTATAATGATATAGTAATTATTGTTTTTAATTTACTACTTGTTATAACATTTATTTTGTCATTATTAATGATTTCAAACATTCCTTATATTTCATTAAAAAACATAAATTCATCAAAACCAAAAATTTTACAGTTGTTATTGTTTTTAATATTTTTTTTACTAGTATTAATATTAATTATAGAAAAAAAACTTATTTTTGTTTTCACATTTATAATATTTAGTACATATATAATTTCTGGAATAATTAAATATTTTATTAAAAGTTATATATAACAAAGGATATTTTCAATTTTTTTTAAAGGAAAATGAATGATTAATAATGCGTTAGTTTTAATTAAACCAGATGGAATTAGAAAAGCTATTGTTGGAAATGTTTTGACTAAATTATCTGAAACTAAATTAGATATTTTAGGAATAAAAATAGTAAAAGTAACAAAAAATTTAGCTAGACAACATTATCAAAATTTAAAGGATAAACCTTTTTTTGAAAATTTGCTAAATTATATACAAGGTAACATTTATGAAATTCCATGTAATAAAATATTAGCATTTATATATCATGGAGAAAATGCAATATTAAGAATAAGGGATATTATAGGAGATACTAATCCAGAAAAAGCCAAACCTACCTCAATAAGAGGCGCTTATGGTAGAATAACTACAAATGGCTTATTCGAAAATGTAATTCATTGTTCTTCTGATTTAATAGAAGCAGAAAGAGAAATTAAATTGTGGTTTAAACCAGAGGAGATATTAATGGAAATATATCCTACAAAAGAAATAATTACACAAGAGAAAAAAAGAGTTTGGTTATAAAACCTTTAAGGAGTATTTAAAATATGAAAAATGCTTTTGAAACATTTGTAAATGAAATGAAAGAATTATGTAAACCTAAAGATATTTATATTATGAATGGTTCGCAAGAAGAAGCAAAAGAATTGATAAATATTGCTAAAACTTCTAAAGTTATAAATGAATTAAATAATGAAAAATTCCCTAATTCTTATTATCATAGATCCAATCCAAATGATGTAGCTCGTACAGAACACTTAACGTTTGTATGTACTTCTTTAAAAAAACAAGCTGGTCCAAATAATAACTGGATGTGTCCAAAAACAGCCAAAGAAAAAATGAGAACTCTTTTTAATGGATCCATGTTAAATAGAACAATGTATGTAATTCCTTTTATCATGGGAACTCCTGATTCACAGTATGCTAAGAATTGTGTACAAATAACAGATTCAATTTACGTTGCTCTAAGTATGAGAATTATGACAAGAACTGGCAAACAAGCAATTAATAGAATAGGTAATACTAATGATTTTTTTAAAGGTATTCATTCAATAGGAGATGTAAATCCTAATAAAAGATTTATTATGCATTTTCCAGAAGATAATTTAGTAATGAGTTTTGGATCTGGATATGGAGGTAATGCCTTATTAGGTAAAAAGTGTTATGCATTACGAATAGCCTCATATTTAGGTTGGAAAGAAGGTTGGCTTGCAGAACACATGATAATAATAGGAGTACAAACACCTGATAATAAAATCTTATATTTTTTAGGGGCATTTCCATCAGCATGTGGTAAAACAAACTTAGCTCTTTTAGAACCGATTCTTAAAAATTATAAAATTTGGACTTTAGGAGATGACATCGCATGGATTAATGTAGGTAAGGATGGACGTCTTTATGCAATAAATCCTGAATCTGGATTTTTTGGTGTAGCTCCAGGAACAAGTCTTAAAACTAATCCTGTTATGATAAATACTCTCAAAAATAAAAATTTTTTTCCTACATTATTTACTAATACAGCTATAAACACAGATGATAACACTCCATGGTGGGAAGGAATGTCTCAAAAAATTCCCAACAATCTAATAAATTGGAGAGGAGAAAAATACAATAAGTTTTCTTCAGAATCTGCTGCTCATCCAAATTCTCGATTTACTGTTTCAATTTATAATTGTCCAACATTATCAAAAGAATATAATAATCCTAATGGGGTTCCTATATCAGGCATTATTTTTGGAGGACGTAGAAGAAACACTATACCACTTGTATATGAAGCAGAAAATTGGGAAGCTGGAGTCTTTCTTGCTTCAATAATGGGGTCTGAAACTACAGCGGCATCTAGTGGGACTATAGGAAATGTTAGAAGGGATCCTATGGCAATGCTTCCATTTTGTGGATACAATATGGGAGACTATTTCCAACATTGGTTAAATATAGGAAAAAGAATTATACATTATCCAAAAATATTTATGGTAAATTGGTTTAAAAAAGATGATAACAACAATTTTATGTGGCCTGGATTTAGAGAAAATTCCAGAATTATTAAATGGATGATAGATAGAATTAATAATAAAGTAGGGGCAATTAAAACTAAAATAGGTTTACTTCCTAATATAAATGAATTAGTTTTAGATAATCTTAAAATTAAAAATGAAACATTAAAAAAATTATTTGAAATTAATACTAATGAATGGTTAAAAGAAATTGAAATGATAGAAGATTACTATTCTAAATTTGGAGATAAAATTCCTGTTGAATTAAGTAGTTTTTTGAAAAAATTGAAGAATAAATTTATAAAAATATGAAGAGAAAATTTATATGAATAGAAGTGATTATTGTGGAGAAATTAAAGAAGATAAAATTGGTAAATTAGTTACAGTATCTGGTTGGGTAAATACTTGTAGAAATCATGGAGGACTGATATTTGTAGATTTAAGAGATAGATATGGAATTTTACAGGTAGTTTTTTCTAATGAAAATGTAGATTTATTCCAAATGGCTAAATCATTACATAATGAATATGTAATTGTTGTAAGAGGTATTATAAGGAAAAGAGCAAAAGAAACAATAAATCATGCTATTTTCACAGGTAAAGTTGAACTGTCTGCACAAAAATTAAAAATATTAAATACTGCCTGCAAATTACCATTTGAAATTTCTAAACACAATGAAATTTCTGAAGAATTAAGATTAAAATACAGATATTTAGATCTTCGTAGATTAAATTTTCAGAAAAATTTTATTATAAGACATAATATAATAAAAGAAATAAGAAATTTTATGGATAATAACAAATTTATAGAAATAGAAACTCCTTTATTAGCAAAATCTACTCCAGAAGGCGCTAGAGACTTTTTAATACCATCTAGATTACATAAAGGTTGTTTCTTTGCTCTGCCTCAATCCCCTCAATTATTTAAGCAACTTCTTATGATATCCGGATTTGATAAATATTATCAAATAGCTAAATGTTTTAGAGATGAAGATTTAAGATCTGATAGACAAATGGAATTTACTCAATTAGATATTGAAATGTCTTTTATAGAAGAAAATGACATAATGAACATGACTGAACAATTAATATCAAAAATTTTTAAAGTTATTTTAAATATAAATTTAAAAATTCCATTTAAAAAAATATCATATATAGATGCGATATCACAATATGGGTCAGATAAACCTGATACTAGGTTTAGCATACATATAGAAGATTTATCAATAATATTTGAAAAAAATAAATTAAATATTTTTTCCTCAATAATTAATAAAGGTGGAACTATAAAAGGCTTATGCATACCTAATGGTGGACTATATTATACACGTAGTAAAATAGACAAATTAGTTAATTTAGTACGTATTAATGGTTTGGATGGATTATCATGGATTAAAATTACTAGTGATGGTATTAAATCTAATTTGACAAATTGTTTAGACGCAAAGATTCTAAAAAATATAAGTATCAAATTTAGTGCAAAACCAAACGATATGATTATACTTGTAGCAAATACGAAAAAAGAATTAGTAAATAAAATATTAGGTATTATCAGACTTAAAACAGCTAGTGACCTTAAATTAATAGATAAGAAACAATTTAATTTTGTATGGATTATTGATTTTCCTCTTATGATTTGGGATGACGATGGTAAAAAATGGAAATCTTTTCATCATCCTTTTACAGCTCCTAAGAATTATGATTTAGAAAATTTAATACATGCTAGATCAAAAGCGTATGATATTGTTTTAAATGGAGTTGAGATAGGAGGGGGGTCTATCAGAATACACGATTATGAAATGCAAAATAAAATTTTTAACATTTTAAATATTCCTAACAAATTAATTAATGATAAATTTGGATTTTTATTAAAAGCTTTAACATATGGTGCTCCTCCTCATGGTGGGATAGCAATTGGAATCGATAGATTATGTTCATTAATTTTAGGAGAATCCTCAATAAGAGAAGTTATTGCTTTTCCTAAAACACAAAAATCAACAGATATGCTTCTTGGATCTCCTAATACCATAAAAAATAAGCAACTAAATGAACTCGGTATACATGTTATATAACATAAAAGTGAAGATTTATGTATTTTCTTTATAAAAAAAAAATACGTATATGTTTTATTAATTTTCCTAAAAAAAGCATAGTTTTTTTTAGGAAAATAGTTTTTTTTAGTTTAAAAGAAAAAAAAATAAATACTTGTGAATTAAATTTTATTCTTTTAAAGAATAGAGAAATGAAAAATATTAATGAAAAATACAGAAAAAAAAACACAATTACAGATGTAATTTCTTTTCTTCTTGTTCCAAAAATGTTAATAGGAGATATTTATATTGCTAAAGAACAATCAAAAATTCAAGCGATAAAATATAATAACACTTGGGAAGCAGAATTAATATATTTAATAATTCATGGACTTTTACATCTTTATGGTTATACAGATTATGATAAAATAAACAAAACTAAAATGTTTAATGAACAAAACAAACTATTTAAACAAGCTATGATTTATAATACAAAATTAAAAAATTTTAAATATTAAAGTTGAAATAGTACATTTATATTTTGTAGTTACTATCAATTATACCTCCTCCTAATACAATTTTATCCTTATAGAACACTGCACTTTGTCCTTTAGTTATAGAAATTTGAGGTTTAGCAAGAACTATTTTTGCTGTTTTAGAATTTAAAGGAATAATAGTAGCTTTTATAGGTTTATTATTTTGTCTAACTTTTACATAAGCTTTAATAGATTTAACAGGAATCGGTATAGAATTCCAGGTTACTTTTTTTACTATAAAATAAGAAGAATATAAGTTTTCTTTAGTACCAACTACTATAATATTTTCCTTAGCTTTAATTTTTATAACATATAAAGGTTTTTTTGTACCTCCCAATAATCCTAAATGTTTGCGTTGTCCTATTGTATATTTCCATATACCATTATGTTTTCCAATAATTTCGCCTTTAACATTTAGTATATTTCCAATAATATCTCTAAACTGTAATATATCATTATAATTACCACAATAAAAATCTTGACTATCAGGTTTATCTGCTATTGGCATTTTTATATTTTTTGCAATATCTCTAACTTGATTTTTTGTGTAAATTCCTATTGGAAATAAAGTCTTCGATAATATACTTTGTTTTAATCTATATAAAAAATATGTTTGATCTTTTTTGTAATCAAAAGCATTATATAATTGATACATATTAAGTTTTGAATTAAATTTTATATTGGCATAATGACCTGTAGCGAATTTATCAAAATTAATTTTTAATTTTTCTTTTGCTATTTTGGGAAGAATATTAAATTTAATATAAGTATTACATAATATACATGGATTAGGAGTACGTCCATTTTTATATTCATTTTTAAAATTAGCGATAACAATTTTACTATATTCTTTTTTACAGTCTATTATATGTATTTGAATTCCTAAAAATTTGCTTATATTTTTTACAATTTTAATATCATTATCTTCTGGACCAAAACAAGTATTAGACAGATAATTTGAGTTACATTTAATCTTGCTATTCCAAATAGACATCATAGCACCTATAACAGTATAACCTTGTTTTTTTAACAAATAAGCCGCAACTGCTGAATCTACTCCACCACTTAATCCTATTAATATTTTCATTTATTATCCTATTACATATGTTCATTATTTTAAACAATATATATATTATAAATTTATTATTATATTTTGTATAATGTCCGTTTTCATGAAGAAAAAAATATTATATATTCATATAAATTTGTTATTCAGTATTATATTTTTCATTGTTTTTTTCTCTAACAATACATATTGTTGTATAAATTATATGCAACTATTTAATAAACCACAAATATATAAAAAAGAACATATAAAAAAAGGCGAAACTCAAAGAGTTTATAAATATAATAAAGCAATAGAAACAATAATAGAAAATGGCGGAAAACAAATTGTTTATTATAATGGAGAAGCACTAAATACAATAATAGAAAATGGCGGAAAACAAATTATTTGTTATGGAGGTACAGCCAAAAATACAATTATAAAAAAGAATGGTCAACAAATAATCCTTTTTAATGGCGGAGTAGCTAAAAATACCAAATTAGATGGTGGACAACAACTTATTTTTGGCAAGGGCAAGTCACTAAACTCGACCATATTAAATGACGGAATACAACTAATATACAATGCAATTTCTATAGATACAGTGTTATTAAATAGGGGGTTTCAACTGGTAGTCTTTGGAGGAACAGCTAAGAACACTACATTAAATAACAATAGTACACAAATAGTCTTATCAAGTATAGTTAAAAACACAATTATTAATAAAAATGCTATACAAATAGTTAAGAATAGTCTTGCTTCTAAAACTATTATAAATGGAGGAATTCAAAGATTACAAGGTAAAAACAAAATATTAAGAACTATTATTAAAAATAATGGTATCCAAACTTTTGTAGATGAACATAAATCATTATATCAAAACACTAATCCATTTAAGATAAATTTTTCTTTTAAAGACAAAAAATTTCCTTCAGAATTTGAAGAAGTTACAAATAATGTATTAGTTAAAAATGGAGGGATATTAGAGATTCCTAACAATTATGAAAATAAAATTAAAAAACTAAAAATAGAAAATAATGGTAAAAAACGTGTAGTAATTTAATGTTTAAAAGAATATTAATTATTTATTTTCGTTTAGAAATAAAGTCATTTAAAACCTGATGTGCTAAATCATTAATACTAATACCTAATTTATTTGCAAAGGATTTTAAATTATTAAAAAGACTCAACTTTAATAACATATTAAATCTTTTAGTCTTTGTTTCAGGTTTATGCGTATCAATTATTAATTTGTTATTATTGACAAGTTTTTTATTATAATTAATATTTATTTTTTTAGATTGTTTTCTAATTTTTACTTTTTTTTTCTTTAACATAATTTATCCATTAAGAAACTAATTAATAATTTTTTTATTAATATCTTTTATGTATTCTTTTGTAAAATTTTTATAATCAGTAGTTACATTACTATTAGGCATATAATTATATATATTTTGTTTAAATAATTGTGATTCTTTTATATGTATACTTTCTCTTATCTTTGTATTATACAATTTTGTATTTATATTTTTAGCAGTTTTATATAATAATTTAGTCATTTCTCTATTTAGAATTGTGTGTACATTATACTTTGTAAGTAAAATACCCAATATCTTGAGAGTTTTATTATTACGTTGTTGTATTCCATTAACAATATCATTAACTTGGTATATTCCTCTTATAGAAAAAATATCAGATAATGCTACAATAATAACAGAATCTGCTGCTACTAATGCATTTATTGTAAATATATTAAAGGATGGAGGAGTATCTATAATTATGTAGTCATAATTATCTTTAATATCTTTTAGTATATTTTTTAGCTTATATTTTTTTCTAGCCAATTTTACTAAATTATTATTTGAAACAGACATTTTAGGTATATTAGGTATTAAATCAATGTTATTTATATGCTGTATTACTTTTTCTACTTTTAATGGTTTATTATTCAATAAATCAAATATAGAAAAACTGTCTAAATTAGCGTTTAAATTATAAGATAAATTACACTGTGCATCTAAATCTATAAATAAAACTTTATATCCTATTCTGCTTAGGCCTATACCTAATGCACAAGCAGTCGTTGTCTTACCTACTCCACCTTTTTGATTAATTATAACTGTTATACTTTTTATCATTTTATTTGCTTATTAGTTAAACGTTAAAGCGCTATATTATAATCATAACTAAGGCTACATAATAGTAATTTATATAGATCGCAACAAATTATTTTATTGTAATATGATGAAAATTCAATTTTTACAACTTGTTATTCTTTTTATATAATTACATTTTAAATTATATGTCAAATTCTAACAACAACATATCCAAATGTAAATATTTCACTTGTTAACTATAATTTCAATATTTATAACTAAACATAAAATAAAAAGTAAAATTTAATATTAAAAGGTTTAAATATAAACACGTTATTTTTTAATTGTAGTATTAATAAAAACTTTGGTTTTTATTTTGTTTTCTATTTCATTTGCAATTAAAGAGTTCTTATATAAATACATTTTAGTATTTTCTCTTCCTTGTGCTAATTTTTTCCCATTATAACTAAAAAAAGAACCTGACTTTTCAATGAAATTATACTTTACTCCTAAATCTATCAAATAACCAAACTTATCTATACCATGTCCAAATATTATTTCAAATTCAGCTTGTTTAAAAGGGGCAGCTACTTTATTTTTAACAACTTTTACTCTAACTCTATTTCCTAAAATTTCATCCCCTTTTTTCAAAGTTTCTATTTTTCTTATATCTAATCTTAAAGAAGAATAAAATTTCAAAGCTAATCCTCCTGGAGTTATTTCAGGATTTCCCCAAATTGCGCCTATTTTCTGTCTAAGTTGATTTATGAATATTATAGAAGTTTTAGATTTTGACAAATTAGAAGTAAGTTTTCTAAGAGCTTGACTCATAAGTCTTGCTTGTAAACCAACAAAAGAATCTCCCATTTCCCCATCTATTTCAGCTTTTGGTACTAAAGCTGCCACTGAATCTATAATAATAATATCGATTGCTCCTGAACGAAGTAATTTATCAGTTATTTCCAACCCTTGTTCTCCTGAATCAGGTTGTGATATTAAGAGATCATTAACATTTACTCCTAATTTTTCAGCATAATTGGAATCTAAAGCATGCTCTGCGTCAATATAAGCAGCTATGCCTTTAAGTTTTTGAGCTTCACTAACAATACATAAAGCTAAAGTTGTTTTGCCTGATGATTCTGGTCCATAAATTTCTATTATTCTTCCTCTTGGAATACCTCCTATTCCTATAGCTATATCCAAAGGTAATGCTCCTGTAGGTATAAAATCAACATTTTCTTTAGAGCCTAAATCACCAAGTTTCATAATTGACTCTTTTCCAAAATCTTTTTCAATTTGAGAAATAGTAAGATTTAGAATTTTGATTTTTTCATCGTTGTCCATTATCATATTCTCCATTTAATTTAAATTATTGATTATTTCGAATTGATAAAATTATAATATGTTCCTATTATTGTACAAAAATTATACAATAATAACTGATGGAGGAAATTATAAATGCAAAATAAATATAATACCTTATATAAGGTAATATTTTTTATACTTTGTAATTTTTGTTATATTAGTGTTAATGCTGCATCTACAAGTAAAGCTATAAATCATTTTAAAATTAATAATTACGATTCAATAAACATAACTTACAAAGAGATTACAAAAATAAAAAATAATTATAGTAAGAATGGTAAATTGCTTAGAACTAATATTACTAAAAGTGGTAAAATACTGGTGAATGATGCAAAGAAACATAAATCTTAAGTTTTAATATAAAGGATGATTATTCATGTTAAAAAATAAAATTACAATATTATTAAGTGTATTTTTATATATTTTATATTCTATTGGTCAAAATTCTGTGGTATTTGCCGCGAACGGTGATAAAAATGCTAATAAAAAAGCTATTGTAACAGAAAACCGTTTAGCTTTACCTTTTAATGAAGAAAACGTTGGTCCATTTTCTATTCAACATTTAAGTAGAGAATTGGATAAAGAGCAAATAAAATATCTTAATGAACATAAAGGTGTTTTTTTTGAAAAAGAAAGTAAAAAAAAGAAGTCAATGATGAAAACAGTAGTAGTACCTGTTGTTGCTTCATGTGTTTTTACAGGTGTTGCTAAATTATATGATAATGTTAGTAAACTTAAACCAAACAAATCAAATAAACCAAGAAAACCAAGAAAACCAAGAAAACCAAAACGCTTTTTATTATTCCCTTTAAATAGATCTGGAAAAGCTTTATTATACAGAGATGAAGTAAATTTCTTAAAGTATATAGAAGAAGCTAAAGTAAAGTTAGGTAAAAATATAAAAGCAGTAATTAAAAAAATAAAAAAACAGTTTAATAGATTAGTTAGAGATAGAAAAAAAACTAAAAGACATAATAGTAAAAAACTTAAAAGAATAGTTATTGTAAATGATGATAATATAGAATATGAATTTGCAGAAGTAGCCATGAATAATTTAGAAGCAAGAGAAGAAAGAGAAG
>JAISGV010000001.1 GCA_031262885.1 Endomicrobium sp.
GATAATATTGCTATGGATATTGAATTAATAACTCCAATTGCTATGGAAAAACAATTGAGATTTGCAATAAGAGAAGGTGGAAAAACAGTAGGCTCTGGAATTGTAACAGAAATAATAGAGTAAAATTATAAAATTAAAAAGAGCTGTAAAAGAGGTTATATATATAATATGAAAAATGAGAAAGAAGTATTGTCATCTCAGTATTTACGAATTAAATTGAAAGCATATGATCATAAAATACTTGATGATTCTATTTACAAGATCATAGAAACAGCTAGACGTACAGGAGCTTCAATTATAGGACCTGTTCTTCTTCCTACTAGTATAAAAAAATATACAGTTAATAGATCCGTTCATACGGATAAAAAATCTAGAGAACAATTTGAAATGAGAATACATAAGAGATTGCTTGATATTAGAGAATCATCTCAAAAAACTATTGAAGAACTTATGAAGTTAGATTTACCTCCAGGAGTTGATATAGAAATTAAAACTTAAGTGTAAACTTTTAATTTTAATAAGAGAGAGTGAAATCATGTTAAAATCAATAATTGGTAAGAAACTTGGAATGACACAAATGTTTGAAGATAATGGTAATGTTGTTCCTGTTACAGTGATAAAAGCAGGGCCATGTATTGTAGTAGGAATACGTACGTTGGATAAAGATGGATATTCTGCTGTGCAATTAGGATTCGAAGACGTAATAATAGAAAAAAGACTTAATAAGTCTAATTTATTTTTTTTTAAAAAAAAAGATATTCTTCCTAAAAAAATTGTTAAAGAATTTGTAATTAAAAATGATTTTAATTTTAATATAGGGCAAAGAATAACATTAGATATCTTGAAGAATATAGATTTTGTTGATGTTAAAGGTATTACAAAAGGAAAGGGTTATGCAGGGGTAATTAAAAGGCATAATTTTTCTATGCAAGCTGTTACACATGGTCAATCTGATAGAGAGAGAGCAAGAGGTTCTAGTGGAGGACAAGGCCCACAAAGAGTTTTAAAAGGGACTAAAATGTCTGGACATTTAGGTAATAAATATGTTACAATACAGAGATTGCATATTGTTAAAATTGATATAAACAAAGATTTTTTATTTATAAAAGGTTGTGTTCCAGGAATAATTGGAAGCAATTTATTTATAAGCGCTACTGTTAAAAAATCGATATAAAAATAAGTGTAAAAGAGAGATACACATGATAGATACAAGTTTATATAATGAAGAAGTAGAACATAAAAAAAATATTAAGATAGATAATTTTTTAGCAGATATTATTATTTCCAATGATTTATTACATGAAACGGTTATTGCTTACTTAAATAATCAGAGAACGGGACAACATAAAACTAAAACTAGAGGAGAGGTAGCTTTTTCTGGAGCAAAACCTTGGAAGCAGAAAGGTACAGGTCATGCTAGAGCTGGACAAAGGAATTCTCCGTTGTGGAGAAAAGGTGGAACAATATTTGGACCTAAACCTAAAAATTATTATACTAAAATTTCGAAGCGCAAAAAAAGACTTTCTTTATTAATGTCAATTTGTCAACAAATTAAAGCTGGTCATGTAATAATATTAGAATCTATTAAAATAAATAAAATGAAAACCAAAATTGCTATTGATTTTTTAAATAATCTTGGAATAAATTTACTTAAAAATAAAGTTTTATTAATTACATTTTCATGTAATAATGAGTTTAAGTTTGCATTTAGGAATATTAAAAATGTTGGTTTAATGAGTGTTAAGAATTTAAATTCATACAACGTATTATTACCGGACTTTCTAGTATTTACAACTAAAGCTATAAATTATATAAAAAGTTTACAAAACAAGAATAGTGATGTGAGTATAAACTTAAATGTAAATAAAAAAATGGAGATAAAATAAAATAAATATATGAATCTTTTTAATATTCTAAAAAAACCTATTATAACAAGCAAAACAGCTAAATTAAAATATAAAAATAATGAATATGTATTTATGGTAGATAAATATGCTAATAAATTTCAAATAAAACATGCAGTTGAGAGTTTATTTAAAGTTAAAGTTGTAAATGTTAATACAGCTAATTTTATTGGTAAACAAAAAAGAATTGGAAAAAATGTTGGTTATAAAAATGATTGGAAAAAAGCTATAATAAAGCTGTCCAATGGGCAAGAAATTCATGTTATTAATAAATTAAAATAAAATATAGGGAAAATATATAATGACAATGAAAACTTTTAAACCATACACTCAGTCTAGACGTTCTATGTCTGTATCTAATTTTCTAGATATTACAAAAAAACGTCCAGAAAAAGCATTAATAAAAATAATAAAAAAGAAAGGTGGCAGGAATAACACTGGCAGTGTTATGGTTCGTTTTAGAGGAGGTGGACATAAAAGATTTTATAGATTAATTGATTTTAAAAGAAATAAATTTAATGTTCCTGCAAAAGTTATAGCAATTGAATATGATCCAAATCGATCTTGTAGAATATTATTACTTAAATATAAAGATGGAGAAAAACGTTATATAATACAACCCAATGGGGTTAAAGTTGGTGATATTGTCATATCTGGAAATAATGTTGAAGTAAAACCTGGAAATTCTCTTCCACTTTTTAACATTCCAGTAGGAACTTTTATTCATAATATAGAACTAATAGCAGGGAAAGGTGGACAATTAGTTAGATCAGCTGGAGCAGTTGCTCAAATATTAGCTAAGAAGGAAAAATATGCTCATATAAAAATGCCATCTAGTGAAATTAGATTAATAAATCTAAAGTGTTATGCAACGATTGGTCAAGTTGGCAATTTAAAACATGAAAATGTTAATATAGGATCAGCTGGCAGAAATAGACATCTTGGTAAAAGATCTCACGTAAGGGGTACTGCTATGAATGCGGTAGATCATCCTCATGGTGGAGGTAGAGGGAGATCTAAAGGGAATAATCAGCCTAGAAGTCCTTGGAATCAACCAGCAAAAGGGTTTAAAACAAGACAAAAAAAAATTTGGGATAAAATGATAATAACTCCTCGTAATAATGGAGGTGCTAAATGAGTAGATCTATAAAGAAAGGTCCATATATAGACGTAAAATTATTAGATAAAATTAGAAAGCAAAATAAGTCTAAAAATAAAAAAGTTATTAAAACTTGGGCTAGAGCAAGCACGATAACTCCTGAGTTTGTAGGTAATACGTTAGCTATTCATAATGGCAAGAAATTTATATCAATATTTATATCAGAAAGAATGGTTGGTCATAAATTAGGAGAATTTGCTCCAACTAGAAGCTTTAGAGGACATGGAGGAATGTCTAAACAAGGAACTTCTTTAACATAAAGATTAAAAAGATTATAATGTAAAAAAATATAAAAGGATTAAATAATGGAAGCAACAGCTATAGCTAAATTTATTAGATGTAGTCCAAGAAAAGTAAATCAAGTTTTAAAACTTATAAGAAAAAAAAATGTAAATGAAGCTTTGATTAACTTATCGCAATTAAATAAATCAAGTTCCTTGATTATTAGAAAAGTACTAAAAAATGCATTAGCAAATATTAATGAAAAAAATAAAATGAATAATGAAAAAATACATCCTGTAATAAAAGAGGCTTGGGTTTGTTGTGGACCTACCTTAAAAAGAATGAGGCCTGGACCTAGAGGTAGGGCAATGGCAATTAAAAAAAGAACAAGTCATATTACTGTTGTAGTAGCTGGTTGAAAAATTTTTTTAGAAAGAGAAAGGTAAGGTAAATTATTTATGGGTCATAAGTCACATCCAAAGAGTTTAAGATTAGGATATACCCAAGATTGGGTATCTAAATGGTTTGATTTGAAGAAAATGCCTGATTTTATAGAAGAAGATTATCGTATTAGAATATTTTTGAAAAATAAGTTAAAATTAGCGTCAGTTTCGAAAATTGTAATTGAACGTTCAGTAAAATCTTTACGTATAAGTTTGCATACAGCTAGGCCTGGCATTGTAATTGGTAAAGGAGGACAAGGAATTGAGAATTTAAAGGTAAACCTTGAAAAAATTACTCTAAAAAAAATAACTATAAATGTAATTGAGATTAAAAAACCTGAGCTAGATGCTCAACTTGTATCGGAAAACATAGCTTTTCAGCTTGAAAAACACATGGCTTTTAGAAGAATTATGAAGAAAGCTATTGAGAAAGCTATTTCGTCTGGAATTAATGGAATAAAAGTTATGATATCAGGTAGAATTGGCGGAGCAGAAATAGCAAGAACTGAATGGATTAAAAATGGAAGGTTACCATTACAAACCTTTAGGGCAGATATAGATTATGGGTTTTCTGAAGCTAAAACAACAATGGGACAAATAGGTGTAAAGGTTTGGATATTTAAAAAGGAATTATTTAAAAAGAAAACAATTCAGGAATTAGCAACAAATAGTATTATTAAAAATAATAAATAAAGGTCATTATATTATGTTAATGCCAAAAAGAGTAAAATATAGAAAGGTTCATAGAGGGAAAATAAAAGGGAAAGCTAAAAGAGGTAACTTTGTAGCATTTGGTGAATATGGATTACAAGCCTTGGAACCAAAATGGATAACTAGTAATCAAATAGAAGCTGCTCGTATTGCTTTAGTAAAATTTATAAAAAAAGGAGGAAAAATTTGGATCAGACTTTTTCCAGATAAACCAATTACAAAAAAACCTGCAGAGACTAGAATGGGAAAAGGTAAAGGTGATCCTCAATATTGGGTTGCAGTAGTTAAACCTGGTAGAGTTATGTTTGAAATGGAAGGTATAAATAAAGAAGATGCAATAAAAGCATTAACATTAGCTTCTAATAAATTACCTATAAATACAAAAATATTAGTTAGATAATTAATAAGAAAATGGGCAAAAAATAAATGAAAAAAAAAAAAAATTTTAAAAAAGAAATAGAAAATATGTCTGTGTTGGAATTGAAAAATAGACTAAAAAAATTATATTATCAATTATTTAATTTAAAAATTCATAATAAAATTTCTAGTTTAAAAAATCCTATTGAAATTAAAAGCTTGAGAAGAAATATTGCAAGATTGAAAACCTTGATTAATAATATTAGTATTAAAAAATAAATATTATATAGGAGAATTTATAAAATTATCATGATGATAGAACGTAATAATCGTAAGTGTCGTGTTGGAATAGTAATAAATGATAAAAATGATAAAACTAGAAAAGTTTCCATTAAAAGAGTTTTTAGACATCCATTATATGGTAAGATTATTTGTGAAAATAAAAAATTCACAGTACATGATGAATACAATGTTTCCCATATGGGGGATATTGTCAAAATAATGGAATCTAGATCGTTTTCAAGAACTAAAAAATGGATTTTAATTAGAGTATTAAAATAAAAAATAACTAGTAAAAAAGTGGAGATAAAAGATATAATGATTCAAGAACGAACAGTTTTAAATGTAGCAGATAATTCTGGTGCAAAACGAATTAGATGTTTTAGAATTACAGGAGGATTTAAACGTCGTTATGCTAGTTTAGGAGATATAATTCATGCTTCAGTACAAACAACCCTTTCTCATTCTGAGATAAAAAAAGGAGATGTTGTAAAAGCAGTAATTGTAAGAACAGTTAAAGAAGTACGGCGTTTAGATGGCACTTATATTAGATTTAGTGATAATGCGGCTGTTATTATAAATGATAATAAGGAACCTATAGGTTCTCGTATTTTTGGTCCAGTGGCTATTGAACTTAAAAAAAGAGGTTATTTAAAAATAATTTCATTAGCTTCTGAAGTTATATAAAGAAGTATTTTTAATGAAAGATTAATTATAAATAGGATAATTAAAAATGTTTAGTATAAAGAAAGAAGATGAAGTAATGATTTTATCTGGTAAATATAAAGGTATAAAAAGTAAGGTTATCGGTGTATTGCATAAAAAATACTCTGTACTTCTTAAAAATATAAATCTGAGAAAGAAACGAAACAAAAATAATAAAAATTCAATACAAGAAAATGAAAGCCCTATATATTTAAGTAAAGTGATTTTGATATGTAAAAAATGTAATAAAACTGTTAGACCTAAATTTAATATAGAAAATGGTAAAAAAATTAGAGTTTGTAGACATTGCAATCAAATTATTTTGTAATTTTTAGTTTTATGAGGTAAAATATAATGATTCAAGCTCGTTTAAAAGATATTTATTTTAATGATATAAGAGAAAAAATTAAGAAATATTTTGGTCTTAAAAATATATACCAAGTTCCAAAAATTATTAAAGTAGTTTTAAATATTGGTATTGGTGAAGCAAAAAATAATTCGAAAGTTTTAGATATTGCAAATAAAGAATTAGCAGCTATTACTGGGCAAAAACCTATGATTTGTCGAGCTAAAAAATCTATATCTAACTTTAAAATAAGAAAAGGTATGGCTATAGGTGTAAAAGTGACATTAAGAGATACTATAATGTATGAATTTTTGGATAGATTGATTAGTATTGCTATTCCGCGTATAAGAGATTTTAGAGGATTATCTGATAAAGGATTTGACGGACAAGGAAATTTAAATATAGGAATTTATGAGCAATATATTTTTCCAGAAATAAACGTAGATAGATCTGATAAATCCAGAGGATTAAATATAAGTGTAATAACAAATTCTAAAAATGAAGAACAAGTTAAAATGTTACTTAAATGTTTAGGATTTCCTTTTAAAAAGAAATAATATTAACTAAAGGATTTTACTTATGGCAACAGTTTCAGCAGAAGCTAAAATGCGTAAACCACAAAAATTTCGTTCTAGATATAGGAATAGATGTAAATTATGTGGTAGACCTAGGGCTTATTACAGAGATTTTGGACTTTGTAGAATATGTTTTAGAAATTTAGCTCGTAAAGGAGAAATTCCTGGAGTTACAAAGTCAAGTTGGTAAAAATAGAAAGGAGTTAATTTAAAAAGATGCTTATAGATCCTATTTCTGACGTTTTTACTAGAATTCGTAATGCTATAGAGAGATTTCATGATAGTGTTGAAGTACCTAATTCAAAATTAAAATTAGAAATTGTAAAAATTTTAAAAAGAGAAGGTTATATAATTGGATATGAAAACATAAAAAGTAAGAACCAAAAAATTTTAAGAATATATCTTAAATATAATGATAAGAAAAAGAAATCAGCTATATATGGTTTAAAAAGAATTTCTAAACCTGGCCTTAGAGTATATAAAGGATATAAATTTATTCCTGATATTATTGCAGGATTGGGAATAACTATAGTTTCTACTTCTAAGGGATTAATGACTAATAAAGAAGCTCAAAAAGCAAAATTGGGCGGAGAAATTTTAGGTAGTGTTTGGTAATATTTAAGAAAGTTGTTTATAGTTTGTTTTTTAAATTTTATTTTTTAAGGATTATATAAATGAGTCGTTTAAGTAAACAACCTATCATGATTATGAAGAACATTGTTATAGATTTTACAGGAGGAATATTATCAGTAAAAAGCTCTAAAGGGAAGTTACAGCAAGAGATACATAAAGATATAAATTTAGAAATTCGCGATAATTTTATTTTATTGAAGGTTAATAAAGAATCTCGTAAAATTAATATGTTATGTGGTATGTTACGTGGTATGATCTTAAATATGCTTGAAGGTGTTAGTCGTGGATTTGAGAAACAATTAGAAGTAATAGGGCTTGGGTATAAAGTAAATATAGATAATCCAAATAGAAAAATAATTTTATTTGTTGGTTTTTCACATTCTGTTTCGATAGATATACCTATTGATTTGAATGTGAATACTGCAGTTACAATTAATAAAACAATCTTAATTAAAATTAATGGTATTAGTAAATGTAAAGTTGGTACATTTGCAGCAAAGATAAGAGACATAAAACCACCTGAACCTTATAAAGGATTTGGAATAAGATATTTAAATGAGAAAGTAATAAGAAAATCTGGGAAATCAACAGTAAGTTCTAGTAATAAAAGTAAATAAGGTGATAAAATGAAAGATAATAATGAAATAAAAAGATTTAATTTCAGAATAAAAAGAGTAAGGAGTAAAATTAAAGGAACGCATGAACGCCCTCGTTTAGCTGTTTATCGTAGTAATAAACATCTTTATGCTCAAATTATAGATGATACAGTTGGAAAAACAATAATTTCAACTTCAACAATATCAAAAGAATTTAAAAAATTAAATGATAATATGAATAGTAAAATAGACATTTCTAAAATGATTGGAACTATATTAGCTAAAAAATCTTTTAAACATGGAATTAAGAAAGTAGTTTTTGATCGTAGAGGATACAAATATACCGGAAAAATCAAAATTTTAGCAAATGCTGCAAGAATAAATGGTTTAGAATTTTAGTCATTTAGTTCACAAAATCAGTTTCAGGAGGATTAATAATTTGGTGGAACAAAATTCTAATGAATCTAGAAAAAAGGAAGAATTTAAAAATAAAGAAATTGTTATTAGTATTAACAGGGTTACAAAAGTAGTTAAAGGTGGAAAAAGATTTTCCTTTAGTGCTTTAGTTGTAGTTGGTAATGGTAAAGGAAAAGTAGGGTGCGGTATTGGAAAAGCAAAAGAAATACAAGCTGCAATTCAAAAAGGACGATTTCATGCTATGAAAAATATGATTATTACTAGTTTAAATAATAATACGATACCCCATGAAGTTGTAGGGAATTTCGGTTCCGGAAAGGTAATGCTTAAACCTGCTGTTAGGGGAACAGGAGTAATAGCCGGAAATACTGTAAGGGCAGTACTTGAAGCTGTAGGAATAAAAGACATACTAACAAAATCAATAAAATCTTCTAATCCTTTTAATGTTGTATATGCTACAATTAATGCTTTGAAACAACTTCGTTCAAAAGAAGAAATAGCTAAGATACGTAGTAAAGAGGTAATAGAAATATGAGTATATTTTTGTGTAATTTAAAACCTGCTCAGAATTCTAGACACAGAAAAAAAATTTTAGGTCGTGGTTATGGTTCAGGACATGGTAAGACTTCTACTCGTGGGACAAAAGGACAAAAATCTAGAACAGGAGATGGAGCTAAAAAGATAGGGTTTGAAGGTGGTCAAACAGCTTTTTTTAGAAGAATACCTAAAAAGGGGTTTAAGAAACGAAATAATTTTAAGAATAAGCATGCCATAATTAATATAAAAGAATTAAATAAGTTTGATTCTGGAACTAATATTACTCCTATATTTTTACAAAAATTAGGTATAATTTCTAAAAAAATTAAACATGTTAAAATTTTAGGAGTTGGATCTTTAAAAAAAGCTGTAACAGTAACCGATGTTTCTTTTTCAAAATCAGCATTTAATAAGATTAAAAATATTATTAAGTAAAGATTAATTTTATATCATGATAATTGCAATAAAACCACTTTTAAGTAAAATATCGTTAGATTTAAAAAAAAGAGTTTTTTTTACTTTGTTAATAATTGTAGTGTATCGAATAGGAGTCAATATTCCTATTCCTGGTATTAATATTGAATCAATTAAATTTTTATTCTTAAAACATCAAAATAATGGCATTTTAAACATTTTAGATATTTTTTCTGGAGGAGCTTTAAGAAAAATGTCTATCTTTTCCATGGGAGTTGTGCCATATATAAATTCTTCTATAATTATTAATTTAATACAAGGTGCACATATAGTCCCTTATCTAGATAAACTTAATAGAGAAGGTGAATATGGCAGAAAAAAAATAAATCAAATTATAAAGTATCTAACACTCATTTTAGGAACAGTACAAGCATTTATTTTAACTTTAACCATGATTAAAATGTCAATTCGTTTGTATTTACCTATCGTAATTGACATATCATTTTCATGGATATTTTTATCAATTATAACTCTTGTTACTGGAACTATGTTAATAATGTGGTTAGGTGAACAGATTACAGAAGTAGGAATTGGTAATGGAATTTCTATTATTATTTTTGCTGGTATTGTAGAAAAAACACCAAGGATATTTTTTAGAATTATAAAATTAATTCAAAACAAATTACTTTCTTTAAAATATATTTTTTTATTATTAGTAATAATGAGTATAATGTTTATTATATTAATTTGGGTAGAAACTGCTTATAGAAAAATATATATTCATTATGTAAAAAAAATGTCTGGAGAAAAATTATACAATGAAGATATATCTTTTTTACCTATAAAATTAGAACAATCTGGAGTTATGGCCGTTATTTTTGCTACTTCAATTTTATCTACTTTTATAATTATATTTCAATTTGTTATATCAAGATATAATGTATTGAATTTTATTATAATTAAAAAATTTATAAAACCAATTATTAGTAATTTAGTAATATATAATATAGTTTATGCATGTCTTATTTTATTTTTTTGTTATTTTTATAATTCTATTTCTTTTGATACGATTGAAATAGCAGACAATATAAGAAGATTAGAAGGTTATGTTCCAAATGTAAGACCTGGAAAACAGACTAGTATTTATATATATAATGTTTTAAAAGGGATTACATTATGGGGTGCGATTTTTGTAATAATGATAGCTATTGCTCCTGATTATTTAAGTTATATATTTAATATTCCATTTTTATTTAATGGAACTTCATTATTGATAGTTATAGGTGTGTCTTTAGATGTTATTTGTCAAGTGGAATCTTATATAATTACAAAAAATTATGAAAGATATTCTATCTTACATACAAAAAAGAAGAAAATGGTTAAAATATAAAATGATAAAATGTTTCATATTGTTAGGACCTCCTGGCTCTGGAAAAGGAACTCAAGCTAATAAAATAATTAAAAAGTTTAATTTTTTATATTTATCCACAGGAGATATATTAAGAAATGCTGAGAAATATGATGAAAATATAAGGAATATATTAAAAAAAGGAAAACTGATTCCAGATTCTTTAATTATAAAATTAATTACAGAGTATATAAAAAAGAATAATATAGAAAATGGAATTTTATTTGACGGTTTTCCTAGAACTATAAATCAAGCTAAAACTTTAGATTTAATTTTGAGTAAAAATAACGCCAAAATAAGTATTATTTTTATAATTTCTTTAAATTTAAAAGAAACAATTTTAAGGATAAAAAGCAGGAGAGTTTGTAGTATATGTGGAACAAATTATAGTATAGAACATAATAAATCTACAGATAAATGCAAAATTTGTCATGGAAAACTCTTTCAAAGAAACGACGATGAAAATGAAAAGGTAATAATAAATAGATTTTTAATTTATGAAAAACAAATAAAACCTATATTGTTATACTATAAAAAATCTAATTTTTTAGTTAATATAAATGGATTGGAAAAAGAAGAAGAAATTTTTAAACAAATAACAAAAAATATTATTAAAAGAAATTAAAAAAGGCAGTATGTAATGTTTATTGGTGTAGAAAAAATAAAATTAAAAAGTAAATTGGAAATTAAGAAAATGAGAGTAGCTGGTAAAGTGACTGGAAAACTTTTAGAAGAATTAAATAACATAATAAAACCTGGAATTACAACAGAACATATAAATAGTTTTACTGAACAATATATAAGATCTTTTAAAATGATTCCGGCTTTTTTAGGAGTTAAAGGTATTAGTATAAATTTTCCTGCATCTGCTTGTGTTTCTGTAAATGATGAAGTAGTTCATGGAATTCCTAATAAATCCAGAATGTTACGTTCTGGAGATATAGTATCTGTAGATGTTGGTACCATTTATAATGGTTATTATAGTGACGCAGCAAAAACTTATGCAGTGGGAGATGTGTCTAAAATAGCTAATAAATTAATAAATATTACAAAACTATCATTGGAATTAGGAATAAAACAAGTTATCCCTGGAAATAAAATTGGAGATATATCTTTTGTTATTCAACGATTAGTAGAAGATAATGGATTTACAATAGTAAAAGATTTTGTAGGACATGGAATAGGTAAGTCGTTACATGAAAATCCTCAAATTCCTAATTTTGGGAAAAAAAATACAGGACTTAAGTTAATACCTGGTATGGTGTTTACTATAGAACCAATGGTGAATGTAGGTAATTATGAAGTATATATAAATCCTAAAAATAATTGGACAGTTTTAACAAAAGATAAAAGTTTGAGTGCTCATTTTGAGCATACCATAGCTGTGACTGAAGATGGATGTGAAATTTTGACAAATATTTAAAACAAATATTTTTGAAAAGAGGTCTATAATAAAAAGTGAACAAAGAAGATAAAGTTATCGTGGAAGGAAAAATTTTAAAATCTTTACCAAATGCTATGTTTAAAGTAGAGATCAATAAAAATTGTGTAGTTTTAGCTCATATATGCGGTAAAATGAAAATGCATTATATAAAAATATTACCAGGAGATAAAGTAAAAGTCGAATTATCTGCTTATGACTTAACTAGAGGAAGAATAATTTATAGAGAAAAATGAAAATAATATTGTAAATGGAGTAAAATATAATGAAAGTAAGAGCATCTGTAAAATTGATATGTCAAAAATGTAAAATAGTAAAACGTAATAATGTTTTGAGAGTAACATGTATAAATCCAAAACATAAACAAAGACAAGGTTAAAAGGATTAAATGTTGAAACAAGGAGGAATAGAAAATGGCTCGTGTTTGTGGTGTAGATTTGCCAAAAAATAAAAAATTAAATATAGCATTAAGATATATTTATGGAATAGGACCAGTTATATCTAATGAAATTATAAGTAAACTTTTTCTAGAGTCTTCTAAAAAGATAAAAGATTTAACTGAAGAAGAAGTAGGTAGAATAAACAGTTTTATAATAAAAAATATAAAAGTAGAAGGCGATTTAAGGAGAGAAATTCAATCTAATATAAAACGATTAATTGATATAAAAAGTTACAGAGGATTACGGCATAAGAAAAATTTACCAGTTAGAGGACAAAGATCTAAAACAAATGCTAGGACAAGACGTGGGAAAAGAAAAACAATTGGATCAGGAAAAAGTATTTTAACTAATGTTAGAAAATAATTTTATAATAGAACTTAAAGAGGTAAAAAAAGTTATATATGAAAAAAAAGACAAATTCTAAAAAAAAGAAGTATATTAATAGTAAAATAGCTAAAGCTTATATATTATCTACTTTTAATAATACAATTGTTAATATAACAGATAATTCTGGTAATACTTTGCTTTGGAATTCTTCAGGAACCTCTGGGTTTAAAGGAACCAAAAAAGGAACTCCATTTGCTGCACAAACTACTGCATCAATAATAGGTAAAAAAGCTATAGATATTGGTATTAAACAAATTGTTGTATTAGTAAATGGACCAGGCCCAGGAAGAGAAACAGCCATAAGAGGACTGCAAGGAGCTGGTTTATCTATTATTTCAATACAAGATATTACCCCTTTACCACACAATGGATGTAGACCTTCTAAATTAAGAAGAGTTTAAAAAAATTAAATTAATAATAAATTTTGGAGGATCAAAGTTATATGGCTCGTTATTTGGGATCGGTATGCAAATTATGTCGTAGAGAAAAAGAAAAACTCTTTTTGAAAGGTAATAGATGTTTTTCTACGAAATGTGTAATGGTAAAAAATAAAGGTAAAAAATTACCTGGACAACATAGTATGTCAAGAAGTAAACTCTCTGATTATGCAAAACATTTAAGAGAAAAACAAAAAGCAAAAAGGTTTTATTGTTTAACAGAAGAACAGTTTAATCATTATTACGAAATTGCTGAAAAAAAAATCGGTTCTACTGGGTTAAATCTATTAAAATTACTTGAATTAAGGCTTGATACTGTGGTTTTCTATTTAAAATTTGCTGTTTCTAGAATTATGGCAAGACAAATCATAAATCATGGAACCGTTTTAGTTAATAATAAAAAAATTACTATGCCTCGTTATCAAGTAAAAATTAATGATGTAATAACTGTTTCCGAGAAATATAAGAAAATAATATTATCAAGAAAAATTGATAATACAATAGGATTTAATATTCCAATATGGTTATCCTTAAATAAGGATATGTCAGGAAAAATTATTGGAGAACCAGTTGCAAAAGAGTTTCATTATAATATAAATAGTCAACTTATCGTAGAGTATTATTCAAAATAAATCAAATAGTTATTATAATATGTAAAAAAGAAATAAGTAATAGTAAATAAAAGAGGGAATATGAAATCCATAAATTTAGACGAGTTACGGAAAGTAACATTAGACAAACAAAATGTTACTGATTTTTATAGTCGTTTCATAGTTGAGCCACTTGAACGTGGATATGGACATACAATTGGTAATTCATTGAGAAGAATTCTTTTATCTAGTTTAGAAGGTAGTGCTATAATAGCTGTTGAAATTGAAGGGGTATCTCATGAATTTGCTGTTATAAAAGGAATTAAAGAAGATGTTACACAAATTATCTTAAATCTTAAAAAGATTAGATTGAAACAACTTAATAAAAAAAATGAAGAAATTATTTATTTAAAAATAATGAAGCCTGGTAAAATAACAGCTAAAAATATAGAGCTTAATAAAAATATTAAAATAATGAATCCAGAACAAGAAATTGCTAATATTGATAATGATACTAAATTAAATATGAAATTAATTGTTTCTTACGGTAAAGGATACGTATTTGCTGAAGAACTAGAAATAATTAATAATTATACAGGATTAATAAAATTAGATTCTTTATTCTCTCCAATAATAAAAGTTAATTATGAAGTACAAAGCACACGCGTAGGTCAAAATTTAAATTATGATAAACTCATTATAGATATATGGACAGATGGAACCATGACTCCAAAAAAAGCTTTGGCACGTTCGGCAGAAATCTTAAGTAATAATTTAGCAATATTTTCAAATGAACAATTAGAAAATATTGATGTTGAAAATAAGAATATGAATCATAGTTATAATAAAAATTCAGAGATATTGGCAAATGAAGATACTAAATTTTATGATCAATCCATAAATGTTATGAAGTTTTCTACTAGAATATTAAATAGCCTTAGAAGTAATAAGATTAATACTATAAAAGATTTAATTACATTAAGTAAAAAAGAAATTATGAATTTTACTAATTTTGGTAAACGTGCTTTAGAAGAGGTTGAAAATAAATTAAAAGAATTAAAATTATCTCTTAAAAATTAAAAAATTCATTTGGAGAAAATATGATTAAAACTTATAATGGTAGTAAATTAAATATAACAAGTTCTCATAAAAGATCTTTGATGCGTAATCTAGCTAATTCTTTTTTCTTACATGAGACAATTATTACTACATTAACAAGAGCTAAAGAACTTTCACGCTATTCTGAAAAATTAATCACAAAAGCAAAAGAAAAAAACTTAAAAACAATAAGAAACATAAATACAAAAGTCAATAAGAACTCGTGTAAAAAACTTTTTGATATTTTAGGTCCAAGATACAAAAAACGTAATGGAGGCTATACAAAAATTTTAAAATTTAAAAAAAGACACGGAGATAATGCTGAATTAGTGGTACTCAAATTACTTTAGTTTTAAAAAAGAGGGAAAAAGTGTTTAATTATATTTTTAGTTTGTTTTCAAACGATATGGGGATTGATCTTGGTACAGCGTCAGTTTTAGTTTTTATCAAAGGACAAGATATTGTGTTAAGAGAACCTTCAGTCGTAGCTATGGAACGTGATACAAAACGTGTTTTATCAATTGGAATTGAAGCAAAAAAAATGTTAGGTAAAACACCTTCTAATATAATTGCTATAAGGCCACTAAGAAACGGTGTAATTGCAGATTTTGAAGCTACAGAAAAAATGATAAGGTTTTTTATAAAAAAAGTACATAATAAACGAACATTATTACATCCTAGAGTAGTTATAGGAGTTCCTTCTGGTATTACTGAAGTGGAACGTAGAGCGGTGAGAGAATCTGCAGAACAGGCTGGTGCTAGAGAAGTTTATCTTATAGATGAACCTATGGCAGCTGCAATAGGCGCTGGTATACAAATACAAGAACCACAAGGAAATATGATAGTAGATATAGGAGGAGGTACAACTGAAGTAGCTGTAATAGCTTTAGGCGGTATGGTAGTAGCAAAATCTCTAGAAATTGCAGGAGATAAAATGGATGAAGCTGTAGTTCAATACTTTAGAAAGAAATATAATCTAACTATAGGAGAAAATACAGCTGAGGCAGTAAAGATCAAGATAGGCTCAGTTTTTTCTAGTGGAGAAAAAATAACAATGGAAGTTAAAGGACGAGGTTTACTTACGGGATTACCTCAAATAATAAGTGTCACCTCTGATGAAATAAGAACGGCTTTAGCTGATCCCGTAAGGAAAATAGTTGAAATAGTGAAAGATGTTTTAGAAGAAACTCCTCCAGAACTGGCTGCTGATTTAGTAGATAGTGGTATAACACTTAGCGGCGGCGGTTCATTAGTTAGAGGATTACCAGAACTTTTAGCTCAAGAAACAAAGCTACCTGTAAGCTGTGCTAATGATCCTCTTACTTGTGTTGTAAAAGGAACAGGCGCATATCTCGAGGAATTGGACAATATAAAAAAATTAAAAAGAAGGGACACTTAAAATTTAAAAATTTAGCATATTCACATTAAAAAGCAATTTATATTTTATATTAAGAACTTTATAGTTTTATAGGATATTGGTAAATTTTAAACAAATGTGGAAACATAAAGGCAAAGGATTAACGTATGAAAATTTCTTAGTAAAATATAAATTAATAACAATATTTGTAATATTGTTGTTCATGTTTATTTCTTTTTTTCTTTTTTATATGCAAATTGTTAAGGGGAATAAATATGCAAAAATATCAGAAAATCAGAGAATATATAATGAATATGAATATGCTCCAAGAGGTATTATATTTTCTAGAGATAATGTGAAACTTGCAGAAAATGTGTATTCTTATGCTCTTCTTTTTTATCCTTCCAAATATTTTAATCAGCAAAACATAAATGAATATATAAATAATATTAATAATATTTTAAACAAAAAAATTGATATTCATAAAATAAGTTGCAAAAATAATAATTATCCTATTCAAATTATTAACAAACTTACAAAAAAAGAAATATGTAAAATACATAAAAGCAAAAAATTTTTAAATAATACTTTACTTATAAAAGAAACAAATAGAATTTATAATTATCCTAAAATTATGAGTCATATAATAGGATATATTAGTAAAACTAATAAAAAAGATACGTTTTTAAATAAGAATAATATTATGGATTATATAGGTAGAGGAGGTATAGAACAATTTTATAATAACTATCTTATGGGAATAAATGGAAGTTTACAAATTGAAATGGACGCTGTAAGACGTCATATGAGAGTTTTAAGATATAGAAAGCCTAAACCAGGTAATAATATTTATTCAACAATAGATTATAAATTACAAAATACTGCATATAACGAACTAAAAAAAAGTTCTAGTGGTAAAGGTGCCATAATAGTACTAGATACTAAAAACGGAGCTGTCAGAGTCCTAATCTCATATCCTGGTTTTAATGCAAATAAAATAAACACCAAACAATTTATTAAATACTTTAAAAATAAAAAATTACCATTTTTTAATAGGGCAATTCATGCTCATTATCCTCCTGGCTCTATATTTAAAATAGTTTTAATGGCGGCGGCATTGAATGTATTGCAAACAGATCCAAATGAAATAATATATTGTCCAGGTGTTTTAAAAATAGGGAATAGAAAATATTCTTGTTGTAATAAAATTAGCCATGGTAATATAAATATGATTTCAGCAATATTAAAATCTTGTAATATATATTTTTATAAATTAGGTATAAAGCTAGGCATTAATAATATTGAAAAATATGCTAAAAATTTCTTTTTAGATCAGAAAACTGGTATAGATTTGCCAAATGAAAAAAATGGATTTATTCCAACTCCAAAATGGAAAAAGAAAAATACAGGAACGTCATGGTTTATAGGAGATACAGCTATTTTTTCAATAGGACAAGGAGCTTTAGAAGTAACACCTATTCAAATGGCTTGCATGGCTTTAACAATAGCTAATAAAGGTATATATTATAAACCATATGTTGTAAATAAAATAACAACTTATAATGGTATAGAAATTTATAAACATACAAATAAATATTATAAATGCGTAAAACTTTCTAAACAAAATTGGGAAACTATTAATTATGCCTTAATACAAACAATAGAAGAAGGAACAGGCATAAAAAGTAAATTTAGAAATATTAAAATTGCAGGTAAAACAGGAACTGCTCAAAACGCTTCTGGAAAACCTCATGCTTGGTTTATATCTTATGCTCCTGCAGATAATCCAGAAATAGCTCTTGTAGTATTAATAGAAAATGGAGGTTTAGGAGGAATCAATGCTGTACCTATAGGGAAAAAAATATATGAAAAGTATTTTGAAAAAAGGTGAATATAAGAAACTACAGTGCTATATAATATAAAAAAAAGAATTACTTTTTTATTTAAAAGTATGGATTTATGGCTTATTTTGATGCTAACTATATTAATATCTATAGGTATAATAGCTATTTATTCCTCTTGTATTAAATATGAATTACAAATCAAGTACGTTTTCATGCAATTTATAGCTTGTTTGTTAGGCATTTTGGCTATGTTGTTACTGGCAAATTTAAACTATCAATATTATAAACAATTTGATAAATTTGTGTACATTGTTTCCATTTTACTTTTAATTTTGGTTCTAGTTTTTGGTTCTTATAGACGCGGAACCAAAGGATGGTTTAATTTTGGACCAATGTCTTTTCAACCTGTTGAAATTGCAAAAATTATGTTTATTTTAGTTATGTCATCATTTCTTGATAAAAAAGCTAATAAAATAAATGAATTATCTTTCTTATTTTATGTTTTTATAATTTTCATATGTCATTTGATATTGATAATGATGCAACCAGACTTTTCTTCTACGCTTGTATATTTCCCAGTAACACTGTTACTTCTATTTACTGTAGGAGTTAAAAAGTTTTATTTAATATGTATATTAATTTTTAGTACTATAGCTATAGGATTACCTTTATTAAAAACATTTTTATCTATGTATTTAAATTTTCATCAAAATAGTTTCTTTTTGTATAAAATTATTTTTTTATCAATAAATTATAAAATAATTATATATATATTGTTGTTAATTTTGCTTATAATTATCTGGTGGATTTTAAATAAGTTTAAAATAAAATTTTCTATTATTTATCCAATTATTTTATACATTATAATTCTTCTAGGAAATATCAGCGCACTAATCATAGAGAAATCATTAAAAACTTATCAAAAACAAAGACTTATAGTATTTTTAAATCCAAGAATAGATCCAAAAGGAAGTGGATATAATATAATACAATCTAAAATTGCAATTGGAGCAGGAAAATTTTTTGGGAAAGGAATAAAGAATGGTACACAAACTCAATTAGGTTTTATTCCTGAACAGCATACTGATTTTATTTTTACAGTGATAGGTGAAGAAAGTGGATGGATAGGTTCACAATTAACTTTGATTTTTTATTTTATTTTTATTTTTAGATGTTTAGTAATAGCAAAAGAATCATATGATAGATATGGTTCACTCATAGCAATTGGATTAGCAGCAATGTTTTTATTTTATGTAATAATAAATATAGGAATGGTAATAGGAATAATGCCAGTAACTGGAATTCCTTTACTTTTATTATCTTATGGAGGTTCATCTATGTTTTCTTCTTTGTGTGCCATTGGAATATTGTGTTCTATACACGCCAGACGTCATGTTTACTTTCAATATATAAAATATTGATTTTTATAGTAATAATTTGCAAAGTTTTGCTAAAATATATAGAATCTTTTCTTGTAGTTAATTTATAAAAGGAGAAGTAAGATGAAGAAATTAATGTTATTTACAACATTTATAACAATGTTTGGGTTTATGTTGTTAGCTTGCGGAAAGAAGCCAGAAGTACCATCTGATTCTGTATCAACAACTGAAGAATCAAGTAATTCTTCAGCAGTATCTAATGCTACTAATACTAATAGCAATGAAGAATTAGCAGTTTCTTCTGAAGAAGCTACTAATAGTACTGCAGCTTCCACAACAGAAAATAAATAAATTTACTATGAAAAATAACATTGTGAAATTAAAAAAAATGTACGATTAAAATTTGTATAATTTTTTTGATATATGAGGGTTACTGTAAAGGAACCCTCATAGTTATTTAGAAATCAATCATTAATATTGTTGCATACCTAAAATTGCTACTATTACTGATTAATCTTTTTGGTAAATATTGCCATGTAGGCCTAAAACTAAAATGTTTATTTAGTTTTATATTATTATAGAATTCTATTTGTGTCTCTTTTTCGTTGAATGATTTTAATATTTGACCTATAGCGCAACCTATTGTAATGTTATTAGTTAACTTGTAAGTATATAATGCATGTAACAGTCCTAGGTTAGTTAATTCATTTTTTGCATTATTATTGAATTCTGTTGTATGGTGAGTTTTTGCATAACTAGCCCTTATAAAAATTTCCTTTTTGTTGCTTTTATCTAGTGATTTGTTTATACTAATTCCAGTACCAATTGCTGTTTCAGAATGTTCAGCTTTTTTTATACTATTATTTAACCAAGTATAAATCTTAATATTATCACTATTATTAAACATGTAAGTCATTTGTAGTATTTTGAATCCGGAATATAAATGGTTTAAAATATTATTTGTAATAAGTGAATAACTATGTCCATAGTCTAGCTTTATATTAGATGTTAAATTATAATTTAACATTAACATAAAATATTTATAATTAGGAACATTTATTAATATATCTTTAGAAAAAAAATTTGAGCGAAATTTTTTTTCTGCATTATTAAAATAATTATTCTGAGCAAAATAAGAAAGAGCATCAACTTTGCCAAAATTTAATGTAGCTTTATTATTAATAGATATTTCACATAATAATTTTGTAATTTGTAGTTGATTTATTATATCGTAATCATTCTCATTAATAAAATTGAATTTTTCATCATCTTTAACGGATAACAATGTTTGTATATTATCTGAAATTTTTTTATTGATATTAAGATTATAAGACAAACTAACTTCATTTTTAATAATTTCATTAGTACTTGGAATTGTTTCCATACAATATAACATATGATATTTTTCATTAGTTAACATTTTATTTTCTTCAGAATAACAAAATTTTATAGCTAAAGTGACAAAAAAAGATATCCATATTATGTTTTGTAACAGAAATATTATTTTTTTATTATTAATGAATGATTTCAAAAATATTACACTCCTATTGATTTTATATATAATGTATAACATATTACAAAGTTAATCAATGCATTTAACTTAATAATATTTAAAATAATATTGTAAAAATATTTTTTTTTTTATAGAATTCAAATGTAATATAATTTATATTTGGTTTTAGGGTTTATGTTAGAGAAAATAGAATTATTAACTGTAGCTTCTTTCGCTAGATTACATATTGATGATAAAGAAGTAGACGGATATATAAAAGATTTAAATAAAATATTAAGTCAAGCGAACATTTTACAAGAGTTGTCTACAACTGATGTAGTACCTACTACGCATATCGTAACAAAAACAGCTAATGCTTGGAGATCAGACATATCAAAACCTTGTTCTTATGATGTTATAGAATTAATATTAAATAATGCTCCTGCTAAAAAAGAAAGATTTTATAAAATAAAAAAAGTTCTAAAATGATAAAAGCAATTTATACTATAAATAATAATTATAAATATGAATATGATGTAAACAAAATAATAGAGCTTAGTAATAAAAATTTTGAAATGATTTGGCTTGATGTGCATATAGAAAATAGTGAGTTAAAAAATAAAGAAATATTATTACTTCATAAATATTTTAGATTTCACGAGTTATCTATTGAAGATTGTATATTTAAAAAAAAATATCCAAAAATTGAAGAATTTAAAAATTATATATTTAGTACTACACATGGTGTGCAACTAAAATCAGATTGTTTTAGTGAATTTAGAAATAGCATATATGAATTAAATATATTTATTGGAAATAATTTTGTGGTAACAGTTCATGAAGAAGAATTATTTTTTTTAGAGTCTATTTTTGAAAAAGCTAAAATTAAACCATTAATAGAAATCAAAAGTTTAAAAAATTTAATTTATAAAATTTTTAACGAAGTAGTGGCTAGTTATGATTATGCTTTAAATAAGATTGATAGTACTTTGAACAATATTGAGAATGGTATTTTAAAAAAACCAGGAACTAATAATATTGAAAGTATATTAAATGTGAAGAAAATGATTTTTTTTCTAAAAAAAATAGCTGAACAACAACATATAGTTTACAATTATTTTACTAAGGCTAACAATTTAATAACAACTGAATACTTAGTATACTTTCAAGATATTTATGCACAAAGTACAAGACTAAATCAAGCTATACTTATTAGAAGTCAAATGGTAATTAGTCTTTTAGACGTATATATATCTAGCATAAATTTACAATTAAGTGAAATAATGAAATACTTAACTATAATTGCTACTATTTTGATGCCTGTTCTTATTGTTTCTGGATATTATGGTATGAATGTTTTATTTCCAGAATACTTACTTATAGGTAAAGAAGGTACATGGTTTTTAGCTATGATTTTAATGTTTTGTAGTACATCAATTTCATTTATATATTTTAAAAAGAAAAAATGGCTTTAAAAAATGTTTTTTTATAAAGTAAAAGAATTAAGCAATAAGATTTTATTTCAAGATATTAGTAGTTTAGATATTATTAATAGTTGTATTAAACGCATTAAAAAAATAGACTCTAAATTAGGTGCATTTCTTAAGTTAAACGAACATAAAGCTATACATGACGCATTAAATTCTAATAATAGAATTACAAACGGAAAACGTCTTAGCATTTTAGACGGCTTACCAATTGCTATAAAAGACAATATAATGGTAAAAAATGAAAGTATGACTTCTGCTTCAAAATATTTGAAAGGTTACATTTCACCATATGATGCCACTGTAATTAAAAAACTAAAGAAAGCTGGAATTATTTTATTAGGTAGAACAAATATGGATGAATTTGCCATGGGTTGTTCAACTGAAACATCTGCTTATCAAAAAACTGTCAATCCTTGGAATATTAAATATATTCCAGGAGGATCATCTGGAGGTAGTGCTGTTTCTGTTAGTGCAGGGATGGTACCTTTTGCTTTAGGCTCTGATACTGGAGGTTCTATAAGACAACCTGCCAGTTTTTGTGGAATAGTTGGGTATAAACCTACTTATGGTCTAGTAAGTAGATATGGAATTTGTGCATTAGCATCTTCTTTCGACCAAATCGGAATCTTAGCGAAAACTGTTGAAGATACTATGTTATTGATAAATATAATAAAAGGTATAGATTATAAAGATCCAACTACTTGTGATTACAAAGAATTAAATGATAATAAACATTATAATAATAAGAATTTACTAAAGGGGTTAAGAATAGGGATACCTAAACAATTAATTAATTATAGGATAGATAATGTCATTTTGGATTCTTTTAATGAAAGCATTAAAAAACTAGAATTAGAAGGTGTAAAAATTTTAGAAATAGATATTCCTGAATATAAATACGTACCTGCATTATATAAAGTCATTATGTGCGCTGAAGTGTCGGCAAATATAGCTACCTTTGATGGAATGCGATACGGTTATAGAGCATTTGAATCTATAGACTTAAATGATGAATATTCAAAAACTAGAGCAGAATCATTGGGTTATGAAGTTAAAAAAAGGATATTATTTGGAACTTATGTATTAAGCAAAAAACATTATAATGATATTTTTTTACATGCACAAAAAATAAGAACATTACTTATAGAGCGATTAGAAAAAATATATAAAAAGTGTGATTTTATATTTTCTCCTGCAACTATGCAAATGCCTGTAAAATTTGGCGAACATTTAACTGAAGATTGTGATGTTTTTTTAATAGCTGCAAATTTGGCAGGATTGCCTGGAATTACTATTCCTTATAAATTTGTTAAGAATTTACCTTTAGGCGTTCATTTTATGGGATCAAGGTTTTCTGATAAATTACTTTTAGAAGTAGCTAATAATTTTGAAAAAATTATTGGCTTTAATATTAATAAGTTTCCTAATTGTACTTAGAAGGTTATTTGAAATGAATAATTATGAAGCGTCAATAGGTTTAGAAATACATGTTCAGATTAATACAAAATCTAAGTTATTTTGTGAATGTCCCACTAGTTTTGGAGAAATTCCTAATTCTAATATTTGCGTTATTTGTACTTCTCAACCTGGTGTTTTACCTATTTTAAATAAAAAAGCTGTTGAAGCTGTAATCAAAACAGGATTAGCATTAAATGCTAGAATAAATAAAAAATGTTTTTTCGCAAGAAAACAATATTTTTATCCTGACATACCCAAAAATTATCAAATAACACAATTTGAATATCCTATATGTCAAGAAGGAAAATTAATTCTAATTACTAGTAATATACAAAAAGTCATAAATATAACAAGAATACATCTAGAAGAAGATGCTGGTAAGCTTATACATGAATTTGGTAATAAAAAGTTAGATTATTCTTTACTAGATCTTAATAGAGCTGGTATAGGTCTAATGGAGATTGTTACAGAACCTGAAATAAATTCTGCCAATGAAGCTGCCACATTTTTAAATCAATTAAAAAATATTATTGAATATCTAAATACTTCGGAATGTAACATGGAAGAAGGAAATATGCGCTGTGATGTTAACGTCAGCTTACGCAATATAGTAGATAAAAAATTAGGTACAAAAATAGAAATAAAAAATATGAATTCTATATCTGGAATAAAAGATGCTATTACTTATGAAATAAACAGACAACGTTATATTTTAGAGTCTAGAAGAAAAATAAAACAAGAAACAAGACTGTGGGATTCAAATAGGAAAGTAACTAGAAGTATGCGTGATAAAGAAAATACATTGGATTATAGATATTTCATAGATCCAAACTTAATACCTATTACTATTACTGAAACTTTAATTAAAAATTTAAATAGTGAAATACCTGAGTTGCCTATATTAAAGAAGAATAGATTTTATAAAGAATATTTATTAAATGAATATGATATAAATTTTTTAGTTTCTGATAAAAATATAGCCGATTATTTTGAAAAAACAGTTTTTTTCTCTAAAAATAAAAAAAGAGCGACAAAAATAATAGCAAATTGGATTATTACAGATTTAATGACAAAACTTAATGAAAATAAGTTATCTATTAAAGAATCCCCTATTAATTGTGAAAACATGGCGAAATTAATTGATCTTATAATTAATGGTGACATATCAAACAAAATTGCTAGAATGATTTTTGAAGATATGTATATAAAATCTTCTGATCCTAGAAATATTTTAAGAGAAAAAAAATTGCTACAAATATCTGATAAAAAATGTCTAACTGAAATTTGTAATAAAGCTATTATAAAAAATTCAAAAGCTGCATTAGAATTTAAAAATGGTAAGCAAAAAGCAATTTATGCTATAGTTGGTTTTGTAATGAAAGAAACGAAAGGATGTGCAAATCCTAAACTTATTAATAGTATATTATTAGAATTATTAACGAAATAATTTGTAGAGTTAATTATTTATATTTTGTATTAAAGTAACTTATGGAAATATATAAAGATTTATTAATAATTTTAATAAGGAGAATGGATAATTATGAAAAAATGGAGATGTGTTGCATGTGGTTATATTTACGATTCCAATAATTCTATATTGTTTGAAAATTTACCAGAAAATTGGGTATGTCCAATATGTGGAGCTTCTAAAACAGTTTTTGAAGAAGAAAAATAAAGATGGATAAAAAAAATGTATATTTAGACAATCAAACTAGTACTAAACTAGATGACAGAGTATTTAATAGTATGAAACCTTTTTTTTTAGAAAATTATTTTAATCCTCAATCCGTTTATTTTTTAGCTAATCACTCAAGATTAGCTTTAGAATTAGCAAGAAGTCAAGTTGCAAAATTAATAAATGCAGATAAACAAGAAATTATATTTACTTCATGTGGATCAGAAGCTAACAATTTGGCAATAAAAGGAATAGCTAATGCTTTAAAATATAAAGGAAAACATATTATTGTATCTTCAATAGAACATAGTTCAGTTTTAAATTCGTCAAAAAAACTTATAGCAGAAGGATTCGAAATAAGTTACTTGAAAGTTAATAGTAAAGGAGAAGTTATAACAGAACAATTAATTAGCTTATTAAGAAAAGATACAATTTTAGTTTCTATTCAATATGCAAATCCAGAGATAGGTACAATACAAAATATAAAAAAATTGGCTTCTGTAGTTAAGAATAATAATATAAATAATAATTTTGTTGCATTTCATACAGATGCCGTCAGTGCTTGTAGTTCCGTACAAATCAATGTTAAGGATTTAAATATTGATGCATTAACTATTTCTTCTTCTATAATTCATGGTCCAAAAGGAGCAGCCGCATTATATTTAAAAGATAAAGTTCCTATTGTATCTCAGATTGATGGAGGAATTCAAGAAAATTACAAACGTGCTGGTACTGAAAACATACCTGCAATAGTTGGATTTGGAAAAGCTTGTGAGATAATTAACAATGAAAGCTTTAAAAATAATGTTTTTATTAAAAACTTAAGAGATAAACTTATTACAGGAATATTAACTAAATTGAAACATGTTAGTTTAAATGGATCTATTAAAAACAGATTAGTAGGTAATGTAAATTTTTCAGTAAACTTTATAGAAGGAGAATCTTTAGTTTTATTTTTAGATAATTATGGAATAATGATATCAAGTGGGTCTGCTTGTTCTAATAAAAATCTTAAGATTTCTACTGTATTGGATGCAATTGGTATAAATAATTTTCTTGGACAAGGTACAATAACATTTAATTTATCAAAATTTAATACAGAAAATGATATAAATTATGTTTTAGAAAAATTACCTTATATCGTACAAAAATTGAGGAACATATCTCCTGTTTATTCTAAATTCTTAAATGAAAATAAGCAAGAAATGATATAAGTTTTAAATGCAATATTAATAGGAGGTTAAAATTCAATGTCATTTTATTCTGATAAAGTTATGTCTCATTTTAAGAATCCTAAAAATGTTGGTGAAATAAAGAATGCCGATGGTATTGGAGAAATAGGCAATCCAATATGTGGTGACATGATGGTTTTTTATATAAAAGTAGATAATAACGATATAATAGAAGAAGTTAAATATAAAACCTTTGGATGTGTTGCAGCTATAGCTGTTTCGTCAATAGTTTCTGAAATGGCCCTAGGCAAATCTATACAAGAAGTTAAAAAAATTAGTAATTGTGATGTTGCAAAAGCTTTAGGAGGTTTGCCTCCTAATAAAATGCATTGTTCTAATCTTGGAGCACAAGCTTTGCATAAAGCTATTGAAAATTATGAATCTAGATGCAAAAAATAATGTATTTGTTTTTATTAGGAAGGAGAGTTATAATATGTCAGTTAAATTAATAAAGAAAGATGTTTATTCTGTTGGAGTTGTAGATTGGAATAAAAGACATTTTCATAAATATGAATACAAAACCAGAAGAGGAATTACATATAATTCATATTTAATAATTGATGAAAAAATAACTCTTATAGATACTGTTTCCAATGGGTTTGAAAACGAATTTATAGAAAATATAAATAGTATTATTAAAATTTCCAAAGTAGATATAATAGTAATTAATCATACTGAACCTGATCATTCAGGTGTTTTTAAGAAAATTTTAACCCTATGTCCTAACGCTAAAATTTATGGAACTGAAAAAGCTAGATTGAGTTTAATCAAATATTATGGTTGTATTGGTAATTGGTTTACAGTACAAGCTGGTATGAATTTAAAAATAGGTAAAAGAACTTTGACTTTTTTAAGTACTCCTATGATACATTGGCCAGATAATATGTTTACATATTCTTATTATGACAGAATATTGTTTTCTAATGATGGTTTTGGACAACATTATGCTACTGATAAATTATTTGACATAGAAGTTGATTATAATATATTAATGAATGAAGCCAAAAATTATTATGCTAATATATTATGGCCATTTAATAGTCTTATTAAAGCAAAACTTTCTATATTAGAAACTTTTAAAATTGATATTATAGCACCAAGTCACGGTTTAATATGGTATAAATATATTGACGATATTATGAAAAAATATTTATTTTGGTCATCTGATAAATGTCATAATAAAATTACAGTAGTTTATGAAACAATGTGGTATTCTACTGAAAAAATTGCAAAAAGTATTGTAAATGGTATAGTTGAAACAAAAAAAACTAAACTTAATTTATTTGACATTACAAAAAATGATACTACTGATATTTTATCTTCTATGTTGGATTCTAAGGGCTGGGTTTTAGGTTCATCTACATGTAATAGGAATATTTTACCTTCAATGTTAGAATTACTTTTTTTTCTGAAGGAAACCGATTCCAAAAATAGATTATCTTTATTGTTTGGATCTTATGGTTGGAGTGGAGAGGCTGTAAAAAATATTGAAAATATGCTATTAAAAAATATTGTTTTATATTCTTCTGTGAATATTGTTTTTAAACCAAACAAGAAAGAATTAGAAGAATGTAATAAACTTGGAAAATTATTTGCTATTAATATAAGTAAACTAAAATATTAGTTTGATATTTTTTACTTTTTTAGTTATACTAAACGATTGTCAATATAGGAATAATATATTTTATGTTTTTGTTTGTTATTTTAAAAATGGCACATTATTTTTTATGTATATTGTTAAGTTTCTTGATTTTTTTGCAAATTGGAAATTATGGAGGTATAGCTGGTTTTTTTAATAAGAGTTCTTATCAGATTTTTGATATTTCTTCTGGCATGACTGTTACTAAAAAATTAACTATAGTTCTTTCTGTTTCTTTTTTAATTTCTTCTTTTGTACTTGCAAAAATTTATTAGCTATGTAAGTCAGCTGAGATGGCGGAATTGGCATACGCGCACGCTTGAGGTGTGTGTCCATATTATTTGGGTGCGGGTTCAAGTCCCGCTCTCAGCAATAAGATCAAAAAATAGATTTATGAAAAATTTGCGGGTGTAGTTTAGAGGAAAAACGTCTCGTTGCCAACGAGAAGAATATGGGTTCGATTCCCATCATCCGCTTTATTTTTTAGCTTTTATTCTTTAATATATAAGGTATATCGAAAAATGAATAAAAAAACTTATGTTCCAGATCAAAAGTTCGTTATAGCGAATAGAAAATGGCATTTAATAAATGCTAAAAATGAGATTTTAGGAAGATTATCTGTTAAAATTGCAAGGTTATTAACTGGTAAATGCAAAGTTTATTTCACAAATTACATAGATTGCGGTGATTTCGTAATTGTAATAAATGCAAATGAATTAAAATTATCAGGTAAAAAAAGTACTCAAAAGAATTTTTTTAGTTATTCAGGGTATCCTGGAGGTTTAAAACTTGAACCATACTCTAAATTAATGGTTAGAAATCCAGAAAAAGTTTTATTTATGGCTGTAAAAGGAATGTTACCTAAAAATAAATTGTCACGTAAGCAAATGACTAGATTAAAAATATTTAGGGATGGTAAGCACGTACATTATGCTCAATTTAAAATTAATAATAAATAAATTTTTTTAATTTAAAAAAGGATATAATTTAAAAATATGAATAACATTATTTCCAGAATATCTAGCATAACAAATAGTGTTGGCCGTAGAAAAAAAGCTATAGCAGTGGTAAAAGTATACAGTAAAAAAGTTGGTAGTAATACTAATAATAAAATTATTATAAATAATAAATTAATAGAAGACTATTTTAAATTAGAAAGATTTAAGAATATAGTCTTAAAGCCAATATGTCTCTGTCATGAATTTATAAAAGAATATGATTTTAATATAAGAGTGTCAGGCGGAGGAATAAGTGGACAAGCAAGTGCTAGTAGTCTTGGAATTGCTAGAGCTATTTTGAAAATAAATAAATTATCAAAGCAAGTTTTAAGAAAAGAAGGCATGTTAACAAGAGATCCAAGAATGGTAGAAAGAAAAAAGCCTGGAAAACCTAAAGCTAGAAAGCGTTTCCAATTCTCAAAACGTTAGTTTTAATATTTTTCTATAGAGTAGTTACTTTCTTCTTTAGTTATGAGTATATTATGAGGATGACTTTCAATTACCCCTGCATTTGTCATTCTGATAAATTCTCCGTTTTCTTTTAATTCTTTTATAGTTTTAACTCCACAATATCCCATAGCAGCTCTTAATCCGCCAATTAATTGATATATTACATCGCTAATTTTTCCTCTATACGGTACACGTCCTTCTACACCTTCTGCAACCATTTTTTTTGCTGTTTTTTCTTGGAAATATCTATCACTACTTCCTGCCATCATAGCAGAGTGTGAGCCCATACCTCTATAATTTTTAAAAACTCTTCCATTATATATTATATTTTCACCAGGACTTTCTTCTGTTCCAGCGAATAAAGAACCTATCATACAAACGTCTGCTCCAGCTGCTATAGCTTTTGGAATATCACCTGAATATTTAATTCCTCCATCAGAAATTAATGGAATATTATACTTTATAGCTACCTTTGCGCAATCATAAATTGCTGTTATTTGAGGGATTCCTATTCCTGCAATGATTCTAGTTGTACATATAGCTCCAGGACCTATACCTACCTTAATAGCATCCGCTCCTGATTTTATTAAAGCTAACGCTGCTTCGGCAGTAGCTATATTACCTGCAATAATTTGCACTTCTGGAAATGTATTTTTTATTTTTTCTACAGTATTTAATACTGTAGAGCTATGTCCATGAGCCGTATCAATAACTAAAACATCTACATTTGCATTTATTAAAGATTTTACTCTATCAAAAGTATCATTTGCGATACCTATAGCGGCTCCAACTAATAATTTACCGTTTTTATCTTTTGCAGAAAAGGGGAAATTAATACTTTTTTCTATATCTTTTATAGTTATTAAACCTTTTAATATGTAATTTTTATCAACCAGTGGTAATTTTTCTATTTTTTTATTCTTTAGTATATCTTTAGCTTTTTCTAATGAAGTTCCAACTTTAGCTACTATAAGATTTTTTTTCGTCATAATCTCAGATATTTTCTTATTATTGTCAGTTTCAAAACGCATGTCTCTATTAGTTATTATTCCTATAAGTTTTCCATTATTTTCTACAACTGGTACACCTGAAATTTTATATTTATTAACAAGTTCTTTAGCTTCTCCAAGTGTATTCTCTTTTTTTAAAGAAAAAGGTTTATGAATAATATAATTATCTCTCCTTTTTACCTTATCTACTTCCAAAGCTTGTAAATCTATTGGCATATTTTTATGTATTATTCCTATACCACCTTCTCTTGCTATAGCTATTGCTAATTTAGATTCTGTTACTGTATCCATTCCAGCACTCATAAGAGGTATATTTAGTTTTATTTTTTTAGTAAGTCTTGTGTTTAAAATTACATCTTTTGGTAATACTGTAGAATATTTAGGGACTAATAAAACATCATCAAAAGTTAAAGATTCTTTTAAAAATTTACTCATATATAGTATCTCCTTTAGTATTTTATAATAGCACCATCACTTAATGTAATATACAGTCTCGATTCTATAATATTGGTACCTTATTATGCAAGATTAAAGTTTTTTTGTTTTAAAAAAAAGAAAATATAATTGAATTTTCTAATAAAATAGTATAATTTCATGTATACGAAATTTATTTTATATATACAAATACTAAATATAACGCTGTCATCGTCTAGTGGAATAGGATACTGCTTTCTCAAGGCAGAGACCACGGGTTCGAATCCCGTTGACAGCATTATGATTTGCGCCCATAGCTTAATAGGATAGAGCATTTGACTACGAATCAAAAGATTAGAGGTTCGATTCCTCTTGGGCGCGTATGTTTATTTTATTTACAAAATCTAATGATATTGTAATAGATGTTAATAATCAAAACATTGGAGATAACTAAAAATGATTTTAAAAGAAAAAGTAGAAAAAGTTTTAGATGACATAAAGCCTAATTTGCAATTAGATGGTGGTGATGTTGAGTTAATTGATATTACTAAAGAAAATGTGATAAAAGTAAGATTAATAGGAACATGTAGTAAATGCCCAATGGCTAACATAACTTTACAACATACTGTAAAAGAAGCTATTATAAAAGCTATTCCGGACGTAAAAGATGTTGTAGCTATTTAAATTCTAAAATAAGGAGACAGTAAATGTCTTTAGTAGTGATGAAATTTGGAGGATCTTCTTTATCAACATTAGAAAAGATGAAGCATGTAGCTAACATTATTATTAATAGGAAAGAACAGAAAAATAAAATTATTGCTGTAGTATCTGCTCCTGGAGATAAAACTGATGAATTAGTTACAATGATAAAATCATTAACAGAAAAACCTTCAAGAAGAGAAGTCGACGTTTTATTAACTACAGGAGAAATGATATCAATTGCTTTATTAACAATGACCCTTTGTAATTTAGGAGAAAAGGCTATTTCGATGACTGGATATCAAGCAGGAATTGTATCTGACAGTAATTACACACATGCAAAGATTAAAAAAATTAATGTTGATAAAATAAATGAATATCTTGAAAAAGATAATATTATTATAGTTGCTGGTTTTCAAGGAGTGGATATAAATGGAAACTTAACAACCTTAGGTAGAGGAGGATCTGATTTAACAGCAGTAGCTTTAGCGGCTTCATTGTGTTCTAATTATTGTGAAATATATTCCGATGTTGATGGTGTTTATACAACAGATCCTAGATTAGTTAAAAAAGCTAGAAAAATAGATTTTCTATCTTACGATACTATGATAGAAATGTCCGAAACAGGAGCTCAAGTATTACAATTAAGAAGTATCGAAGTTGCAAAAAAATATAATGTTTCAATATACGCAAAAAGTACATTTAATGAAAATTCTGGAACTTTAATAACAAATGTAAAAGAATTAAGGAGAAAAAAAATGGAGGAACCATTTATATCTGGTATTACATTCGATAAATCACAAGTAAAATTTAGTTTATTTGGTTTACCAAATATTTCTGGTATCATTGCCAAAATTTTGGTTACTCTTGCCAGGGGAAATATTATTATTGATTTAATTAGTCAATTCATCAATAGTAACAATGAAAATAATATAGTTTTTACTGTAAATAAAAATGACATGCTAAAGACAAAACAAGAATTAAAAATATTAATGAAAGAACTGCAAATTAAAACAATGTTAGTCAATGATAAAATTGTTAAAATATCAATCATTGGACTTGGGATAAAAAGTGATCCAAATATAATCGCTAGGATTTTTAGCATGATGTATGAGAAAGATATAGATTTCGAAATGATATCCACAAGTGATATTAGAGTTTCATTTATAGTAAATGAAATAAATATGCAAAGAGCTGTTGAAAGTTTACATAATGAATTCAAACTGTCAAAAATATACAATAAGACTATTTAAATAGTATAAGGAATAATTATGAATCTAATAATGAAAAATATAAGGAGATTATCATTTAATTTTATTAAAACGATGAATGTTTTTTGTAAAAAAAAAACAATAATATTTTAAATGTTAATTTTTTAAGAAAACAAGAAAGCAAAATATTCAAATTAAGTGAAGTGGTATTACCTGGAGTATACATATTTACCGCTACTAATTGTAGTAAAGAATTTAGCTATAAGCTATTTAATATGGGATTTATACCTGGTGTAAAATTAAGAGTTATTAGCAATAATGGAGGTTTAATAATTAAAATAAAGGAATCCAAAATTGCTCTGAATATGAAAACCGCAAATGGTATTTTATTAAAATGGAATAAGCAACTTTTATGAAAGATAGTATAAAAATTGCGATTATTGGTAACCCAAATGTTGGCAAATCCACTATATTTAATAATTTAACGAGATCAAATCAACAAGTAGGTAATTATTCCGGTGTTACAGTAGATAAAAAAGAAATAGAAATAATTTATAAAAATTACAAAATAATTCTTGTAGATTTACCAGGAATATATAGTTTATCAACTTATTCAAATGATGAAATTGTTACTAAAGATTTTTTATTAAGAAATAAAATCGATATAATTATTAATGTATTAAATGCAAATAGCTTAAATCGTAATTTATATTTATTTACTCAAATAATAGAATTAAAAATATATACAATAGTTGTATTAAACATGATAGATATTTTAGAATCACATGATAAAAAAATTGATATAACAAAAATGGCAAACATTATAGGATATCCTATTTTTACAACTATAGCAAATAAAGGAATAGGCATTAAAAATCTTTTAAATTATATAATTAAAATATGTAAAAAAAATGAAATAGAAAAACAATTAAAAACTAAAGCAAAGATTAATTATGGAACAGAAATCTCAAATGAAATGAACAAACTAAATAATTTAGTTTCGATAAATATTAAATTATCTCAATTTCCTAAAACTTGGTTTTTAATGAAACTTTTAGAATGTGATTTTTCAATTTTAGAGTTTTTACAGAATAAAAATCATGAAATTATAAAGCAAATTTATGCAAGTAATAAATATATAAAAAAAAAATTTAAAAAAGACATTAAAACAATAATAGCTAGTAAACGTTATTGTTTTGTAGAAAGTATTATAAGTGAAATAATAGCTAAAAAAAATAACAATAAAAGATTTATTGATATAACAGAAATTATAGATAGATTTGTTTTAAATAAATACTTAGAATTACCTATTTTCTTTTTTGTTACTTATTTTATTTTCAAATTTACATTTTCATTTTCTAAACCTATTGTATTTCTTCTTAATTCATGTTTTAAAATTATTGGAAACAGAATACCTGTAATAATATCGAATAATTATTTACAGTCTTTACTTGTAAATGGAATAATAGGAGGTGTAGGAAGTGTATTAGGATTTTTTCCCATCATAATTTTTATGTTTTTAGCAATATCATTTCTAGAAGATTTTGGTTATATGTCCCGGTCTGCGTTTATTATGGATAAAATTACTAGTAAATTTGGTATAGGAGGTAAATCATTTCTTCCTTTAATGTTGTCAACTAATGGTTGTGCTGTACCAGGTATAATTGCGACAAGAATGTTAGATTCAAAACATGACAGATTTATAACTATGTTTATAGTTCCATATATGATATGTGGAGCTAAAATTCCAGTATTTGCATTAATAATAGGAGCAATTTTTGATATAAAATATCAATCAATCATAATGTTTTTGATGTATATTATTAGTTTTATTATTGCTCTTAGTGTAGCAAAATTACTTAGTATTCTCACCAAAAAAAATGAAACAATTGATTCTTATAATTTTATTATAGAATTGCCTCCTTATAATTTCCCGCCAATATTTAAAACATTGTTATCAAAGACATGGCAAAGAAGTTGGTTATATCTTCGTAAAGCTAGCATATTAGTTATTACAACTTCCATTTTGACATGGGTAATATTTAGCGCTCCATGGCCTATCAATAGTAAAAATAATATTCAACAAAATAATATTGCAAATAATATATCTAAAATCATTGAGCCGGTATTTAAACCAATAGGTATGGATGGTAAAAAAGCCATATCTCTTTTTTCTGGATTTATAGCTAAAGAAATGATAGTAAGTACTTTAAGTACAGTTTATTCCGTAGAGTATAAAAATAAATTTATAACGTTAAAAGAAAGAATAAGAGAAAATAGAGATTGGAAACCGTTAAAAGCTATTACATTTTTATTATTTTGTTTAATATATATGCCGTGTATGTCAACTGTAGCTATTTTTTTTAAAGAGGTTGGAGCTAAATATAAATGGTTAATGCTAATGACATTAGGTAATACTGTTTTAGCTTGGATAATATCATTTATTGTTTATCAAATCGGTAAATTTCTTAAATTAGGAATTTAAATAAAAAAATAATTATATAATACACATTAATGGAGCCAATGGGAATCGAACCCATGTTTTATTGTTGCGAACAATATGTTTTTCCTATTAAACTATGGCCCCTTTTTAATTCTAAATATTAATATTTAGAAATTTTTATTTATATAGGAGTAAATTATTATTATGGCATATATTAATTTAACTAAGAAATTTAGACCAAAAAAATTCAGTGAAATTATAAATCAAGATCACATTTGCCAAGCTTTAATGAATTCTATAGCTAAAGAACATATTTCTTATGCTTATTTATTTAGTGGTAATAGAGGTTGTGGTAAAACTACAATGGCAAGAGTTTTTGCAAAAACGTTAAATTGTAAAAATAGAATTATTAATGAACCTTGTAATATATGTGAAAATTGTATAGATATTGAAAAAAGCCATAGTCTAGATGTATTAGAAATTGATGGAGCTTCTAATAATGGTGTAGATGAAATGCGAAATTTAAAAAATAATGTTATGTTATCAAATATTAATTCAAAATATAAAATTTATATTATAGACGAAGCTCAACAAATAACATCTTATGCATTTAATGTCTTATTAAAGACTTTGGAAGAACCTCCAAAATGTGTAGTTTTTATTTTAGTAACAACTGAACAATATAAAATTCCTATTACCATTCTTTCAAGATGTCAAAGATACAGATTTAAATCTATATCAAATAGTTCTATAAAAGATTTTTTAGAAAAAATAACAAAAAAAGAACATCTTGAAATAACTGATGAAGCACTCAATATAATAGTATCATTATCTAATGGTTCAATAAGAGATTCTTTAATACTTTTAGAACAAATTTCAAATATGAAAGATATTAAAATAACCAGTGAACACATAAAAGAATTAATAGGAATAGTACCTAATAATATTATATTAGTAATGATAAAAAGCTTATTACAGAAAGATATAAAAATGATATTTAAAATTGTGAACAAAATTTATAAATTAGGATACAATATAATACAATTTACTAAGGACTTAAGAGATTTTTTAAGAAAAATTATGATTTATTCTATAAATCCAAGAATCATAGAAATTTTTCCTGAAGAACAAGAAATTCTTAAAAATTTAAAAATTAAAATTTCAATTAATACTTATATTCATATTAATACTATATTATCTAAAGCTATAAATAATATGTATCAGTATGATAAACCAATAGTTATTTTAGAGATTTACTTATTAAAAGCAACTGAAACTTATTATAATGCTAAAGAATTTATAAATAAATTGGATGAATTAATTGAAAAAATACAAACCTCAGATAATGAGTATAATAATCAATTTGCACAAAAACATTTTGATGATACTAAATTAAAACATGAATGGAAAATGATAATTAATGAATTAGGTAATAAACATCCATTAATTGCTATGTCATTGAAAAATGCATTAATAAAAATAACTTCAGATAATTTTATACAGTTGACAGTTTTCAATCAATTTGATTATGATAACATCGTAGATTTAAAAGAGGAAATACATTATCTTCTTAAAAAAAAAGTTAATTTAAATATAGAACTTAATATCATAAAAAGTGACATAACAAATAATTATTTAAAAGAAATTCCTAAACATATAGAAGAAATAGCAACAGATTTTAATTCTAAAATTGAATTGCCTAAATAGTATGCAATATTAATAATTTAAATAAAAATTATAGAAATATTAAATTATTGATCATATATTTAACGTTATAAAAGTTAGAATTAATTATATTATGTATGAAGTATATACTTTTACTTTTTATAAACCGGAGGATTAAATTTATGGAATTACTTAAAGTCATAGAAATTAGATGGCATGGAAGAGGAGGTCAAGGAGCTAAAACAGCTTCTTTATTTTTTGCTGAAATAATGTTAGCCACTGGAAAATATATACAGGCTTTTCCAGAATATGGACCAGAAAGGATGGGCGCTCCTATGAAATCTTATAATAGATTAAGTGAGAATCCTATAACACTACATACAAATGTTATAAATCCAGATTATGTTGTTGTTTTAGATCCTACATTAATAGAAGTTGTTAATTTAACTAACGGACTTAATAAAACCGGTAAAATTATAATTAATACTTCATTTGATTCCGAATATATTGCTAAAAAAATTAATTTTAATAAAAAACATGTCTATGTTATAGATGCTAGTAAAATAGCAATAAAAAATATTGGTAAAAACATTCCTAATACTACTATGCTAGGCGCTTTAATAAAAGTTATGAATATTTTAGATATAAATGAAGCATTAAATAATATAGAAACTAAGCTTAATATAAAATTTAGAACTAAAACACATTTAATCTCAGGGAATTTAGATTCTATAAAACAAGCTTTCTATGAGGTAAAAAATTAATTTTATAATATAATTTTAATATCAAATAATTTTAGGAGTTAAAACACAGTGAAAAAAAAAGAAGAATATAAAATGACGGCAAAGGAATTATGTATAGGAGACATAGTAGATTTTAATCCACTAAATAAATTTTATACTGGAAATTGGCGTTCCAGAAAAAAACCAATCTTAGATAAAAATAAATGTATTAATTGTTTAATATGTTGGATATCATGTCCTGATTCTTCTATAAAAGTTGTTTCAGATGATGCGAAAATATCAATAGTTGATAATATTGATTATAATTTTTGTAAAGGTTGTGGGATTTGTGCAATGGAATGCAAAAACGGAGCTATAAAAATGGAAGAGGAAAAAAAATAATTTTTTTTTAGCATAGGAGTATTTTAAAAATGATAAAAACAGTATATCCAACTGGTAAAATTGTAGCAAAAACAGGAAACGAAGCTATTGCGGAAGCTATGCGGCAAATAGAGCCTGATGTAGTTGCTGCTTATCCTATTACTCCAGCAACAGAAATAATGCAAATATTTTCTCAATTTATTGCAGATGGGATTATTGGCAGTGAATATATCGCAGTAGAAAGTGAGCATTCTGCAATGTCTGCAACTATAGCAGCTTCAGCAGCAGGTGCCAGAGCAATGACAGGAACATCTTCTCAAGGGTTAGCATTTATGTGGGAAATGTTATATATTGCTTCTGGATTACGTTTACCTATAGTAATGGCAGAAGTAAATAGGGCAATTTCAGCTCCTATTAATATTCATGGTGATCATTCTGATTCTATGGGAACTAGAGATTCCGGATGGATACAACTATATTCCGAAAATTCTCAAGAAGCATATGATAATATGATTCAAGCTATTAGGATTTCAGAAAAAGCTAAACTACCAGTTATGGTTACAACTGACGGATTTGTTATTTCACATTGTATGGAAGTAGTTGAGATTTATCCTGATAAAGATGTTAAAGCTTTTATTGGAGATTATAATCCTGATAGATATCTTCTAGATATAAAACATCCTTATACCTTAGGAGCCATTGATTTACAAGATTATTATTTTGAACATCGTTATCAACTGTCAAAAGCAATAGAAGATTCTAAAAATATAATTCTTAATGTATCTAAAGATTTTTTTAATAGTTTTAAACGTAAGTATGATTTTTATGAGAAATATATGCTTGACGATGCCGAAATAGCTATTGTAGTAATAGGCTCAACTGCAGGAACTGTAAAATTAGTAGTTAAAGAATTAAGGAACAAAGGCATAAAAGCAGGTTTATTAAAAATAAGAGTTTATAGACCATTTCCAAGCAAGCAAATTGCTAAAGAGCTTGCAAGTATAAAAGCTATCGCTATTATGGATAAATCTGATTCTTGCTCTGGAGCTTTTGCTCCAATTTATTCTGATATTGTTGCTTCTTTATATTCTAATGGTATTGTAAAACCTAAAGTTCTAAATTGCGTTTATGGATTAGGAGGAAGAGACATTACAATTAAACAAATAATAAATATATATGAGATTCTTATAAAGATCGCTTCTGGAATTAAATATCCTACAAATATAATAAACTATATAAATGTAAGAAAATAAAAAAGAGGAAGAATGTATGATTAACTTGAAAAGTTTAAGTAAATTTACAGAACGATTTGTAAGTGGACATAGGCTTTGTCCTGGCTGTGGAGCAGGCATAATGGCAAGACAAGTTTTAATGGCAGTAGAAAAAAAATCAATTGTAATTACTAGTGCCACAGGTTGTTTAGAAGTATCAACTACGGTTTTTCCGTATACTGCTTGGAAAGACTCCTTTTTTCATAGTGCTTTTGCAAATTCAGCAGCAACATGTAGCGGAATAGAATCTGCATATAATAGTCTTAAAAAAAAAGGAAAAATAAAAAGTGAAATGAAATTCATTGCTTTTGGAGGCGATGGTGGAACTGGCGATATTGGTCTACAAGCTTTATCAGGAGCATTAGAAAGACAACATAATATGCTTTATATATGTTATAACAATGAGGCATATATGAATACTGGAGTACAAAGATCTGGATTAACTCCTAAAGGAGCTAGTACGACAACAGCTCCAATAGGTGTTTTTTCACAAGGTAAAGTACAAAATAGTAAAGACTTAACTCAAATAGTAGCGGCTCATGATATTCCGTATGTTGCTCAGAGTAATATAGGTCATTGGCATGATTTTATTAGAAAAGTTCAAAAAGCTCTATCCATTAAAGGGCCATCATTTATAAATGTCTTAACACCTTGTAGATTAGGTTGGAATTATAAATCAGAATATACTATGGCTATAGCAAGATTAGCTAATGAGACTTGTATTTGGCCATCTTATGAAGTGGAAAAAGGAATCTACAAAATTAGTATAAATCCTAATCCTAAAAAACCAGTTATTGATTTTTTAAAATTACAAGGAAGATTTAAACATCTTTTTAAAAAAGATAATATCCATATTATTAATAAAATACAAAAAGATGTAGATTTAAAATGGAATAATTTAAAGAAAAAAGAACGTATTACTGCTGAATCAATTTAATTAATATTTATATTATTAAACTATGAATAGCGTATTAAATATTGATCATATATTAAATTTAGTAAAAAAACCTGCTAGATATATAAATTCTGAATTAAATTCTTATCCAGCAGATCTAACTCTTAATTTTTCTATAGTTTTATGTTTTCCAGATATATATGAAATTGGAGCATCTAACTTAGGATTGGAAATTTTATATCATTTAATAAATGAAAAAAGAATAGCACGTTGTGAAAGAGTATTTGCTCCGGATATAGATTTAGAATTTATTTTAAGAAAAGAAAGAATCTGTCTTTTTTCTTTAGAATCTAAAAGTGCTATTAATAAATTTGATATAGTAGGATTTACAATTCAATATGAATTAGTCGCAACAAATATTATTAATATTCTTAATTTATCAAACATTCCTGTATTTTCAAAGGATAGGATAGATTCAGATCCAATAGTTATTGCAGGAGGACCAGCTTTAACAAATCCAGAACCTTTTTGTAATTTTTTTGATTTATTTGTGTTGGGAGATGGAGAAGAAATCATTATAGAATTAATAAACTTATGTAAAAGGTTTAAAAAATCTAATTTATCTAGAAAAGAAAAACTTATTAAGTTATCATACATAAATGGAATCTATGTGCCATCTCTTTATAACATAACATATACAAATAATGATAGTATAAAATCTATAAATCCAATATATAAAAATGTAAATTCTATAATAGAGAAAAGAATTGTAAACATTAAATCTTCTTATTTCCCAGAAAGACGGATATTACCATTTGTAAATATTATTCATAATAGATTAAATATAGAACTAGCAAGAGGCTGTTTAGGTAAATGTCGTTTTTGTCAAGCTTCTAAGTATTATTTCCCTTGGCGTGAAAGACCTATAAATAAAGTACTAAATATTATTAGAAAAAATATAACAGTTGGTTTTGAAGAAATTTCTTTTTCTTCTCTTTCTTGTAGTGATTATAAAAACTTTGATAAATTATTATTAGAAACATATAATATATACAAAAATAATAATATTAGTTGTAAAATTTCTCTTCCTTCATTAAGATGTAATAAAAATTCTATTAAAGCAATTCAACAAATTAATAATAAAAAATCAAGTTTAACTTTTGCTCCTGAAGCTGGAACTAATAGATTGAGGAATGTAATAGGTAAATATATTTCTGAAGAGCAAATAAAAGAAACAATACTTTATGCTAATTCTATTGGTTGGAGAAATATAAAACTTTACTTTATGATAGGATTACCTACTGAAAATAATGAAGATTTGCTTGGAATAAGTAAATTAGTGCATTCTATAAAGAAAACTGCAAAAAATTTAAATTTAATTATTAGTATTTCTCCATTTATACCTAAAGCGCAAACTCCATTTCAATGGTATCCGATGAATACAATAGAAGAAATAAAACAGAAAACATTTTTTTTAAAAAAATCATTTAATGATAATATAAAATTAAAAATTAATAATAATTATATGATGAGTACTTTGGAAGCTTTAATTGCAAAAGGTAATAGAAAATTTTCTGAAATTATTTATGAAGCTTGGAAGAAAGGAGCTCGTTTTGATCAATGGTCTGATAAATTAAATAATGATTTATGGATGGATGTACTTTCAAAACATGGTATAGATCTAAAAAATAAATATAACGATACATATATATATAAAAAACTTGATTATAAGGAAGTTTTGCCTTGGGACCATTTATTTTTTGGAACTTCTAAATTAGCTTTATATAACGAATATATTGAAGCTAATAAATGTTATTATAAAGTTAATACAATACAAAAAAATAATAGTTTTTTAAAAAAAGAAGTTAATATAAAAAATAAAACTTTCACAAATTTTTTAAATGAAAAAAAACAAAACAATTATTATTCCTTTAATGTATTACCTATTTTTAGAGTAAGATTGTGTCTGTCCAAAACAGGAATAATCAGATTTTTATCACATTTAGAACAAATTGAAGTATTTAAAAATGCTGTAAGGCGTTCGAAATTACCAGTAGCATATACTAATGGTTTAAATTCAAAAATTAAATTATCTTATGGGCCTCCATTATCTGTTGGCCAGGAAAGTTATAGTGAATACTTGGATATATATCTTATAAAAAAAATTGAAGTTATTAATATAATTGAAAACTTAACTAAAGAATTACCTGTAGGTTTTAATGTAATTAACGCAAAAAAAATTCCATTATTATTTCCTAGTATAAATGATTTAGTTAATATTATGGAATATAAAATAAAAGGATTAAATAACAATATAACTCAAGCTATGATTAAAGAATTATTAGATAATAATTCTTTAATCATAGAAAAAGTAAAAAATAAAAAAACAAAAAAGATTAATATAATACCTTTAATAAGGTCTTTTAAAAAAACAAATGATTTTTTAAAATTACAAATTCGTTTTAACGTAAAAGAATATATAAAACCGGAAGCAATTATTGATTTATTACTTAAACATCATAATGTAGAAGATTTTGTCATAGAAAGGTCAAATTTATTTATTGAAATTAAATCTGGAGAAATATATAACGTTTAATTAAATAACGTTAATAGTGAGTAAATTAGTAGTAGTTAAAGTAAATTTATCAGAAATAAAAACAGCAATTATTGACAATGGCAAAATTGTTAATTTATTTATAGACAGAAATTCAACAAACAAAATACTTAATAACATTTATATCGGTAAAATAAAAAATGTTGTTTATCCTCTTAATATAGCATTTGTTGATATTGGTTTTAATAAACCTGCATACTTAAATATAAACAAAAAGACTATTATAAAAACCGGCCAATCAATTATGGTGCAAGTATGTAAGGAACCACGAGAAAATAAGGGAGCTAAGTTGACTACTGATATTGTTATTCCTGGTAAATTCTTAGTATATGCTCCTTTTGGTAATATTTCAGGCATATCAAAAAATATTAAAAATAAGTTAATAAAAAACAACTTAAAAAAAACAATCTCATCCTTAAAAAATAATCTTTTTTTGAAAGGTAGTATAATAATAAGAACTGAAGCAGAAAAAACAAGTGAATTAGAAATCAAAAAAGAAGCCAAATATATACTAAAACTTTGGAAGAGCATTAAATTAAAATTTAAAAATGCTAAGCAAATTAGTCTTATATATAAAGATTTAAGTGTTACTTTACAAGTAATAAGAGATTACTTAACAGAAGATATAACTTTTATATATGTTGATTCTTATAAAGAATTTAATATAATTTTTAATTTTTTAAGTTTTTTTTATCCAAAATATATTAAAAAACTTACATTTTATGATAATAAAATTCCTAGCCTAGAGATTATAAAACATAAAGTTGTTGATGAGATAAAAAATTACTTCTTATCTAATAAAATAAGGCTAAAATCTGGCGGATATTTAATAATTCAAGAAAACGAATTTATTTGTACTATAGATGTAAATAGTGGAAATTTTATTAAAGAAAAGACTAAAGAAAATATAGCTATTCTTATAAATACAGAAGCTGCAGAAGAAATAATGAGATTATTAAAACTAAGGAATATAGGTGGTATAATTATTGTAGATTTTATTGATATGAAAGAAATTGAAAATAAAATTATTCTTATAAAAAAATTACGCAAATTGGCAAATATTGATAAAGCTAAAGTCAAAATATGTTCAATAACTAAATTGGGATTAGTTGAAATAACAAGAGAAAGAAAAACTAAGTCTATATTATTATCTATTGGAAATAAATGTAAAAAATGTAATGGACTGGGGTTTGTATTATCTAATGAGTCTATTTTTATAAATGTATGTAATGAAATAGAAGAAAAATTAAAAATTAGTAATTATAATTACAATAAAATTATAATAAGCTTTAGTGCTAATGAGTTGATTGAATATTTTAATATGAAAAAAAACGAAATAGAAAAACTATTCAAGATTAAAGTTAATATTAACAAAAAAATACTAAATAAATCATTAAAAAATAATTATGAAATTTTGTTAAAGTAAAGTTTCTGTATTATTTGCGAACTCATCATTACTATTTTCATTTTTTTCATTAATATTAGAAGTTTTATCTAATTCATCAGTTTCTTTGATTGGCTCAGTAATTGTATCAATAATTGTAGGCTTAATATATTTTTTTGGTTTTTTAAAATTAATTATAGGTTCAGAAGAAAGACTTTCTCTCATAAATTTAGTCCATATTGGACAAGCTATGTTGCCTCCAGTGGCATGTTTCCCTAAAGACATTGAACGATTATCATAACCTATCCATACTCCAGATACTAATTGAGGTGTGTATCCTATAAACCAAACATCACTAGAATTATTAGTAGTACCCGTTTTTCCTGCACATGGTCTTCCAAGATTTTTTGCATATGACCCACTACCTTCACTAATAGCAGATTTTAACATATCTGTTATTATAAAACAGCTTTGTTTTGATAATACTTTTTTACTATTAGGTATGTTTTGTTCTAATACTTTTCCATTTTTATCAACTATTTTTTCTATTAAATAAGGTTCATGTTTTATTCCTTCTGAAGCAAAAACAGAAAATGCTGAAACCATTTCTTGTAATGTAACATCACTCGCTCCTAAAGCTAAAGAGAGTGAATTCGCAAGTGTAGTTGAAATACCTAATTTTCTAGCTAATTGTATAACTTTATAAGGAGTTATTTTCATAATTAATTCTATAGTACACGTATTAATAGATAAAACTAGTGCTGTTTTTAAAGTTACTAATCCTTTATACTTGTTATTATAATTTGTAGGTATCCAGATAGATTTTTGATTTATTTTAGAGTCTTTAGATATATTATTAATAATATTTTCATCTCGTGATACTAAACACCAATTATCATTTTTATAAATAAATAACATGGGTTTATCAAGTAAAATAGTAGAAGGACTTAATCCATATTCTATGGCAGCAACGTATACAAAAGGCTTAAAAGAAGATCCTGGTTGTCGTTTTGCTTGAAAAGCCCTATTAAATTGAGATTCTTTAAAATTTCTTCCTCCAATCATTACTCTTATTGCTCCATTATTTGGATCTATAGCAATTAAAGCTCCTTGTACTTTCACAGGCTTTTGTTTTAAAGTTATAAATTTTTTAAATTTTTCTTTATCAAAATTTAGCAAAGAATTTTCCATAATTTGTTCTGCTATTATTTGTTTTTTTATGTCAATTGTTGTATAAACTGAAAGACCTGATTTAAATAATGTTTCTTTTCCATATTTTGATTCTAGTATTATTCTTATTAATTCTAAAAAATAATGTCCATTTGTAAACTTTTTTTTAAGTTTGTTTGTAAATTTTGTTTTAGAAGCTTGAAATTCTTGTTCTTTTGTAATATATCCTAATTTTTGCATTTTAGAAAGCACTAAATTTCTTCTAAGTATAGAAGCTTTTAGATTCTTAAAAGGATTATAATAATTTGGAGCCTTAGGTATACTTGCAATTATGGCGCATTCAGATAAATTTAAATCTTGTACATTTTTATTAAAATAAGTTTTTGCAGCAGATTGTACTCCATAAGCTCCATTACCAAAATAAATTTGATTTAAATAAAATTGCAAAATTTCATGTTTTGAATAATGTCTTTCAATTTGTATAGTTAATATTAATTCTTTGATTTTTCTTATAAAGGTTTTTTCATTACTTAAAAATACAGTTTTTGCAAGTTGCTGAGTTATAGTAGAACCCCCTCCCATAATTTTTCTATGTAAAATCATTTTTAAAAAAGCTCTAATAATACCTTGAATAGAAATTCCACAATGACTAAAAAAATTTTTATCTTCTGCTGCTATAAAAGCATTTTGTAAATTTATAGGAATTTGTTTTATTGTTATAAGATTCCTTCTTTCTATAAAAAATTCTGAGATTAAGTTATTATTCTTATCATAAATCTTTGTAGATAAATATGGATTATAATTATCTAATTTGTATATAGAAGGGATATTACTTAATAAGTAATATACAAAATAAATAGAGATTAACAGAATTAAAAACAAATACCTTTTCTTAATTGAATAAAGATATTTAAACATAGCTAACTATTATTATATTTTATAAATAAATATTTATGAAGATTGCTAAATTACATAATTTAAGATATTATTTAAAAATTAAATTGCTTTAATTTAATTTTACGGAGTAATATAAAATGACAAATATTAAAAAACATAATAGAATAAAAATTTTATTTAAAAAATATTTAATAACAGGATTAACTGTAATAATTCCTATTTGGATTACATTTTCCATAATAAATATTATATTAAAATGGGTTAGTGATTTTACTTTTCCAATACTTAATCATTTACTTTCTAATGGATATTATTTAATAAGAATTTTAAGTTTTTTAGTTTCTATTACAATTATAGTATTAACAGGATATATTGTAAATTTAGTAGTGGTAAAAAAACTTTTAGATAGAATAGAAATAATTTTTAAAAAATTTCCTGTTTTAGGAATAATACATCCTGCAATAAAAAAACTTATGAATTTTTTATTTAACAATGAAAATATAAAAAATTTTAAAAAAGTAGTATTTGTAAATTATCCAAACAAAAGTACTTACAGTATTGCATTCTTAACAGGAGAACAAATTATTAACGGTGAGAAATATTTATGTACGTTTATGCCAACTACGCCTAATCCAACTACAGGATTTTTACTTATGTTTAAAGAAAATGAAGTTATTTATACAAATTATACTGTTGAACAAGCATTTGAAATTATTATATCTGTAGGAGTCATAAACAATAATAACGTTTAAATACAAAAAGGGTAATCTTAAATGAAAATAAAATATAGAGCGTCAAGAGGAACACATGATATTTTTGGGGAAAATATTCTAGCAATGAATACATTAGAAACAAAAGCTAGAAACATTTTTAAAAGATATGGATTCGAAGAAATCAAAACTCCTATATTTGAAGAAACTGCTTTGTTTTTGCATTCGATTGGACAATCAACAGATATTGTAAATAAAGAATTATATACTTTTAATGATAAGAGTGGGAGAAGTTTGTCTTTACGTCCAGAAGGTACTACTTCTATTGTAAGATATTTTCTTGAAAATAAATTTGATCTCCTAAAAGATATAAAAAAAATGTTTTATATAGGAGAAATGTTTCGTTATGAAAGACCTCAATTAGATAGATACAGACAATTTAATCAAATAGGAGCTGAATTTTTTGGTAATTCTTCCCCTGCAGCTGATGCAGAAATTATAGTATTAGCTTTGGAGATTTTATCTTCAATAGGAGTTAAAAATGTAAATGTACAAATAAATTCATTGGGTTGTAGAATTTGTAGACCTGCTTACAAAAATAAATTATTAGAATATTTAAAATCAATAAAAGAATTATGTAAAAATTGTGAAAATAGATTAAAAATAAATCCATTAAGAATTCTTGATTGCAAAATAGACAAAATTAAAATGATAGATATCCCAAGTATCATAAAATACTTATGTAATAATTGTAAACATGATTTTGATATTTTAATGTCCTTACTTGATAGTATGAAATGCAAATACAAAGTTAATGAAAGATTAGTAAGAGGCATTGATTATTATACCAAAACTGTTTTTGAAGTTTATTCCAAAAAAAAAAATAAAAAAGCTATTTTAGGTGGAGGAAGATATAATGATCTAATTAAAAATATTGGAGGAAAAGATACTAGCGCAGTAGGTTTCGCGTTAGGTTCTGAAAGAGTATTAACTTTAATTAAAGATTCATATGAGCCTAAACCTAGCGAAAAAATTTTTATAGCCATAGCTGATAAAGAACTTTTAAATGAAGCATTTGTCTTTCATATGAAAATGATAAAGCTAAGATTAAAACCTACTACAATTTTCGGTCCTTTTAGTAACAAAAGTTTAACTAAACAATTAAAATTAGCAAATAAAATGAAAATTTTTAAGGTTATTATTTTTGCAAAAAAGGAATACATTGCTAATAAAATTATATTTAGAAATATGAATACTAATACGCAAAAATTAATTCCAATTTCTAAAATAATATAATAATTAAATTCAAATTTGCTTACGTACTTTATAGTTTGTTAAAATTACTTGCATGTTTGAAATTAAAATATCTTATGATGAATTACTTTCAAGATTAGGTTATTTGAAAACAAAAACTAAAATTAAACAAAATTTACTAAATGTAATTGTAGAAATTATTAATCTAGCTAATAAGTTATTTGCTCCTAAAGTAGCTATAGCTTTTTCTAATGATATTCTTATTAATGACGTTGTGTTCTTAAATAAAAAATTTAAAATTAAAAGTGATAATATAAAACAACTGCTAAATAATTGTTTTAAAGTATATGGTATATTTGTAACAGTAGGTAAAGCTTTAGATGATAAAATTAAAGATTTTGGTAAAAGGCGTGAATTTTGTGCTGCAGCTATATTAGATGCAGCAGGATCTGTTGCTGTAGAAAAAGTTATTAATATTGTGAATTTAAAAATTAAAAATTATGAAAATAAGAATGGAAATATATTAACAAGGAGATATTCTCCAGGTTACGGAGACTGGAAATTAGAATCAAACAAAGATTTTTATAATTGGGTTGGAGCTAAAAAAATAGGAATAATTTTAAATGATTTTTATCAAATGAAACCTGAAAAATCTATTTCTGCGTTAATAGGAGTAACTAAAAATTATAATACTATGGATTAAATTAGCTTCTAAGGATATTAATTTATATGAATAAAACAGATTTTTTAAATATTTTAAAAGAAAAAGTTTTAATAATGGATGGAGCATATGGAACTGAACTTCAAAAAAGAAAATATTTAGATGATGTCAATATGGCCGAAGAATTAAATATTAAGTATCCAGATAGAATTTCTAATATTTATGCAGATTATATAAATGCAGGGGCAGATATAATACTTACAAATACGTTTAGCGCAAACTCTATAAAATTAAAACAATATGGTCTTATAAATAAAGCGAATGATATAATAGGTAATAGTATAGATTTAATAAAAAAAATTTCTAAGAATGTTATTATTGCAGGAGATATGTCTTCAGTAGGAGAATATATTGAACCATTAGGTCCATTATGTTTCGATGAAGTATATGAAGCTTTTGCTTTTCAAGTAAAGATTTTAAAAAAGTATGGTATTGATATATTAGTTATAGAAACTATGACTGAAATAAAAGAAACAAAAGCTGCTATTCTTGCAGCCAAAGATAATTTTAAAGGTGCAATTATTGTTCAAATGACATTTTCTAAAGATGGGGTTACATCAACTGGGACCAGTTTAAATAGTTTTATTGCTTTATGTGAAGGGTTAGGTGTTGATGTTGTAGGATTAAATTGTTCAATAGGTTCAAAAGATTTATCTAGGTTAATCAAAATATTAAGTAAAGATACTTATTTACCTATATCGTTTAAACCTAATGCAGGAGTTCCAATACTAATTAATAAAACTACATATTTCCCAGAAACTTGCAAAACTTTTTTAAACTCATGTTTAAAAGCTTATTCCTATGGAGCTAATATTTTTGGAGGTTGTTGCGGAACAAATCCTAAATTTATAAAAACTGTAGCTAACATGTTAAAAAATAAGTTACCAAAAAAACGTTTAGCTAATGAGAAATATTTTCTTTCTTCAAGAATAAATGCTATTGATATTAATAAGATTAATAGGCCGATTATGATAGGAGAACGTATTAATCCTACAAATAGAAAAGAATTGCAAAAAGAATTAATGAAAGAAAATTTTGTATCTGTTAAAGATGAAGCTCGTTCTCAGGTAGCGTCAAATGTTACTTTATTAGATATAAATATGGGAGTTCCTGGAATTGACGAAGTAAAATTACTAAAAAATGCAATAATCCAGATACAAGAAATAGTTAATGTGCCGTTTTGTATAGATTCTAGTAATGTTGAAGCTTTAAATGAAGCAATAAAAAATTATGCAGGAATACCTATAATTAACTCTGTCAATGGAGAACAAAATAAATTAGAAACAATAATTCCTATAGCTAAACGTTATGGAACTAAACTTATTGCTCTTACAACAGACCAATTTGGAATTCCTGATACAGCAGAAAAGAGATTAAATATAGCTAAAAGAATTATAGGTTTTGCAAAAAAATTTGATTTTGAAATAGAAAACATCATTTTTGATTATTTAGTATTAGCTGTTAGTTCTTCTCAAAAACAAATAAGAGAAACACTAAGAGCTATGGAAATGTCAAAAACAATTTATCCAAAATGTAAGCTAGTTTTAGGTATATCGAATGTTTCTTATGGATTGCCAAATAGGCAAATTCTTAATTCAACTTTCTTAAAAATGGCGATTAAATCTGGTTTGGATTTTGCAATTGTGAACCCACATATGAATTGGAATACTTATAATAAACTTGCAGAAAATTTGTTTAAAAATGGAACTGCTGTAGATATGGATAATTATATTAGTAATTTTAGTGCATTTAAGAAATGCACTAAAAAATGTGAAGATAAAAAATTACCTATAAATAAACAACTATACTTAGCTATTTTAAATGGAAGTTATGAAAATATAAAAGAAATTGTAGGTGAGATTATTAAATTTGAAATTAATCCTTTTAAATTAGTAAATGAGGTAGTATTAAGTGCTTTAGAAGTTGTAGGTAAAAAATTTAGTTCAAAAGAGTTTTTTTTACCGCAAATAATTTTGTCAGCTAAAGCAGCACAGATAGCTTTTTCTACAGTAAAGGCTTCATTAAAACGAAAATGCAGTTCTGATAGTAAAAAAATAATAATGGCAACTGTTATGGGAGATATTCATGATATAGGAAAAAATATAGTTATAGCTGTTTTAGAAAGTTATGGTTTTGAAGTTATAGATTTGGGAATAAATGTAGATGCTAAAACAATAATAAATAAAGCAAAGGAAATTAATCCAATTGTAATAGGCTTGTCCGCTCTCATGACAACAACTATGCCAGAAATGGAAACAGTTGTTAAACTAAGAAATAGTATGAAATTATCTGCAAAAATCATAATTGGAGGGGCAGCAGTTACGAAAGAATTTGCTAATGATATAGGAGCAGATGGCTACGCTTGTGATGCAATGGAAGCAGCTTTATATGTTAAAAAATTATTTTGATAAATGCTGTTGCCAGTTAGGTTTTAGCATTTTTATAATTGGTAAGTATGCTTTTCTTCTTATGTTTTCTGGTACTTTTACTATATTTTTCATATTATTCAAAGTATCTAGCACTTTAGATAAAGTTATTTTTTTCATATTAGGACATATAGCAAGTGGGGATAAGGGATAAAAACTTTTTGTTGGATTGTCTTTTCTTAATTTATAAAGTATTCCTGTTTCTGTTCCTATAATAAATTCTTTTTTATTACAAGTTTTAATATATTTACACATACCACCAGTTGACATTACATGATTAGCTAAAGCAATAACTTCGTAACGACATTCAGGATGTACTAAAATTTCAGCTTTAGGAAATTTATTTTTGGCGAGTACAACATGATCTGGTAAAATAAAATTATTATGTGTAGGACAAAATCCATTCCAAATGAGCATTTTTTTTTTGCAAGTTTTTTGTACATAATTACCTAAATTCCTATCTGGTATAAAAATTATTTCTTTGTTAAATTGTATGATATTACTTATAATATCAATAGCATTGGCAGAAGTACAACATATATCGCTTTCTGATTTTATAGAAGCTGAAGTATTTATATAGCTTACAACTAATGATTTTTCATTTTGTTGTTTTATTTTTTTTAATTTTTTCAAAGTTATCATTTCAGCCATAGGACATCCTGCATGTATATCTGGAATTAAAATTTTTTTATTTGGGTTTAGTATTGCAGCAGTCTCTGCCATGAAATGTACTCCACAAAATACAATTACATCTGCATTAATCTGTGTTGCTTTCTTACTTAAATCTAAAGAATCTCCAATGAAATCTGCAATATCTTGTATTTCTGGAAGTTGATAAATATGAGCTAGGATTACAGCATTTTTTTCTTTTTTTAATTTTTTTAATTCTTTTAATATTTTTTTATCAATCATAAACCATTCTTAAAAAAATTATTTACTATTTACTCTTGGTATTGTATAATAATTTTTTCTTTAATACAAAAATATATAACATATAATATATTGTATGTGCTTATAGGTAGTATAATTAATAGTAATAATCTAATTATAATGATAAAATTTAAATTCAAGAGTTTAGTTTTTATTTCAGCCATTTTAATTTTAATTCTAAATAAAGGAAATAGAACTCTTATAAGACGTATTTTTGAGTTAAACGAATTAAAAAATAAAATATCAATCATTAAGCAACAAAATTTAATTCTTAAAAAAAAATTATATTTCTTAAGAAAATCTCCAAAATATTTAAAGAGAGAAATATGTAATGAATTAAATGTTATAGCGCCTGGTGAGGTTGAATATAGATGGAGAATTTAAATAACTACATATAATAGGAGAAAATACTAAAATGAAAATAACGGACTTTTTAAGTGAAGACACAATAATTATGAATTTAAATGCAAATAATAAAAGATTAGCTATAATTGAATTATTAAATATTTTGAAAACTACAAAAAAATTAGAACCAATAGAGCCACTAGTTAATATAATTTTGAATAGAGAAAAATTAAGCTCTACAGGTATAGGTCAGGGGATTGCTATACCACATGGTAAAATAAATACATTAAATAAACAAATAGGTATTCTAGGTATTTCACATAATGGGATTGATTTTAACTCTTTAGATGGAGAACTGGTTAATATAATATTTCTTTTAATAGGTCCAACAAATGATATTAGTCAACATTTAAAAGCTTTATCTAAAATTTCTTGGCTTTTAAAAGAAAAAGATACAAGACAAGCAATAGTTAAAGCAAAAACATGTTGCGATATATTAAATATAATAAATCAAAGAGATTTAATAATTTAAATTAAATCTTTAAATAATAAAATGATAGAGGTTAATATAACAATTTCAAATAAAATGGGGCTACATATTAGGGCTGCATCCCTATTTGTTCAAGCTGTAACTAAATATAAATCTATTATTAAAATTATAAAAAATAATTTTGAAATAGATGGAAAAAGTATTATTAGTATTATACTCTTAGGAGTTGAATGTGGTTGCAAATTAAAGTTTATTATTGATGGTCCAGACGAGACAGAAGTTTTATCAACAATAAAAAATTTATTTTCTTCTAAAGAAAATAGTAAAATCTAATTGTTAATTGAATGCAAAAATATAAAATGCTTACTAAAGATAAAAAAAATTTTATATTTAAAGGAGTTACAGCTTCGTTAGGAATTGCTATTGGTAAGGTGTTTGCTATGGAATCAAAAATTAATTTTGATTCTGTATTCAATAAAGTAATATTAGAAAAGCAAAAATTAACATATGCAATAAATAAAACAAAATTAGAACTAAATACTAATTATGAAAAAATTAAGTTAATAGCGGGTAAACGTTATGCACAAATAATAAAAACTTATAGTTTAATTTTAAAAGATCATGTTATAAAAAAAAATATAGACATGCTTATAGATTCTGGGATAGACGCAAGATCTGCAATTATAAATATTATAAATAAACTTGACACTATTTTTATTACTAATAAAAATAGTCAGTATTTTAAAGATAAAAAAAGTGACATAGAAGAAGTATGGTTTAATGTTATAAATAATCTAGATAATTTAAAATTTATAGAAAACAATAATAGATCTTTTAAATTCAGTAAAAATTTGGTAATTGTAGCTAATAATTTAACAATTAATGATATTATTTATATGAGGGAAAAATTTGTTATAGGATTTGCCTTAGATAAAAGTAGTAAAATTTCGCATAATATGATTATTGCTCAAGGACTAAAAATTCCAGCTGTAGTTGGTTTAGAAACAATATCTTTATATGCAAAAAATGGAAACAATATAATTATTGATGGTTATAATGGGCATGTAATTCTTAATCCAACAAAAAGTACATTGAAAATGTACAGTACTAAGCGTTATCATCAATATATTGAAATAAATGATCTTAAAAAAATTAAGGATTTACCATGTGAAACGTTAGATAAACATAAAATTCTAATTTCTGCAAATATAAGTAATCCAATCGAAATACAATCTAGTTTTAATAATAATGAAATTATTGAGATAGGATTATATAGGACAGAATATTTGTATAATAGAGCCAATTCTATACCTGATGAAAATACACATTTTTGGCAATATTTTAATATTATTAATAAGATACAACATAAAACTATTACTATACGAACAGTTAATTTAAATGAAGATATGTTAATTGATTTGGGTTTGATACGAAATGAATATTATAGAAAAAAAATAGGATTAACTGCTATTAAATTATATCTTAAATATCCTGAATTATTAGAAAATCAGTTAAAAGGTATTTTAAGAGCATCCGCATATGGTACAATTAAAATCATGTTCCCAATGGTTACAGATTTAGATGATCTAAAAATAATATATAAGATTTTAAATAATGTAAAACTAAATTTAAAGAAAAAAAATATAAAATTTGATGAAAATATAAAAATAGGAGTTATTATAGAAGTACCTTCAGCTGTAACTTTAATAGATCTTATAGTAAAAGAAGTGGATTTTATTTCAATAGGAACTAATGATTTAATTCAGTATTCTTTGGCAATTGATAGAGAATATATATTTTATGAACCATTACATCCTGCAATTTTAAGGGCTATTAATACAATAATTTCTGTTAGCCATAATGTTGGTTTAAAAGTTAGTCTTTGTGGAGAAATGGCAAGTAATCCTTCTTGTATATCTATTTTATTAGGATTAGAATTAGATGAATTTAGTGTGTCTTTACCTCAAATATTAAATACTAAAAAAATTATTAGGAATCTAACTTTTGCAAAAACAAAAAAACTGTCTAAGATGATACTACAATGTACAAGTAAAACCGAAATATTGAATATTATGAATAATAGTACAAATATAAAATGTTAAATATAAAAAATTTTTGTATTATAGCACATATAGATCATGGAAAAAGTACTTTAGCAGATAGATTATTAGAATATACTGAAACTGTTTCTGATAGAGAAATGAAAAATCAAGTACTTGATGCTATGGAATTGGAAAGGGAAAGAGGTATAACTATTAAGGCTAAAGTTGTAAGAATGGAATTCTTTAAAAAGAATAGAAAATTTATTTTGAATTTAATTGATACTCCTGGACATGTAGATTTCGTATATGAAGTTTCTAGATCACTTATTGCCTGTGAAGGAGCTTTATTAATAGTAGATGCAACTCAAGGCGTGGAAGCACAAACTTTTGCAAATGCAAACTTAGCAAAAAAAAACGGTATTAAAATTATCCCTATAATAAATAAAATAGATATTGAACATGCTAATATAAATAAAACTATTAATCAGATAAAAGAATTAAATATAAATATGAAACCTATTCTTATAAGTGCAAAAAAAGGTATAGGAATAGATAACGTCATAGAATCAATAATAAACGATATACCTTCAGCAAAAGTTAAAAAAGATGCACCATTATCAGCGTTAGTATTTGATTTTTTTTATGATTTATATAGAGGTACTATAATAGTTATTAGAGTATTTGAAGGTAAAATTACAACAGGTATGAAAATAAAATTTCCAAAATCTAATATAATTTGTACTGTGATTGAAGTTGGATACATTAGTATAAAAATGCATAAAGCTATAGAACTTATATCAGGAGAAGTTGGTTATATAATTATAGGTGTAAAAAACATGTATGGTTTAAATATAGGTGATGTTATAATAGATAATTCCAATACAATATCAGTAAAACATATTAATATAAAAGCTAACAATAAAAAATCTAAACCATTTATTTTTGCCGGTTTTTTCCCTAATAATTCTTCTAATTATAATAATCTTAGAACAGCTTTGAACAGATTAAAACTTTCAGATACATCTTTTATGTTTAATTCTGAAAATTCTGTAGTTTTTGGTCCAGGATTTAGATGTGGATTTTTAGGTTCATTACATTTAGAAATAATAAAGGAAAGACTTAGTAGAGAATTTAATATAGATTTATTAGTTACTGCTCCTAATGTAGGATACAAAATAAAAAATAAATCTGAAATTATTACTATCGATAATCCTATAAATTTTCCAAATATTATAAAAAATGTTGAAATTTTTGAACCTTATGTTTTAGCTAACATAAAGTGTCCAAAAAATTATATTGGAGCAATATTAGAGTTATGTAAAGAAAGAAGAGGTAAACAAATTGCATTGAATTATAATAATGCTAATGATATAACTTTAAAATATAATTTTCCACTGTCAGAAATTATTACTGATTTTTATAGTACTTTAAAATCATGTTCAAAAGGTTATGCAATATTTAAATATGAACATATAGGATTTTATCCTGGTAATTTAACAAAGTTAGAAATTCTTATTAATTTTAAGGTCATAGATGCTTTTACTATTGTAGTTAATGATAAAAAAGGGATAACAATTGCACATTTTCTTACAAAAAAATTAAAATCATTAATACCTAGACATATGTTTGAAATTCCAATACAAGCAAGAATTAATAATAGAATAGTTTCTAGAGAGACTATTTCAGCACTACGTAAAGATGTTATTGCAAAATGTTATGGCGGCGATATTACTAGAAAACGAAAATTGCTTGAAAAACAAAAATATGGTAAGTTAAAAATGAAACAATTTGGAAGAGTGGAAATACCTATAGAAGCTTTTGAAACTATATTAGAAGTAAAATAAGTTTTTTAATTTGGAGGTACAGATTTTTTATATAGATTCTATAGAATTAAAAATATTTATTCTTGGTTGTATATGTTTTTTTCTAACAATTTTATTTGCTATTACAAGTAAATATACATTTAAAAATTATTATACTGTAAAAGTTTTTAGTAATTTATATTCATTATTTGAATCGTTGTGGCCAGTTTTAATTATAGCTTCATTAATTATGTTTTTTTGTATACAAGCTTTTAAGATTCCAACCGGTAGTATGAAAAATACAATTATTGAAGGAGACCATATTTTTGTTAGTAAATCACATTATGGTATTCGCTTTCCTTTTTTTCAAATAGGAAAACGTTATTTTAGAAATTCAATAAAGCGAGGTGATATAATTGTTTTTCAAGCTCCTTCCAAAGCTATGACAATGTTTGATAATAAATTAAAAAAAGATTTTATAAAAAGATGTGTTGCTATAGAAGGAGATCTTGTTGAAATAAAAAATAAGAAATTATATATAAATAAAAATAAAATTGAGGAACCATATATAATTTTTAATAAAGAAGATGTTAGTATACAAAATACTAAACAGAATATTATACTTGAGAATAAAAAGAATAATTTTGGACCATTAATTATTCCTAAAAATCATTATATGATGTTAGGAGATAACAGAGATTTTTCATATGATTCTAGATTTTGGGGTCCATTACATGATAAATATATAAAAGGAAAAGCTTTGATAATATATTGGCCAATCTATAGATGGAGAATATTAAAATGATTAATTGGTTTATAATTACAATATTGTTTTTAATTATTTCAATAATTATCCCTTATGCTTTTTTCTTATTTTATTTGTCTATTGCATCTTTTGTTGCATTAATGTTATATTGTCATAGTGGTATTTCGCCTATAATAGGAATATTTATTTCTTTAATAAGTATAATAATTTTAATATATATTATTGATATTTTATTCAAAAAATTTAATTTAACTAAATCAAATTTTTTAAATACTAATGTAGATATTCTTATTGGGGAAAAAGCTATTGTAGTCAAAACCATAGTTCCAAATGCTATAGGATTTGTAAAAATATATAATGAATTATGGAGAGCAAGTGCTAATGAAATTTTTTTAATAAATGAATTAGTAATCATAAAGAAAATAAAAGGAACAACTTTAATTGTTTCTAAAATAAACGAGATTTAAAAGGTTAATATATGGAATTTTTAATTTATCTATTAATTATAATGTTTGCAGTTATTTTTTCTGCAAATTCTATAAAAATAGTTAGACAATATGAAAAAGGAATTATAGAAACATTAGGGAAATATACAGCTATAAGAGAACCTGGAGCTAATATTATTATACCTATATTTCAAAGAATGTTAAAAGTTGACATGAGAGAACGTGTTATTGATGTTCCTCCACAAAGTGTTATAACGAAAGATAATGTTTCAGTTATTGTTGATGCTATAATTTATTTTCAAGTAACTGATCCTATAAGAGTTATTTATAATATTGAGGATTTTGCTATTGCAGCTTTAAAATTAGCACAAACTAATTTAAGAAATTTAATAGGCGATATGGAATTAGATAATACTTTAACTTCTAGAGAAAAAATAAATACACAATTAAGGACAGTAATGGATGATGCTACTGATAAATGGGGAGTTAAAGTTACAAGAGTAGAAATACAGAAAATAGACCCACCTAAAGATATTACTAATGCTATGTCTAAACAAATGAAAGCTGAAAGAGAGAAAAGAGCTAATATTTTAGAAGCAGAAGGTTTAAGACAAGCTGCCATACTTAAAGCAGAGGGAGCAAAACAATCTGTAATTTTAAATGCAGAAGCAATAAAAGAAAAACAAATTTTAGAAGCTATTGGGAAATCAGAAGCTTTAAAAAATATAGCGAGTGCAGAAAAATATAAAATAGAAATTATATATAATGCTATAAAAAATAGTCATCCTACAACTGAATTGATTGCTATTAAATATTTAGAAAGTTTGAATAGTATTGCGAATGGACAAGCTACAAAAATATTTTTACCATTAGATATAAATGGTGTTATGTCATCAATAGGTGGCATATCAGAACTTTTTAAAAAAACGCAAAAATGAGATAAAATAAATGGGAATATTAAAAATTCCACAAAAGGTAAAATTGTTTTGTGGGATTATCTTTGCAAATGAAGCATATGCTCAGAAAGCTTTGAAAATATTGGAAACAAAACTTGGGAGTATTGACTCTTTTAGTAATTCTATTGTTTTTGATTTTTCAAATTATTACAATACAGAAATGGGTAACAAACTTTTGAGGTTTTGGGTTTCATTTAAAAACTTAATTATTCCTAATAAACTTATAGAAATTAAAATTTTAACTAATCATATTGAAATTAAACTTGCTACTTCTACACTTAAAAAAAACAGATTAGTAAATATTGATCCAGGTTATGTTACTGCTGCAAATGTAATCTTGGCCACAACCAAAAATTTTAGTCATAGAATTTATTTGGCAAATGGGATTTATGCCGAAGTTACAACTATGTATGTTCATGGCAGATTTATTAAGTTACCTTGGACATATAATGATTATATGTCTCAAACTGCTGTTAATTTTTTTTCAGTAATGCGTACTAGATTGTTAAATTTTTAGTTTTTTCTTTTTTAGAGTAGAATAATTTTATATTTGTTAATGCCGATGTAGCTCAAAGGTAGAGCAACGGTTTTGTAAACCGTAGGTTGTAGGTTCAAATCCTATCATCGGCTTGTTATTTTTTATACATTGTAAAAATTTTTAAATATAATTTATGAAAAAAAATACAAATAAAATATTATCAACAAATAGAAAAGTTTATTTCAATTATGAAATTATTTCAAAATTAGAAGTAGGCATTGTATTACATGGTAATGAAGTAAAAGCTATGAAAAATGGCAATGTAAGTTTTAACGGAAGTATTATAAAATTTAATGCTGACGAAGCATTTATTGAAAATATGTTTATATCCAAATACCAATATGCAACTACTACTATAGACTATAATTATAAAAGAAGTCGTAAGTTATTAATGCACAAAGACGAACTGAGAAAAATACATATAAAAATTAAAGAAAAAGGTTATACTATTATGCCCTTAGAAGTTTATATAAATCATAAAGGTATAATTAAATTACTCATATGTTTGGCTAAAGGAAGAAAATTATACGATAAAAGAGAATATATTAGAAATAGAGACATTAAAAAAGAAATTTTAAAAAATTATTAATAATGAGTTTTACACAAATAATTTGTTTGAAAGCTTCAGCAGGTTCTGGAAAAACATATAATCTTGCAAAACGTTATATTAGTCTTTTATTAAATCATGAAGATTTAAGTATAAAGAATTTAGTAGCTATAACTTTTACAAACAAAGCTGCTATTGAAATGAAAACGAGAATCGTTAGTTATCTAAAAATGATAGCTTTAGGTATGGATACAGGAAATTTTCTAAATGAAATTAAACTAAATAAAAAAAATATAATAACAAAAAGCAAGTTTTTATTGAATGATATTTTTAATAATTATGATAGTTTTAATATAAGTACTGTAGATAGTTTTAAAAATCACATTTTGAAGACTTGTGCAATGAATATGGATCTATCTCCTAACTTTGAAATAAAAAGAGATTACAGCTATAATCTATTATTTGCTTTAGAAAATTTTTTAAAAAAAGCAAAATATTCATATAATAGCAGTGAAAATAAAATTATTTTAAAGTATTTGTTACAGTATCTGACACGAGATTTAGATTGGATTCCAAAAAATAATATTTATTCTGAAATTGAAAAGGTCTTTAGTAAATTAAGCAATATAGGAAAAGATGTTGTAATGAATGATAAGTTGTATTTTAGGAGAGAATTAACTATTAAGTTTAATTCTATTAATAATAGATTAAAACATAATTTAAATTTTTTCTTAAATGCAGGAGTAAATACTTCTTATATTAAAGCTATAAAAAAAATTTTAAATGAAGGAGTTAAATCACTAATTTCAAATTATACCCCTGTATTGCTTGCTAATAAAAACATTAAATACAAGCACGGATTTAAATCTAATATTAAAGCAAACAATCTTTGGACTTCATTAAATAAAGAATTAGAAGATTTTTATGATTTTTATATGGAAAGTTATTATAATGTTTATGTCAATATATATTTTAAGGTAATTAGTGAATTAAATAAACAATCTAAAAAAGAAAGTATTATTTTCTTGAATGAAATTAATAAAAGGACTTTAGATTTTTTTGATAAAAATAATAATGTTGTTCCAGAAATATATTATAAACTGTCTAATAGATATAAACATTTTTTAATTGATGAATTTCAAGATATGAGTTTTATTCAATGGATAGGTATTAAAAAATTTTTGGAAGAAAGTTTAGCTAATGGAGGTTCATTATTTTATGTCGGAGATGTAAAGCAAGCTATATACGCTTTTAGATATAGTGATGCTAAAATTTTTAGTTTAGCTAAAAAAGAATTTCCTAGCATATTATGCAAAACAAAATATTTAAAATATAACTTTAGAAGTTCTAAGTCTATTATAGATTTTAATAATTTAATTTTTTCAGAACAAAACATTAAAAAATTTTTGTTTTCAATTGAAGATGAAGAGTATATTCAATATAATTTAAAAGATTATATTGAATGTTATGCTGTTGATAACCAACAAATGTATAAGATAGATAATAAGCTTGGATATGTAGAAATGTATATGATTGATAATGAGTGCAAAGATGTTAACATAGAAATTAAAGGTAAACTTGTAAAGAATATTAAACAAATATTACAAAGATTTAGAAATCAGGATGTTGCTATTCTATGTAGAAAAAATGAAGAAATAGTCAAAATTAATTCATGGCTTTTGGAGAATAATTTAGAAGTGGATTCTCCTCAAACCTTGAACATAAAAAATAATACCATTATAAAACAAATTGTTTCATTATTAATGTTTATAAATTCACAAAATAATACATTATCATTTATTTCTTTTATACTTGGAAGTATTTTTGAGAAGGTTACAAATATCTCTTCTGTAATTTTTGAACAATTTTTATTTAATTTTAAAGGTGCTGACTCTAATAAAAAACCTTTATGGCAAATTTTCATGAATAAATATAAACATCTTTGGAATAAGCATTTTGCTTTTTTTATTAATAAAGCAAATATATTACCTGTTTATGAATTAACAATAATGATTTTAGAAAAATTTGAAGTAATCTATAATTTTAAAAATTCGACAATATTCATTTCTCGTTTTTTAGAACTAATAAAAAACTTTGAAGAAAAATTTCCTGGATTTGGACTTTATGGTTTTTTAGATTATTTTAATAGCCTAAAAAACCATGATGATTCATTATTTATAAGTAATATCTTTAAAAACGGTATAAAAATTATGACTATACATAAAGCTAAAGGTTTACAGTTCCCTGTAGTTATAATTCCATTTTTAAAATTTTCTTATAAAGCTATTGAAAAGCCTTATTTTGATTGTTCTGATATAAAAGTACGTTTACTAAATATAAATAAAAATATTTCTAAGTTTTCTAGTAAAGCTAAAAATATATATTTGAAAGCTAGATTAGAATCTTTATTATCAGAAATAAATGTTTTATATGTTTCTATGACTAGAGCTCAGTATGAACTTTATGCTACAATTCCTCCTAAAGATGGAATTTCTAAAAATCTTAGTAAACAACTTTTTTTAGAAAAACAGTTGGTTTTTGGTTCTAACAAAATAAATTATAAAAAACATGTAAAAAAAATAAAAAATTCTGAATTATTTATAGATAGAATAGGTTTTAATTATAAAAATCAATCTTATGTAAAAAAACTTTTAATTAAAAAAATGTTTAATATTGAATTAAAAAACAATACAGAACAAGAAGAAAGTTTAATTATGCATTATACCTTAAGTAAAATTAAGATTGCAAATATTAAAAATATGTTTGATAATATAAATCAAATTATAGATTTTATAAGTAAAAAATTTTATTTTAAAGATACTAAATTTCTGAAAAATAGGATTTTTCATTTATTTAAATATAATGAAATAATTAATTTATTCATAAGTAAGGAATGCCATGTTTATAATGAAAGAGAAATAATAGATTCTTTAGGTGATACATATATTATTGATAAGTTAATAATTTATTTAAATAAGATTTTAATAGTAAATTTTATTCCAGATTATAATAAAAATAATAAACACAATTACAAATATTATATTTCTAAAATCTATCCTAATAAAAAAATAGACGTTTACAATATAAATGTAATCAATTGTAAATATAACATTGAAAATTATAAATAGAAAAAAATGTTAAGTAAAATAATAAATATAAATATAAAAGATAATATATTAGATTCAATATCAAATTATATTTGTGAAAAAAAAGAATTGAATAATAAAAAAATAGCAATAATAAGTGGAGGAAAAAGACCTTTTTTATTCTTGAAAAATAGACTCAATAAAAAGCGTACTAACCTTTTTTTACCATATTTTTTTACTAGTAATGATTTTATTGATAAAATTATTACAGATAATTTTAGTTTAGTTAAAATTTTTCCATTGGAAGCTGCATACATTATATTTAATATTATTAGGAATGACGCAGAAATTAATTTGATAAATAACAGAAAATCTTTTGGAGAGTTTCTAGATTGGTCTTTTGAAATTTTAGCTTTTATAGAACAGATGGACTTAGAGAATGTAACTAATGACAAACTTAAATATATAAAAGCCAATGCTGAAATAGGTTATAATGTGCCTAATAATATTAATTCTTTGCTTAAAAATATTTTTAAAATAAGAAAATGTTTTCATAAAAATTTAGAACAAATAAAAAAAACTACAAGAGGATATAGTTTTTTTAAAACTGCGAATATAATAAAAACTGAAGATATAGTTTGTAATTTTGATGAAATCATATTAATGGCTCCATTTTATTTATATAAAACGGAAATTAGCATTTTTAAAAAAATATATAATATTAATAAGTTAACAATTTTTGTTCAGGGGAATCCTAAAGATTATAATATTCTATCAGAGCTATATTTATATTTTGAAAAAAAAGTTCCTAACATAATTTCTGAAATAGAAAAGTTCAATTATAAATTAAATATTTTTTCTGCTTCTGATGATCAAGCTCAGGGCGCTTTACTTAGAAATATTCTATCTAAGTATTCCAAAGAAGATATTAATAATACAGTTATAATCGTGCCTAATTCTAAAATTTTGAAATCTGTAATATCGGAGATTTCAATAATTACAGAGAATTATAATATTTCAATAGGATATCCTATTTGTAATACTATTGTATTTTCTTTATTAAATGCAATTTTTGAAGCTCAACTTTCAAGAAATGGTGAGTATTATTACTCTAAAAACATTATGAATGTTTTATCTAATCCTATTATAAAAAACATGAAGTTCTTTAATAAAAAATTAGGGTTCGTTATAAATGAGATAGAACAACTTCTAAGTAATAGTTCTTACTTTAACGGAAGATCATTTATTACTTGTGATGAAATTATAAATAATATGAATTTAAATAAAGAAAAAACTGAATTTTATTCTAAAAGTAAAATAAAAAACAAAATATTCGAAGTGTTTAATACTTTTTTTATCTCTTGGGAAAAAATTCAAAATTTTAATTGCTTATCAAAAAAAATAATAAATTTTGTCAAAACTATATTTTCTATAGAAGTAGTTTATAATAATTTAATTAATAATAAGACAACAAAGTCTATTTTAGCTTTAGCAAAAAAAATGATAACTATGAATTTTACTAATGAAAAACTAAGAAATGATGAAATCTTAAATATTTTTAAAAAGATTATTATAGACAAAAAAATAACAATAGCAGGATCTCCATTTAAAGGAATACAAATTTTAGGTTTATTAGAGTCCAGAAATCTTACGTTTAATAATGTTTTTATTATTGGTATGTCTGATTCCGCAATTCCTGCAATAAAAAAAGAATACTCTTTAATCCCAAAAGATATAATGTATACTTTAGGTATTGAAATGACTAAAAATAAGATAGAGATACAAAAATATCATTTTGAAAGACTTATTGCAAAAGCTAAAAATTTAAATCTTATTTATCCTTCTAATAATACAGAAGAACGTAGTAGATTTATTGATTCCATTATATGGAAAAAACAACAAGAATTAAATAAAATAAATGTAGTAAATATAAAAGAATTTACTTATTCATATTACCCAACATTAATATCATCTAAAAGAGAATATAAAAAAACTGAAAGTATTTTAAAATATTTATCTAATATATCATATACATACAGCAAAATTGATACTTATTTAACTTGTAGATTAAAATTTTATTTTACTTATGTTTTACTACTTGATAATAATTTAGAGGTAAGCAAAGAATTATCTAATAAAGATATTGGTAATTTTATTCATAGTTTTTTAAAAAATTCTTTATATAAAAATTTATATGTTAAAAATATGCAAAGTTTAAATTTTGTAAAGAATTATATAAGAAAATTAAATAATTATTTTGATAAATTTTCTTTCTTTAAAGCTAGAGAAGATTCATACATTATAAAAAGAATATTACGACATAAAATGTTAAAACTTTTATATTATGATAGACTTAGATTTTTTTTCAAAATTTACACATGTGAAACAAACTACACAACTAGTATTAAAATATTAAATAGAATCTATAAATTAAGTTGTGTAATAGATAGAATAGATTATAATAATAGTGGTGATTATACAATTCTTGATTACAAAACAGGAAACGTTAGAAACAGTTTTATTGCAAAAAAAAAATTCAGTATTTTAAATACTAATATTAATAGACAATATATAAAAAATAGTATTAATTCTTTACAGCTACCATTATATAAATATATATTTGAAAAAAATACTAATAATAAAGTAGCGCATTTAGGAATATATGATATAAAAAAAACTAAGATTATTAAATTTCCAGAAGAAAAAACAATATATGATAAATGTATCGATATAATTAAATATGTAATTAATGAGATAAACAGTGAAGGAAATTTTGTTTTTGATAAAGAAGATGAAATATCATGTAGAACTTGTAAATATATGAATATATGTAGATAAATGCAAAAAAATAATGTATTTAAATATGAATTTACATAGAATAAATAAAAAAACTTTTAAATATTTATTTTTTAAATAAAATTCAGTATAGATATATCATATAATGCATAAAATTTAATTTTATCATAGAATATATAAATAAACTAAGGTAACTAATTATGATAACATATTTAGATTTCGAAAAACCTATTATTGAAATTGAAAATAAAATTATTGAATTAAAAAAAACATCTAAAATTTGCAATATGGATTTATCTAAGCAAATAAATATGTTAGAAAGAAAAAAGCACAAATTAAAGTTAAAAATTTATAGTTCTTTAACTCCATGGCAAAAAGTAAAAATTGCTAGACACCAAAATCGACCTCATTTACATGATTACATAAATCTATTATTTAACGATTTTATTGAATTACATGGGGATAGATGTTTTGGAGACGATTGTTCAATGTTATGCGGTCTTGCTTTAATAAATAAAACTAGGATAGTTGTTATAGGTCAACAAAAAGGAAAAAATTTAAATGAAAATATCAAACTAAATTTTGGAATGGCTCATCCCGAAGGTTATAGAAAAGCATTAAGAATAATGGAACTTGCGGAAAAATTTAATAAACCGATAGTAACATTTATAGATACTCCTGGAGCATATGCAGGTATCGCTGCAGAAGAAAGAGGACAAGCGCAAGCTATTGCAAAAAATTTGATTGCAATGTCAAATTTTAAAGTTCCTATTATAAGTATAATAATTGGAGAAGGAGGTTCAGGAGGAGCTTTAGGAATAGGAATATCAAACAAAGTTTTATGTTTGGAATATTCTTATTATTCTGTTATATCCCCTGAAGGATGTGCCGCTATTTTATTCAGAGACATTAACAAATCCTTAGAAGCAGCAAAAATATTAAAAATTGTTTCTAAAGATTTATTGGAACTAAATATTATAGATGAAATAATAAAAGAGCCATTAGGAGGAGCTCATAATAACATTAAAAATATGGCTACAACCATAAAATTAGCTTTAATTAAATATTTAAAAATGTATAAAAATAAAGATAGTGAAGAAAACATAGCAGAAAGATATAAAAGGTTTAGAAAATTTGGTATTTATAAACAATAAATTTTTTTATATTTACATTAAATTAACTAGGAGATATATAATTTGCAAACTTATAATTTAAAAGAAATTAATATCGCTTCAACTTTTGGAATATTACCTATAATTTTTCTAATACAAGGTTTTTTTAGTAGTTTGTTAACTTTTTTTTTATTTCCAATCAAATTTATTACGTATTTTAGTTTTAGTATCAAGATTTTATCATGTATAATTTTTACTTTCTTTTATATTACAATTATGATGATTAGTACAATGATTGCAGTATGTACTTACAATTTTATATCTAAAAAATTTAATAAATATATTGTTATATTATTAGATAAACACATAGAACAATAGAAAAAATTGATAGTTAATTCTTTTAAAGTTTAATACAAATTAAATTATTTTTATATTAATTTATTAATTAATGGTTATTTTCTTTAATTTTTTTAATTCTTTCAAGTATTGTAGGATGAGAGTATTCAAAAAAGACTTTAAAAGGATGAGGAGTAAGATTCGATAAATTATTTACAGATAACTTTTTTAAAGTATGGATCATTACTTCAGGTTTATTATAAGTTACCACAGCGTATTCGTCTGCTTGATATTCATAAATCCTAGAATAATAATTGAATAGTACTGTAATTAAAAAATTTATCGGAATACTTACAATGGTTATTAATATTATCATTCCTATGTAAATAGTTTTAGTCTTTATACAGCAACTATTATACAACCAATTCTGTTTTATAAAATTAGAGAATAACCATATAATTAAACCATAAACAACAAACATCATAATCATATTTTTTCTTAAATGCCCTAATTTAAAATGGCCCATTTCATGTGCTAAAATACAAACTATTTCATCTATGTTATGATTTTGTAATAAAGTATCAAACAACACTATTCTATGGAATTTACCTATGCCAGTAAAAAAAGCATTAGATTTAGTTGAACGTTTAGAACCATCCATTTTAAAAATACCTTGTATTTTAAAATCTTGGGTTTTAGCATATTCTTTAATGGATTTCTTTAAATTTTTATCTTCTATTGGACTATACTTGTTAAATAAAGGCATTATAAATTTAGGAGCAATAATCATCATTGCAATTTGAAAAAGTCCGATTATTATAAATACAAAAAACCAAGCATATTTACTAATATTCAAAAATAACCATAGTATCATACTAAATAAAATAGTGGTTAAAATTATATTTATTAATAAATATTTAATTATATCCATACAAAAAGTTTTCAAATTAGTTCTATTAAAACCAAATTTATTCTCAATTACAAAAGTATGATATACTAAGAATGGAATTTTTAAAAACATAACAATTATAATAAGTACATTGGCAATGAAAACACCATTAAAAAGTATATTTTTACTAAAAAATAATGTTAATTCATTTATATAATTAAATCCAATAAATATTAGAAAGACATTGAATATTAATGTGAAAAAAGAATGTAACATTTGAAATTTAGTATTTACTTTAAGATACCTTTGCGAGATCTTATATTTTTTTTCATTTATATACTTGTAAAATTCCGCAGGGATAACATCTGAAATTTTATTAATATTGAGTATGTTGGATAATAACTCTAAAAAATATATTAATACTAAAGAACAAATTACAATTAAATTGCTAATATTCATATTACCTTTTCAATAATCTAAATTTATAATAAGAACTAAGTTTATAACATATTTAGAAAGTATTCTATTATTATGTTTTAATTATAATTATATATAATTATAATTAATATATGAAAAAAAAAAAATTTATTAGTATTGAAGGTGGCGAAGGTGCTGGTAAAACAACTCATGCAATATTATTAAAAAAGTATATTGAAAATAAAGGTAAAGAAGTATTACTTACTAGAGAACCTGGAGGTACAAAGTTAACTGAAATTATAAGAAGTATATTATTGAAAAAAAATTTTGAAAAAATAACCCCAATAACAGAATTGCTTTTATATGAAGCTTCAAGAGCTCAACACGTTAAAGAAGTAATTTTACCAGCTTTAAAAACAAAAAAAGTTGTTATTTGTGATAGATTTATTGATGCTACCGTAGCTTATCAAGGATATGGTAGAAATTTAAATTTAAAACTAATTAATATGTTAAATTCAATAACTTCATTTAATTTAAATCCATTGTTGACTATATATTTAGATGTTTTACCTATATATGGTATAAGAAGAGCGAATAAGAATAGATTGGAAGAGGAATCAATAAATTTTCATAATAATGTAAGGAACGGTTATTTACATCAAGTAAAAAAATATCCTAATAGAATTAAACTTATTAAAGTACAAAAGAAAATAAATATGACTCAAAAATTAATAAGAGAAATAGTTGATATGGTATTGTAATTATATGTTTAATAATATATATGGACAATTACAAGTAAAAAAAATCATATCAAACCAAATAATAGCGAATAATATACCAAATTCTTATGTTTTTGTAGGACAAGATGGTGTAGGCAAGTCTTGTACTGCTTGGGAGTTTGTTAAAATTTTGAACTGTGATAAAAATGTTACAACATCCATAGATTTGGAGCCATGTAGAAAATGCTCTACATGTATTAAAATAGAAAAAAATATTCATCCTGATGTACACTACATAAATATTAAAAAACATTTATTTAATAAGAAAATAGATATTAAAAATTTAAACGAATACTTAGTAAGCAAAGTTATTAAATATTCTTATGAAAGTAAATGGAAAATTTTAATTATAGAATCTGCAGAAAATATGGATATATCTAGTAGTAATCTTCTATTAAATGTTTTTGATAGAAACTATAATAATTTAGTAGTAATAATGCTTACAGAAAATAAAGAAATAATGGCTGTTAAACATAAAATCATTTTTTATTCTCATATTTTATTTTTTAAACCTTTAAATGATACGACTTTATTAAAATGGTTAAAATTAAATTATCCGTTATTTGTAAATAGTTCAAAAATTCAGAAATTAATAGACGAAAGTAATGGATCCATAGGAAAAATGAAATTACTAATTAAGAATTATTCTAAACATTTGTACATAAAAGAAGAAATAAATAACTTGTTAACAAATATAAGGAAAAATAAATTATATATATCAGAAGCTTTTAATTTATCTCAAAGCATTTCAAAAAATAAGGAAAAAACTTTGGATTATATAGATAAAATAATAGACATAGTAAGTTGCAATATTAATTATTCACATTCAATTAATATTTTAAAATTATTATTTTCTGCAAGGTCTTTAATTGTTAAAAATATAAATATTAATATGGTTTTAGATAATTTATTTCTTGATTTATTAAATAGTAATTTAAAAATTTAGGTTAATTTAAGATTATGTTTTTAAATATATTAATTAGAAAAACTAAAGATTATATATATGCATATACAAATATTTCAAATTTAAAAATTAAAGATGAAGTGTTAGTTGAAACTGAACACGGAATTGAAATTGGGTTAGTACAAAGCATTGATAAAATAAAAAAGTTAAATATTCAAAAAAATAAGAAAAACATGTCAAAAATATTAAGGAAACTAACAAAAAATGATAGAAAAAAAATAATTAGTAATAATATAAAAAATATAAAAGTTAAATCACTTATAATAAAAAAAATAACTAATGATAATTTATGTATGAAACTTATATGTGTTTCTTATACATTTGATTGTTCTAAATTATTTGTATATTATACTGCTGAAACAAGAGTTGATTTTAGAAAATTTGTAAAAGAACTTGGATATTTATTAAAAACAAGAATACAAATGGTACAAGTAGGAATTAGAGATGAAGCAAAAATTATCGGTGGAATAGGAATATGTGGAAAAATATTATGTTGTCAAAGTTTTTTGAAAAGTTTTGATTCTATAACAATAAATATGGCAAAAAGACAAGGACTGTCTTTAAATACAACAAAACTATCAGGTTGTTGTGGAAGATTAAAATGTTGTATTTCCTTTGAAAAAAAAATATAGATATTGGAAGGAAAAAATGAAATTTTATATTACTACCCCAATATATTATGTAAATGATAGACCTCATATAGGACATGCTTATACAACTATAATTGCAGATATTTTGGCAAGATGGAAGAGATTAAATAATTTTGATGTTTATTTTTTAACAGGAACTGATGAGCATGGAGTTAAAATTGTAAATGCCGCAAAAAATAAATCAATAACTCCTTTGCAATTATGTAATACTATGAGTAGTAAATTTAAAAAATCTTGGAATATATTAAATATCTCTTATACAAAGTTTGTTCGTACTACAAACTTTGAACATATAAATGTTGTTACAAAAGTAATAAATCTTTTGTTTAAAAAAGGATTATTATTTGAGAAACAATATAAAGGCTTATATTGTATTGGGTGTGAAAGATTTTATACAAAAAAGGAATTAGATAAAAAAGGGAATTGTCTTTTACATAAAAAAAAAGCAATATTTTTTTCAGAAAAAAATTATTTTTTTAAGCTTTCTCATTTTCAAGAACAAATTTTAGATATACTTACAAACGTAAATAATAAGAATTATATGGAAATATTACCTAAGGAAAGAATGCATGAAATCGTAGGCAAATTAAAATTGGGATTGGAAGATATAAGTTTATCTAGAAATAATCTAAATTGGGGAATTTCTCTTCCATTTGATAAAGAACAAACTGTTTATGTTTGGATCGATGCTTTGTTAAGTTATATTAGTGGGATAAATTATTCATTAAACAACGAATTGTTTCAAAAAATTTGGCCTGCTAATGTTCATTTCATTGGAAAAGATATTTTATGGTTCCATGCAGTAATTTGGCCTGCTATTTTAATAAGTTTAGAGCTTCCATTACCTAAAAGAATATACTCACATGGTTTTTTTTCTATTAACAATTGCAAAATGTCAAAATCATTGGGAAATGTTATACCCCCTGATAAAGTAATTAATAAATATGGTATTGAAGCTACTAGATACTTGTTAGTAAGTTTATTCCCTTTAGGTGTTGATGGAGATATATCTTGGAGTGTACTTTCTAAAAAGTATAACAAAGATCTAGCTGATAATTTAGGAAATCTTATATGTAGAGTTATTAAAATGTATGAAAAATATTTTAATTTTAATCTACCATTGTTAGAAAAGAAAAAAGGGTTAATTCTGGCAAAAAAAATTTCATTTTCTTTAAAAGAAAATTTTATATCTAATATGAATAATGTACAATTTTATATGGCTATAAAATTTTTACAAAAAAATATAACATTGGTTAATAAGCAAATAGAATACGATTCACCATGGAAATTAGTAAATTCTCAGGAAAATGAAAATAAATTAACTATTTGTATTTATTCTTACTTACAAGCAATAGTTTTAATAACTATATATCTTAAACCATTCATGCCTAGTTTAGCAGAAAAAATACAAAAAAAATTATGTTCAGTAGATACTGAAAATGCAATAAATAATTTTTTTATAAATGGAGCTATGATTCCTAAAGATGGTTTTTCTCTTTCTAAGAAAAAAATAAATTTGGGTATAATTTTCCCAAAAATAAAGGATTAAAATATAATTATGATAATTGATACACATACACACTTATTAGATACTAAATTTGATAATGATAGATTTTCAGTTATTGAAAAAGCCTATTTAACAGGCATTAAAAAATTTTTAGAAGTTTCTTGTGATATTGAATCGTGGGATACAGCAATACATTTTTCAGATACTAAAAATATGTTTATAGCGCTTGGTATACATCCATATAATCTTATAAAGAATAAACCAGAAAAAAAAAGTTATGATAAATTACATTTTTTAGCTAGAGCTAAAAAATGTTTGGCTATCGGAGAAATAGGGTTAGATTTTCATTACAATCGTTCTAATGAAATTATTAATAATCAAATAGAATGTTTATTAAAACAATTGAATATAGCACATAAATTAAATAAACCTGTGATATTGCATTGTAGAGATGCATATGATGATATGATAAACATTTTCAGAAAAAATAAAATAGCACCTTTAAAAGGAGTAGTGCATTGTTTTTCTGGTACTTTAAAGCAAGCTCTAGAATTGTTGGATTTTGGGCTTTATTTAGGAATTGGAGGAAAATTAACTTATAGAAAGGAAAAGATACTAAAACAAATTGTATATAAAATTGACATCAATAAATTAGTGGTTGAAACAGATTGTCCATATTTACCTCCAAAAAAATATGTTGGAACTAGAAATGAACCGTCATACATAACAGAAACAGTAAAAGAAATAACTAGAATTAGAAAAACAACTATAACACATATTGAAGATATCCTAACAAAAAATGCATTAAATTTATTTAAATTTTATTAATCCTATACCGAGAGCGGGAATCGAACCCGCACATCACATAAGTGATCTGAGATTTTGAGTCTCATATGTCTACCAAATTCCATCATCTCGGTATAAATTAATTATAAAATTTTTAATAAGGCCACTTCTCCACAATCAGGAAACAGGTGACAATTTATACAATCATTCCATATTTTATGTGGTAAAGTTTCTTTTGAAATTACTTCATATCCTAATTTTTTAAAAAAATTAGGTTTAAAACTCAAAGTAAAAACCTTCTTTATATCAAGTGATTTAGCATTTTTCTGTAATTCATTAACTATTTTTGAACCAAAACCATTATTTTTATAATTTTCTAAAATGGCAAGAGATCTTATTTCTGCTAAATCTTCCCAAGAGACATGTAAAGCTCCGCAACCAACCATCGTATTATTTTCTTTTATTAATATAAATTCTTGAATTTCCTCAAATATAGCACTGATAGGTCTATGTAACATTTCTTTTTTATTTGCATAATATTCAATCAACTTATATATTTCTCTTGCATCTGTTATTTTTGCCGATCTAATTTCATACATTATAAAATACCCTTAGTTAAATTTTAATGATACTATCTAAACAATAGAAAAATAATCTTATAAATCGTTATATTAATATAATATACTATATTCTTGACATATATGAACATTTAGTGTTAAAATTAAATGGCAATGTTATATTGTAACTGCTAAAAAAATGAAGGATTTCTACAATATGCGTCGTGTAGCTTCTAAAATTTTACAGAGTAGAAAACATAGAATACTAAGTGAAATTATACATTATTACATAAAAACAGGTAAACCTGTAAGTTCTAACATGTTAACAAACAAGTGTAATCTTTCTGCTTCTACCATTAGAAATTTAATGGCCAATTTAGAAACTGAAGGTTATTTAATGCAACCATATACTTCTGCAGGGAGATTACCAACTGATAAAGGATATAGATTATATGTTGATAACATAAAAAAAATCCAAAATTTTGCTTTAGTAGAAGAAGATCGAATAAAAAAAGAATATGTCCAACAACATAAGGAAATAGAAACTTTACTTTCTGATACATCACGTATTTTAGCTGTTCTTTCTAAATATGCAGGTTTTGTAATTGCTCCAAAGACGCAATATGATGAAATTAAAAATATTGAGGTTATACAAATTTCTAAAGAAGATATATTATTTATTCTACTCACTAAAAGTGGAAGGATAAAACATAAAAAAGTTAGTGGATTTTTAAAAAATGATCAACTTTATAAATTGAAAAAAATTTTGAATAACAAACTAAGAGGGATTGCTATAACCCTTGCAAATAAAACACTTGCATCTGAATTAACTAATAAATATTATGATACAACCATTTTAAAAATAATTAAAGAAATTAGTCGTGTTTTTTGTAACATTCAAGATGATATTTATATAGATGGTACAGCTAACGTTATTGGATTACCAGATCCTGGTAATTTTGAAAATATAAAGTGTTTAATGGAGTTTAATAATAATAAGAAGAAGTTTATGGAAGCTATAGATTTAAAAAATGATGTAGAAATGGCTATTAAAATAGGTTCCGAAAATAGTTTAAAAGAATTGAAAAATTTAAGTATAGTTACTAAGGTGTATAAAAGTGGCACACGTAATCTAGGTATACTAGGAATTATAGGCCCAAAACGAATGGAATATCAAAAAATGATTTTACTTGTAAATTATATTTCAGATATGTTAAATAAATTTTTTAAGGATATATTTCAATAAATTTTATAATGCTTGTTAATTGGTATTAGGAGGAAAAATACATTGAAATTAGAAAAAGAAAACAAAAAAAACGTAACAGAAGTTAAAATGTTTTCTTGTTTAGATTACAAAGAAGCAAGAAATGAAAAAATATATGAGCTTGAAATATTAAGACAATCATTAGAAATTAAAAAAAAGCAATTAAGTAGTTTTTATGAACAAATCTTAAGATTAAAAGCTGATTTCGAAAATTATAGAAAACGCTCTGAAAAAGAAAAACTTAATTATTTAAATTCAGGTAAAGAAAGAATATTACTTAAACAAATTAATGTTTATGATATTATCCAACAAGCCTTGATAAGTATAAAAAGTAGTAGTAATATAAAAAATATAATTATAGGTTTAGAAATGATAGATAAAGAATTTTTACGAATACTTAAAGAAGAAGGTGTAGAAGAAGTAAAATGTGAAAAATTTGATCCTAGTTTTTGTGAGGCTTTAGAATATGCAGAAAGTAAAGAAGAAGATGGTAAAATATTAAAAGTGTATCAAAAAGGTTATAAGAAGGACGGAAAACTAATAAGAGTAGCAAGAGTAAGAGTCGCTAAGAACAGTATAAAAAATGAAGATAAAGTTGACTCGTAAAATAAGAAATATGTAAATTTAAACAATAAAAACTAAAAACATAATACTTATTTTATTTAACAATCCAAAATTTTCGGAGGTATAGTTATGGCAAAAATTATCGGGATTGATTTAGGAACATCTAATTCAGCCGCAGCTGTAATGGAAGGAGGAAAGATAACACTTATTCCTTCTGCAGAAGGAACAACATTAGGAGGTAAAGCTTTTCCGTCATATGTTGCGTTTACAAAAGATGGACAACTGTTGGTTGGCGAACCTGCAAGAAGACAAGCTGTTACAAATCCTAACGGAACTATAAGTGCTTTTAAGAGGAAAATGGGTACAAATTATAAGTATAATGTAAATGGAAAAGACTTTACCCCTCAACAACTTTCTGCATTTATACTTCAAAAAATTAAAAAAGATGCTGAAGCTTATTTAGGAGAAACAATAAGTAAAGCAGTAATTACTGTACCTGCATATTTTAATGATAATCAAAGACAGGCAACAAAAGATGCAGGTTCAATTGCAGGTTTAGATGTTGTTAGACTTGTAAATGAACCAACAGCTGCTTCTTTAGCTTATGGTATAGATAAAGTTGGTAAAGAACAAAAAATTTTAGTTTTTGATCTTGGAGGCGGTACTTTAGATGTAACTGTAATGGAGATGGGATCAGAAGGTACTTTTGAAGTTCTTTCTACATCAGGTGATACACAACTTGGCGGAACTGATATGGATAATGCCTTAATTGATTTTATTGCTGATGATTTTAAAAAAATACATGGAATTGATTTAAGAAAAGATAAAATGGCAGTTCAACGTTTAAAAGAAGCTGCTGAAAAATCTAAAATAGAATTATCAAATGTATTAGAAACTGATATAAATCTTCCATTTATTACAGCTGATTCTTCAGGTCCAAAACATTTAACAATGAAATTTACAAGAGCAACATTAGAAAATTTAGTAAATCCAATTGTGAATAGATGTAAATCATCTATAGAACAAGCTATAAAAGATGCAAAACTTACTTCACAAACAATAACAAAAATAATCCTAGTTGGTGGTCCTACACGAATGCCAATAGTACAAAAATTTGTAGAAAATTATATTGGTAAAAAAGTGGAACGGGGTATTGATCCAATGGAATGTGTTTGTTTTGGAGCAGCTGTTCAAGCCGCTGTATTAACTGGTGATGTAAAAGATATATTACTTTTAGATGTCACACCTCTTACATTAGGTTTAGAAACTATGGGTGGCGTTAGAACTCCTTTAATAGATAGAAATACAACAGTACCTGCTAAACGTTCTCAAATTTTTTCTACAGCTGCAGATAATCAACCAAGTGTTGAAATTAATGTTTTACAAGGTGAACGACCAATGGCAAAGGATAATTTATCCTTGGGAAGATTTATGCTTGATGGTATACCTCCTGCTCCAAGAGGTATTCCTCAAATAGAAGTTACCTTTGATATAGATTCAAATGGAATATTACACGTTTCTGCAAAAGATAAAGGAACAGGAAAAGAACAATCTATAAAAATATCATCTTCTACTAAATTGGCTAAAGAAGATATAGATAAATATGTTAAAGAAGCGGAAAAATATGCAGCTGAAGATACCAAACATAAGGAAGAAATAGAAATCAAAAATGAAGCTGATAACTTGATATATTCTGTAGAAAAGAGCTTAAAAGAACATGGAGATAAAATATCTTCTGAAGAAAGATTAAAAATTGAACAAGCTTTAACTGCAACTAAAGAGTCAATAAAAAATAATGATATAATATCTATTAAATCAGCAAAAGAATCATTAACTAATGCTTCGCATAAACTTGCTGAATTAATATATAAAACTTCTAGTAATAATACTTCGTCCACGCAACAAGAAACTAAGGGGAATAATAATGACGAAAAAGTAGTGGATGCAGAAGTAGTGGATGAAAATAATAAAAAATAAATATGATACAAAAAAAGTTTAAATAATAGATAGGAACAAAAATGAAACGGGATTATTATGAAGTTCTTGGAGTTAGTCGCAATTCTTCTATGAATGAAATTAAATCAGCATATAGAAAACTTGCATTAAAATATCATCCGGATAAAAATCCAAATGATAAGAAAATAGAAGAAAAATTTAAAGAAATAAATGAAGCATATGATGTACTTTCTGATGAACAAAAAAAACAACGCTATGATACTTTTGGACATAATTCGACTGTTAATAATGAGAATGTTTACACTCAATATCAATATGAGGGAAATTTTTCTAATGTTGGCGATATTTTTGGCGATATTTTTGGCGATATTTTTGGAGGAAAACATAATAAAAAAAACAATAACGCTACTTATAAACATGGAGAAGATTTAAAATATGACATAAATATTTCCTATCTTGAAGCGATGAAAGGAACTAAAGTATCTATAAGTATATTAGCAAAAAGTACTTGTTTATCCTGTAATGGTACAGGAGATAAAAATGGGATGCCTCCAAAACAATGTCCAAAATGTGCTGGTACTGGGCAAATTAGGTATTCCCAGGGTTTTTTTTCAATTAATCAAGAATGTTCGTCATGTAATGGGAGCGGAACTGTTATAAGTGATCCGTGTTATGAATGTAAGAATAAAGGAGTTGTTAATAAGAAAAAAACTATTTTAGTTAAAATTCCTGCGGGTGTGGATGATGGTACATCTCTAAAAGTGTCTGGAGCTGGTAATGCTGGTTATAATTGTTCACCTCCAGGAGATCTGTATGTTATAATACACATGAAGCCTATACATGGTTTTAAAAGAAATGGGAATGACTTATATACTGAAGTTTCTATATCTTTTCCTCAAGCTGCAATGGGAATAGCATACAATGTACCTGTATTAGAAGGTTATGTAAAAATAAAAGTGCCTCCTGCAACTCAATCTGGAACTACTTTAAGAATAAGAGAACAAGGATTTCCTAAATTGGGCAGAAGAAATAAAGGAGATTTATATGTCAAAATTAATGTAGTTGTTCCAAAACGTATGAATGATGCACAGAAAAAAGCTCTTTTTGAATATGCAAAAAGTATGGGCGAAATTCCTAAAGAAGCTAAATATCAAAGTGATAATTTTTTTAGGAGAATCTTTAGATAAAAATAAAATTTATATGAGGTTTTTGTAACAATGAAATATGAAACTACATTAATTGTATCTCCTATGTTGTTAGATGATAAAATAGAAAAGCTTATAAAAAAAATAATTGAAATAATTGAAAATTCTGGTGGAAAAATACTTAAAGTACAAAAACTTGGAAAAAAGAAGCTAACCTATAAAATCACTAAATTTACTGAAGGACAATATCTTTACATTGTTTTTGAAGTACAAAAGAAAATTTTGGAACTAATAAATAATTTTCTAAAACTTAATGAGCATATAATACGTTTTATGACAGTTTCTGTTAATTCTAAGGATTCTAAAAATAAAGAGGGTAATAATGAATCAACAATTAAGTAATCTAAGATTACCAGAACAAAATACGGTGATATTAATAGGTAGATTAACAAGAGATCCTGATCTGAGGCGTACTAATTCGGGAAAAGCAATTTGTGTATTTGATATAGCTTTAGGAAGAAGAATAAAAAATATTGTTAGTGGAGAATGGATAGATGCTGACCCTACATTTGTTCCTATTGTTGTATGGGGAGAACAGGCTGAAAGATGTTCTGAAAGATTAAAAAAAGGCCATGCAGTATGCATTAATGGGAGATTGAATACAAATAAGTGGGAAAACAATGATGGTATAAAAAAAAGTCGTTTAGAAGTTATAGCTTTGAGGATTCAATTTTTGTCTATTTTAAAAGATAACGTTGGAAAAAAAACTGATAAAAATGAAAGTAAAATATTAATAGAGGAAGAAGACGATGATGATACAAATGTTCCTTTTTAATTTTTAACTAGATATTTTTATATTGATTTATAATGTTAAAGATGGAGGATAAAACAATGGTATTTGTAAAAAAAAAATCCATGTCACAATCACAAAAAATAGGAGTTAATGGTATAAATACCAAACCTTATATTAATAAATTTAAGAAAAATTTACACATAAAACGAAAAATATGTAAGTTTTGTGCTGATAAAATAGTAGTAGATTATAAAAATATTAGTTTGTTAAGAACTTTTATGACTGAAAAAGGTAAAATTTTTTCTTCTCGTATAACTGGCACTTGTACAAAACATCAAAGAAAACTTACAATTGCCATTAAAAGAGCAAGAGTTCTTGCTCTTTTGCCATTTACTAATAATTAATTTTCGGAGGAATAAAATAAACAATGAAAGTTATATTAAACTTAAAACTTTCAAAAATTGGAAAAATAGGAGATATAGTTGATGTAGCTTCAGGATTTGCTAGGAATTATCTTATACCTAAAAAATTAGCTTTCGAAGCTAATTCTAAAAATATTAGCTTTTTAAATAAGCTAAAAAAAAAGAAAGAAAATCTTGAAAAGAAAACAGTTAATTCTGCTAAAAATTTAGCTACTAAAATAGAAGCTACAGATTTTGTAATTAATCTTAAAGTTGGTAAAAATAATAAGGTTTTTGGGGCTATAACAAATCTTGATATAGAAACTATGCTAAAAGAAAAAGGCTTTTTAATTAAAAAGCATGATATTCTTATGAGAGATCCAATTAGAAAATGCGGAACTTATAAAATAAATATAAAATTACATCCTAAAATTATAGCAGAGATTAATTTATTAGTTATTAGTAATAATTAATGATTACTAATAATAAAATTGTTTCACTGCCTAGAGCTTTAGATGTTGAAATGGCAGTTTTAGGCGCAATGCTTATAGAAAAAGACATTATTCTTAAAGTTATGGAAATGCTAGATAGTGAAGATTTCTATAAGGAAATACACAAAAAAATCTTTTCTACAATTTGTGATCTTTACAACTTGACTAATAATCCAGTGGATTTGTTTAATCTAGCAGATTCTTTAAAAAAAAAAGGCCTCTTGGATGAAATTGGAGGAGTTTGTTATTTAACAACATTAATTGAATCTGTACAAACAATAGCAAATGTGGAAAGTTATATTGTTATAATAAGAGATAAATCAATCTTAAGACAAATTATACATGCGGGTTATCTTATGGTAAATTATGCTTTTAGTGAAACAAAATCTACTAATGAAATATTGGACAAATCGCAGGCAACTTTGTTTAAAATATTTTCTAAGTACAAAAAAAATAAAGGCTGTATTAGTACTTCAAAACTTATTATACCAATATTGCGTAAACTTGAGGCATTACATTCAGGAGCTAAGCAAATTTCAGGATTAGCTACAGGTTTTAAAGATCTAGATATAAAAACAACAGGTTTGCATCCTGCAGAACTGATAGTGCTGGCAGCAAGACCATCTATGGGTAAAACTGCTTTAGCTCTTAATATTGCAGAACATGTTGCTATAATTGAAAATAAACCTGTTGGCATTTTTTCATTAGAAATGACTCAAGAAATGCTAATATTTAGACTTTTAGCATCCCTTGCGAGAGTTAATGCTTGGAAATTAAGAAATGGACAATATAACAATGAAGATTGGAAAAAGCTTAATATTGCTGCTAGAAAAATAGCAACTTCGCCTATTTTTATTGATGATGATGCTAATATAAATATCACAGAAATTAAAATCAGGGCAAGAAAACTAGCATCAGAATTGCAAAATAAGGGTACTCCTCTTTCTCTTATAATAGTAGATTATATTCAATTTATACAAGGCAATAGAACAGAAAATCGGCAACAAGAAGTATCTGATATATCTAGATCTTTAAAAGCTTTAGCTAAAGATCTAGATATACCTATAATTGTTATATCGCAGCTATCTAGAAGAACTGAAGATAAAGGTAGAAAAGATAATAGACCACAGTTATCAGATTTAAGAGATTCAGGTGCTATCGAACAAGATGCTGATTTAGTAATTATGTTATACAGAGATTGGTATTATAATAGAAATAATACTGAATTAAAGAAAAAAGCAACCCTTATAATAGGAAAACAAAGAAACGGCCCTATTGGAGATATAAACTTAATTTTTGAGGGAGAATATACTAAATTTTACGATGCATATAACGTAAATGATTTATAGTAGTTCTTTTATTATATTAATTAATAACATATGACATTCTTGAATTCTAGATACATTTTTTGATGGAGCAAAATAACATAAATCACATATATCCTTCATTTTGCCTCCGTAAAAATCAGTGAATCCTATAGAAAAAATTTCTATTTTTTTTGCCGTTTTTAAAATTCTTAAGCTACTACTAGAATCACCAGTAGTAGAAATTACTATTAATATATCTCCTTTTCGAGCATAAAATTCTAATTGTTTATTTAATACATGTGTACAATGTTGATCAGTTTCTACTCCTAGTATTGTAAGAAAACTTTTTGACAAAATAAAAGTTTGAATAGGTAATATGTATTTAGTTTTGCTATTTAACTTACTTAATAATCCATTAGCCAAATAAAAAACATTATTTGTGGAATTCTTATTACCATAAATAAAGATTTTTTTATTATTTTTGTATGTATCTATAATTTTACTAACAATATTATAAATACATTTAATTTGAAAATGTTCCAACATTTTCCATTTTGTCTTAATACTTTCATTTATAATACTTATTATAGAATTTTTAATTTTCATTTTTTAAAAATATGTTTAGTAAGAAAATTAGTGTGTACATTTCCTTTTTTAAAAGTTTCATTAGATATAATTTTTTTTAATATAGAAGAAGTATTTTTAATATCGCCTATTTCTAATTCTTGCAATGCCCTATTCATTCTTATTATAGCTTCATCTCTATTTGCTCCAAAAGCAATTATTTTGGCAAGTAAACTATCATAATAATAAGGAATTTTATATCCTGAATAAATATGAGTATCTATCCTTATGCCTGGGCCACCAGGTAAGAACAGTTCAGTTACTGTTCCTGGTGAAGATATAAAATTTTTATCAGGATCCTCTGCATTAATTCGACATTCTATAGCATGTCCTAATATATTAATTTTATCAGAATCAAGTGTTAATTTTTCTCCAAAAGCAAGTCTTATCTGTTCTTTTACTAAATCGACATTTGTTATCATTTCAGTTACAGGATGTTCAACTTGAATTCTTGTATTCATTTCCATAAAATAAAAATTTTCATTTTTATCTACTAAAAATTCAACTGTTCCAACAGTGACATATTTTACAATTGATGCCACTTTTTTAGCTATTTTGCCTATTTTTTTTCTAAAATTATTATCAATTATAAAAGAAGGACTTTCTTCAACAAGTTTTTGATGTTTTCTTTGTATAGAACAGTCCCTTTCAGGTAAATAGGCGATATTACCATATTTATCACCTAATATTTGAAACTCTATATGGTAAGGATCTTCAATAAACTTTTCCATGTAAACTTCTGAATTTCCAAAAGCTATTTTGGCTTCCCTTTGTGCAGTCATTATAGATTGTTTTAAAGATTCTTCAGAAATGACTATTCTCATTCCTCTGCCACCACCGCCATTGCTTGCTTTAATTATAACAGGATATCCAATGTTTCTAGCTATAGAAAAAATTTTAGAATCGTTAACATTCAACGCTTCATTATAGCCTGGTATAACTGGTATACCAGACTTTTTCATAAGTTTAATAGCAGCAATTTTATCTCCCATTTGTTTTATGGAAGTTTGTGATGGACCAATAAGTGTTAATCTACAGGCTTCACATACTTCTGCAAAATAAACGTTTTCTGATAAAAATCCATATCCTGGATGTATTGCATCTACATTAGTTATTTCAGATGCAGCTATTATATTAGGTATATTTAAATAACTTTTAGCAATACTAGCAGGACCAACACAAACAGATTCGTCTGCCAATTTAACATGCATACTTTCTTTATCTGCTTCAGAATAAATCGCTACAGTTTTTATGTCAAGTTCTTTACATGCTCTTATGATTCTACAAGCTATTTCTCCTCTATTAGCTATCAAAATTTTTTTAAACATAACTTTATTATTTAATACTCTTATTTTTTTTTGTTTTTATTAAAAATAAACCTTGTCCATATTCAACTATTTGACCATTTGTTACTAATATTTTTAGTATTTTACCATTAACATTTGAGTATACATCTTTTATAATTTTCATAGTTTCGATTTGTCCAATTTTTTGTCCAATTTTAATATCACATCCTTCTTTAATAATACTTTGTTTATTTTGAATACTATAAAAAATTCCTACTAACATAGATTTTATAGTTTTAAGATTTTTTGTTTCACATTTTTTTTTATTTTCTAAAATAGCAACGTTATTAAAAGTTACTTTATTTTCATTTATTATAGTATTTGTACTAAACTTTTTTATATATATATATTCATCACCAACCTGATATTTTATTTCATCAATGTCAGTTTTATTTATTGATTTTAATAGTTTCTTTATTTCGTTTTGATTCATGTTAAAAATAATTAAGTTATTCTTTCAATATATTTATTTGTTTTCGTATTAACTTTTACTCTATCACCTTTTTGTATAAATAATGGAACTCTTAATTCAAATCCTGTTTCTAACTTAGCCAACTTAGTAGTATTAGTAACTGAATCACCTCTAATTCCATTTGTTTCAATAATAATAAAATCTATTATTATAGGAAGTTCAATAGAAATTAATTCAGTTTCTAAATATTTTGCTTCTACTTCAAGGTCTTCTTTGATAAAAAAAATTTTTTTTCCGAGAAATTCTGAAGTTACATTTATCTGTTCAAAAGTGACCATATCAATAAATGTGAAAATAGAACCGCTTCTATATAAAAATTTTTTTTTGACTTTATAAATATTTAAAGTTTTAAATCTATCTCCTGATTTAAAACTCCTTTCTATAATACTTCCATTCTTAATATGTTTTAATTTTACACGCATAATAGCTCTACCTTTACCAGGTTTATGATTTTGAAACCAAATAATACAATATGCTTCATTCTTAACTAATATATTAAGTCCATTTTTAAAATCTGAAGTGTAAATCATAAATTTCTCCAAAAAAAAATCAATATAATGCTTTTTCAGTTAAATTTTTTAACCCATTAACAGTTAATAATAATGTATCTTCAATTCGTACTCCAAAATTGTTTTTTATATATATACCTGGTTCTATTGTAAATGTAGAATTTTCTTTAAAAATATTTTTAGAATCAGAACATAATAAAAATGGAGCTTCATGTATTTCAAGACCTATTCCATGTCCTAAAGAATGGATAAAATTTTTTTCGTATCCTTTAAAAGATATAAATTTTTTTGCTATTTTAGATACATAAGAAATTGAAGAACCAATTTTTATGTTATTAGTAACAATACTTATTGTTTCTTGTATAATACTTTTTATTTTCATAAATTCTGCATTAGGATTACCTAAAAAATATGTTCTTGTCAAATCTGAATGATAATTTTTATATATACAACCAATATCTAAAACAATTACATCATTGTTTTTAATTTTTCTATTAGAACTTTTATGATGAGGATTAGCCGAATTTTCACCTGAAGCTACTATAGGACGAAAACTACACAGTACTTTTTTTTTTGCGAACAATTCAATAATCATATAATAAATATCTAGTTCACTCAATCCAATTTTTAGTTCATTTTTTACTACGTTGCATATTTCAGTTGTAATTTTACATGCTGATTTAATGTTTGAAATTTCGTTATTATTTTTAGACAGTCTTATATCATTTAAAATACCAACACCTTTTATAATATGAATCGCATTATTAATTAAACTATTCTCTAATCTCATAAAATTATTTGCTGTTATATTTTCGGTATCAACTAGTAAACTATAAATTTTATTAGTATGTAATATGTTTGATATGTTTTCATACGGGTTATTTGTTAATAAATACATGTTATATTTATTTTCAGAAAAGAATTTTTTTACTTGATTTTCTATCATTTTGGAACATAATAAATAAATGTCATTATGTTTCGTAGCTAAAATCCAAAATTCAGGAAATTCAAAATTAGTTAAATAATATATTTCTTTTTCATTTGTAAATAAAATACTATCCGTATGATATTTTTCAAATAACAAATTAAGTTTATTTAACGCTATCATTATATTTTTATTATAGCAATAATTGCAGCATATTTGACAACAATTAATTCTTTTAATATAATTCGAATATAAGAATTTGGTTGTTTGAATTTATATTTTATCGTTTAGATTATGTTTTTAGTTTGTGAGTAAATAGTTGTTTATATTAGTAGTAAAGAAGTTTAATTTTAATTGTTTTATTTATTTTTAATAAAACAAAGTTAAGGAAAGGAGTTGTAGTAATGGCACAAGGAAAAGTAAAGTGGTTTAATGATCAAAAGGGTTATGGATTCATTTCTAATGATGATGGTTCTGGAGATGTCTTTGCACATTATTCAGCTATTCAATCTGAAGGATTTAAATCTTTAGCAGAAGGTGATAGTGTAGAATTTGAAGTTGTTAGTTCTGATAAGGGCCCAAAAGCAGTAAACATAAAAAAAATTAGCAATAGTAATTAATTGGATTAATTTTTGAGAATTTCAAACCTCGAAAAATTAAATTTTAAATTTAGCTTTTCGAGGTTTTTCTAAATTATGATAGTTATTTATCTCAGATAAGAAACTGAGGAGATTAAAATGAGAGTATTAGTTATTGGTTCTGGAGGTAGAGAACACGCTATATGTAAACAATTTTTAGTGGATACTAAAAATGTATACTGTGTACCTGGAAATGACGGGATAGCGCAAATTGCAAATACTAAATTTATATCAATGAATAAATTTGATGAAATCTCTGATTTCGTTAAAGCAAATAATATAGACTATACTTTTGTTGGCCCTGAAATTCCTCTTGCAAACGGTATAACAGATTATTTTTTTAAAAAAGGTTTAAAAATAATAGGTCCATCAAAATATGCTACTTTACTTGAATCTAGTAAAATCTATGCAAAGAATTTTATGAAGAAATTTAATATTCCAACAGCTAATTTTAAAAGTTTTGATAATGCAAGTGAAGCGTTATTTTTTTTAAAGCAAATGAACAATAGTAAAAAGATAGTAATAAAAGCTGATGGTTTAGCTGCAGGTAAAGGTGTAAAAGTTTGTAATAGTAAGATAGAAGCTAACAGTTTTATTAACCAAATTATGACTAATAAAGTATTTGGGGATTCAGGTAATAGGATAATAATAGAAGATTATATAGAAGGTTCCGAAATTTCATATATGTTATTTACTGACGGGGTTTCGTATTCTGTAATGCCAACTTCGCAGGATCATAAACAAATATATGATAATGATTGTGGAGACAACACAGGAGGTATGGGGGCATATTCTCCTGTTAATTTAACTAATATGGATTCATTAAATAAAAAAATTGAAGAAACCATAATAAAAAGAGTTATGTGTGGAATAAAAGAAGAAAACTTAAATTATAAAGGAATATTATATATAGGTGTAATTATTGATAATACAAATTCTCCGTATGTTTTGGAATTTAATTGTCGCTTAGGAGATCCAGAAACTCAAGTTGTTTTACCTTTATTAAATACAAGTTTGAATGATATATGTGATGCAATACTAAATAAAAATTTATCGAAGATTAACATCTCTTGGAAAAAACAAATGTCAGTAGGTGTAGTTTTGACTTCAAATGGATACCCTAAAAATTATGAAACAGGTTTTGAGATTTCTGGATTAGAAAAGGTAAGTAATAATACTTTCATATTTCATTCAGGTACAAAATCAATTGTTAAAAATGGCAAAATTTCTTTTATAACAAATGGTGGAAGAGTATTAAGTCTTACTGTTTTAGACGATAATTTACAAAATGCAATAAAAAAAGTATATTTAGATGTTTCTAAAATTCATTTTAGAAATATGTATTTTAGAAAAGATATAGGATTTAAAGGAATAAAATAAATGAATGATAATAGTATATTTGAGATTTCTATAATTATTGGTTCAAAAAGCGATTTAGATCTTGCAAAGGAAACTATTAAGCTTTTGAAGGATTTTAGAGTTTCGTATAACTTAAATATAGCTTCTGCACATAGAACTCCTGAGTATTTAAAAAATTGTATTAAAAAATCAGAGAAACAAGGAGCTAAAGTATTTATTGCTATTGCAGGTTTATCAGCTGCTTTACCAGGAGTAATTGCTTCTGAAACTATATTACCAGTTATAGGGGTTCCTGTAAATGGACAATCACTTCTTGGATTTGATTCGCTACTTTCAATAGTACAAATGCCAAGAGGAGTTCCAGTTGCAACTGTTACTGTAGGTAAAACAGGGGCTAATAATGCAGCAATTTTAGCATTACAAATATTAGCTACTAATAATGAATCTCTTAAAAAAGAGTTAGTAATTTATAGAAAAAAAATTAATGAAGAAATTTTAAAAGAAAATGATATAGTTTTATAGTTTGATCTAATATTCGATTAGATTTAAAGGAAATTTTTTATAGATATGTCTTTTGACTTTAAGGATTTGCTTGCTATCAAGGATTTAAGTAAAAAAAATTTGCAAACGATATTATACTCTACGCAATGTTGTAAACAAATTTTAATGTCTGGCGAAAAAACGCCAATACTTGTTGATAAAAATGTTGCTATTTTATTTTATGAACCTTCAACTAGAACTAAAAATTCTTTTGAAATAGCCGCAAAAAGACTTTCTGCAAATGTTATAAATATCTCTGTGAATACTTCTAGTGTAGTAAAAGGAGAGAGTATTACAGATACCGTTAAAACTCTAGAAGCTATGCGCATTGATTATATAATTATAAGACATTCGTCAGCAGGAATAGCTAATATGTTAGCTAAAAACTTTAAAGTATCTATAATAAATGCTGGAGATGGATTTCATGAGCATCCTACTCAAGGGCTTTTAGATCTATATACTATTTATGAATATAAAAAAAAAATAAAAGATTTAAAAGTATTAATTGTTGGTGATATTTTGCATTCTAGAGTTGCAAAATCAAATATATGGGCATTAAAAACAATGGGAGCAGAAGTATTTGTTTCAGGTCCACCGACTTTTATACCAGCTAATATTGAAGAGCTAGGTGTAACTGTTTTTCATAATTTAGATGATATTATTGATAAAGTTGATGTTGTGAATATTTTAAGAATACAAAGCGAGAGACAAAAAGAAAATTTACTACCATCGTTACGTGAATATATTTCTTTATATCAATTAAACAAAAAAAGATTATTAAATTTAAAATCAGAAGCTATCATCATGCATCCTGGGCCTATAAATAGAGGGATAGAGATAGATTCTGAAGTAGCTGATAGCAGTAAATCAGTAATTAATAAACAAGTAACAAATGGAATAGCTGTTAGAATGTCGATACTATCTCTTTTAAATAGAGATAAATAATAAATTTTAGATAAAGGAAATAAAGTTAATAAAGTGTTTGGTTTTAAAATTAAAAATATAAGAATAATAGATCCTTCGCAGAACAAGGACATGGTAGATGATATTTTAATAGAAAATGATTTTATAGTTAATAAGTTTTCAGAAAAACTTGATATACATAATGAGATTACTGTGATTGACGGTACGGGGAAAATAGTTATTCCTGGAATCATAGATATACATTCACATTTAAGAGAACCAGGACAAGAAAATAAAGAAACAATATATACTGGGACTAGATCCGCTGTTAAAGGCGGTATTACTACAGTATTTTGTATGCCTAATACTAATCCATATATAGATAATAGTACTGTTGTTGAGTCCATATTGTTTAGAGCTAAAAAAGAAGGAATTATTAATGTTTTTCCTATCGGTTGTATAACAAAAGGATCTAAAGGAATAGAATTGGCTGAAATTGGATTTCTTAAGAAATCAGGGATAATAGCAATAAGTGATGATGGAATGTCAATATCTAATTCAGGTATTATGAAGCATGCTTTGGAATATTCTAAAATGTTTAATTTACCTGTTATTTCTCATTGTGAAGATAAAGGCTTAAGTGGCAATGGTGTAATGAACGAGGGTAAAAATTCAACTATTTTAGGGTTAAGAGGAATTCCTAGACAAGCTGAAGACATAATAGTAAATCGTGATATTATGTTGGCAGAATTAACTAATGCACATTTACATATTGCTCATGTATCAACCTTTGGGGCTGTAGATTTAATTAGAAGTGCTAAAAAAAAAGGTATAAAAATAACAGCTGAAACATGTCCGCATTATTTTACTTTAACTGATGAAGCTGTAAAATCATATAATACAAATACTAAAGTTAATCCTCCGTTAAGAGAACAAATCGATATTGAAGCTATAAAATATGGACTTTCAGATGGTACAATAGATTGTATATGTACAGATCATGCTCCTCATACAATAGAAGATAAAAATTTACCATTTGACCTTGCACCATTTGGTATAATAGGTTTTGAAACTATGTTAAGTTTAATTTTGAATGAATTAGTTGATAAAGGCGTCTTAAATTTATTACAAGCGATTGCAAAGATAACAACGAATCCTGCTAAAATTTTTAAATTAAAAAAAAGAGGTTCTTTAAAAATTGGCAGTTTCGCTGATTTAACTATAATAGATCCAAATCGTTCTTTTAAATTTGAAGAATCTTGTATACTTTCGAAAAATAAGAATTCTCCTTTTATAGGTCGACAATTTAAAGGATGTGTTGTAATGACAATGGTTTCTGGTAAAATTGTTTGGAAAATTTTTTAGGAATTAAAATGTTTGATAAATACTATAAAATTATTTCTAATACTAAATTAAAAACTAATTATTATAATTTAACTGTTTTTATTGATGATAAAATCATAAAAAATTGTATTCCAGGACAATTTTTTATGATTAAAATTCCAGATTTTTTTTTATGTAGACCATTTAGTATTTATAATATAGATTTTAAGAATAATAAAATTAGTTTTTTGTATAAAGTTATAGGCTACGGTACAAAAAAATTATCTGAAATTAAATCAGGCAATATAAGAATGTTAGGACCTTTAGGTATTGGATACAACTTAAAAATATGTAATAAATTAGGCGTAAATAATGATATTGCAATTATTGCAGGAGGTACTGGAATAGTATCTGTTAATTCATTATTGCTTAACTTAATTAAGCCTGGAGAACTTTTTTATGGTGTACAGTCAGAAAAAGATTTTTTAAATATTGATAAATTTAAAAAAAATAATTGGAAAATCACTATTTCTAGTGAAGATGGTTCAATTGGATATAAAGGTAATATAATAAACTTATTTATTAAAAGATTGGAAAATAAAACTTATAACAAAAAGTTAATTATTTTTGCTTGTGGTCCAAAAAATATGTTGAAAAAAATACTATATATTGCAAAAAAAAATAACATTGACGGGTTTATATCTCTTGAAGGAAAAATGGCATGTGGAGTAGGAAATTGTCAAAGCTGTGCTATTAAAATAAATAATGAAATTAAAATGGTATGTAAGGATGGACCTGTATTTAGAATAAAAGATATTAATTTCGAATAATAGGGAAGAGATTTATAAATATGAAACCTGATTTAAGTATGGATTTTGCTGGAGTTCATTTCAAAAATCCTGTATTAACAGCTTCAGGAACTTTTGGATATGGAGATGAATTATTAGATGTTTTTCCAGTTAATAAGCTAGGTGGAATTATAACTAAAACTGTGACATTGAATCCTTGTAATGGAAATGAACAACCTAGAATAGCTGAAGTAACTGCTGGATTGTTAAATAGTATAGGATTACAAAATATCGGTATTGAAAATTTTATTTCACAACCTATGAAGAAACTTAAAAAGATTGGGATTCCTATAATAGTTAGTATTTCTGGTTCAACTGTAGAAGAATACATAAAAATTATAGAAATATTGAATGTGCAAGTTGGTGTATCAATGATTGAATTAAATTTATCATGTCCTAATTTAAATAAAATACCGATATGTAATGATATTGTTTTAATGAAAAATATAATAATAAATGCTAAAAAAAACTCTAATTTACCAATAATTGTAAAATTATCACCTATGGTAACTGATATTTCTGAAATAGCGGTTATAGTACAAAATGCAGGAGCTGACGGGATTACAATAGCAAATACATATCCAGCCATGGCAATAAATATAAGAACTTTTAAACCTAAATTATCAACTGTAAAAGGAGGTATGTCTGGACCTTGTATAAAACCACTATCTATAAGATGCGTATATGATGTTTATAAAGTAATCAACATACCCATTTTGGGATGTGGTGGCATAATGGAAGGACCTGATGTAGTAGAGTTTATATTAGCTGGAGCTAAAGTTGTAAGTATTGGGAGTGCTTGTTTAATATCACCATTTAATTTAATTAATATTGTTAAAGAATTGGAAAATATATTAAAGAAACAAAACATTAAATCTTTAAATAGTATAGTAGGGAAAGCACATACTATTCAATAGCATAAAATAATTAAGGGTAAGTATGATAAAAAGAATAATCTTGGCATTAGATATTGATAATTTATATGAAGCTGAAAAATTGATAGTTGAAAGTGAAAACTACATAGATATTTATAAAGTAGGTATGATGGCTTTTTTAAAATTTGGAAAGGATATTATAAAAATAATAGAGAAAAATCGAAAGAAAATTTTCCTAGATTTAAAATTTCATGATATACCTAATACTGTTAAATATTCCGTAGAAGCAGCAAGAGATCTTGGTGTATTTAGTATAACTATACACTCAATAGGAGGTAGCGAAATGATTAAAGCTGCAACGTCTGTTTACAATAGACCTAAGATCTGGGCTGTTAGTGTTTTAACAAGCCAACAAGTTTCTTCTTGTAATGAAGTTGTCAAGAGAGCTGAATTAGCTAAATATAATGGAGTTGATGGGGTTATAGCTTCTCCTTTAGATATTGTTGCAATTAAAAAAAAATGTGGAAATGATTTTGCTGTTATAACTCCTGGAATAAGATTAAATGAGTCAAAATGTGATGATCAAAAAAGAATTGCTACTCCAGAATATGCTTTAAAATCAGGTGCAAGTTTCATAATTATTGGTAGACCTATATTAAAATCTAAAACGCCAATAAAAACTTTATCTAATATTTATAATGACATTATAAATATTAGATAAAGTTTTTATTAGTCTTTTATTTTTAAAAATAAAACATAGGAGATAATTTAAAAACATGCAACAATTTGAATTAGAAAGTTTTTTTAAAGATAGTAATGCAATTCTAAATGGACATTTTAGGTTATCTAGTGGATTGCATTCTAATTTATATTTTCAATCAGCACTAATTTTACAATATCCAAATAAAGCTATACAATTAGCTACTGAATTAACAAATAAACTTTATAAGTACGGTATAAATAAAACTAAAGTTGATGTTGTCATATCTCCTGCTATGGGAGGTGTTATTATTGGACATGAAGTTGCTAAGATATTTGGAGTAAGAGCAATATTTACAGAAAGAGTTAATGGAATTATGACTTTAAGGCGAGGATTTTCCTTAAAAAAAAATGAAAAACTTCTAATAATAGAAGACGTTATAACAACTGGCATTTCTACCAAAGAAGTCATTGAAGTAGTGAAAAAATTCGATGTAAAAATAACAGCTATAGCCTCTTTAATAAATAGAAGTCCAAAAGATGTTAATTTTAAAATACCAAAATTTTCTTTACTTTATTTCAATGTAAAAAATTATGATGAAAAAACATGTCCTTTATGCAAGCTTAATGTAAAAATATTTAAACCCGGAAGTAGATGAAGTTGAGACATAAATAATACTCCAAAATTTTTAATTTTTTAAAATTATAAGTTATTAGTAATTTATTATAGGAGAGTAAATCACATGTCCATTACATATAAAAAAGCTGGCGTGAATATTGAGAGAGGAAATGAATTAATAAAGAAATTACGAAAAAAATTTCCTAAGATAGGAGGATTCGGGGGAATATTTCACATAGCTGGTACAAAATATAATCTTGTTAGTTCAGCCGATGGAGTAGGTACTAAACTTAAATTAGCTTTTTTACTGAACAAACATGATACTGTAGGTATAGATTTAGTAGCAATGAATGTTAATGATTTAATATGTGTAGGAGCGAAGCCTCTTTTCTTTTTGGATTACCTTGCTTGTTCAAAATTGAATTTAACACAAATAGAACAAATTATAAATGGAATTTCTAAAGGCTGTGATCTTTCTGGTGTGCAATTGATAGGAGGAGAAACAGCCGAAATGCCTAATTTTTATAAAAATAACGAATATGACTTAGCAGGCTTTTCTGTTGGTATAGTAAAAAAAGGGAAAGAAATTAATGGGAAAAATATAAAACCTGGTGATAGTATAATAGGATTACCTTCTAGTGGTCTTCACTCTAACGGATATTCTTTGATAAGAAAAGCTATGACAGATATAGAATTAAGAAAACATTCTAAGAAATTACTTTGTCCAACCAGAATATATGTTAATGAAATTTTAAATGCAATTGAAAAATTTAATTATGATGCAGAAAATATAGTCGGCATCGCCCATATTACCGGAGGCGGTTTTTATGACAAAATAAATCGAATTTTACCTAAAGATGTAATGGTTATTATTAGAAAAAAATCTTGGAGAGTTCCTAATATCTTTAAGATCATACAAGAAAAATGTAATCTTGCAGACAAAGATATTTATGGAACTTTGAATATGGGCATTGGTATGGTTTTGATAGTAAAATCTGCTGTTTCACAGCAGATAAAAACTTTTTTTAAAAATGCGAAATTAATAGGTTATGTAGAAAAAGGTAAAAAAGGAGTAGAACTCATATAAAATGAAACGTATTGCTATATTAGTATCTGGAAATGGTTCAAATATGCTATCAATAATAAATTCAACTAAATTCGGAATATTAAAAGGTATAGCAGAAGTTGTATTAGTTATATCCAATAATAATGAAGCTAAAGCTATAAAAAAGGCTCAAAAAGAAAATATAAAAAAAATAATTTGTCTAAACGAAATGACCTTTAATAGTAAAGATACTTTTGATAATGAATTATTAAGTGAATTATATATTGCCAAAATAGATTTAATATGTCTAGCTGGGTATATTAAAAAGATAAGTAAAAAAATAATTGAAATATATTCATATAAAATTCTTAATGTTCATCCTGCATTGTTACCTAAATTTGGAGGTAAAGGTATGTATGGAAAGAATGTGCATTTAGCTGTTTTAAAATCTAAAGAACAAGAAACTGGCGCAACTATACATTTTGTGGATGAAAATTATGATACTGGTAGTATAATTATAAAAAAGAAAATAAAAATATTTAAAAAAGACGATATAGAAGATATTGCAAATAAAGTATTAAAAATAGAGCATGACATATATCCAAAAGCAATAAAAAAAGTAATAGAAACGATGAAGTAAAGTTTGTATAAACAAATATAAGGAGGTAATTTAAATGATATCACGATATACAAAATCTGAAATGGGAGATATATGGTCTGAGGAAAATAGATATCAAAAAATGTTAAGTATTGAAATTTTTGCGGCTGAAGCAATGTGTAAAATGGGAATTGTCCCTAGAGAAGCAATTAAAATAATAAAAAATAAAGCTAAAATTAATATAAATAGAATAAAAGAAATTGAAAGTACTGTAAAGCATGATGTTATAGCATTTCTTACATCCATAGTAGAAAGCGTAGGTTCATATGGCAGATTTTTACATTTAGGGATGACTTCTTCAGATGTTTTAGATACAGCTACGGCTGTACAATTAAGAGAATCAACACAATTACTTATATCTGAGAGTATTAAATTAGCCGATATAATAAATAAATTAATTATAAAGTATAAAACTGTTCCAATGATTGGCAGAACTCATGGTATTCATGCAGAACCTATGACATTTGGACTAAAAGCTGCATCTTGGTATTGTGAAGTAAAAAGATCTATAGAAAGACTTAATTTTGTATTAGAAACAGTAAGTTATGGTAAAATTTCAGGAGCAGTAGGTACTATGGCCCATTTAGATCCTGAAGTTGAAAAATATGTATGTAAAAAAATGAATCTTAAAGAAGAACCTATCTCTACTCAGATTATTCCTAGAGATAGACATTCTATTTATATTTCAATTTTAGCACATGTAGGAGCTGCTATTGAAAGAATTGCAACAGAGATTAGGCATTTACAAAGAACAGAAGTTGCAGAAGTAGAAGAGCCATTTACATCTGGCCAAAAAGGATCTTCAGCTATGCCTCATAAAAAAAATCCTATTATTTCAGAAAATATTTGTGGTTTAGCAAGACTGTTAAGAGGCTATGTCACTGTAGCAATGGAAAATATTTCTTTATGGCATGAAAGAGATATAAGTCATTCTTCAACAGAAAGAATTTTATTACCAGACGCATCTATAGCATTACATTATATGATTGTAAGAATGCAATACTTATTATCAGGATTAAATGTTAAAGCTCAAAACATGAAATTAAATCTAAATAAAACAATGGACGTTATTTTTTCTGGATCTATATTAATCTCATTAATAAATAAAGGTATGTCTAGAGAATCTGCTTATTCAATGGTTCAAAAAATCAGCTTTGACGCTGCCAATGAACATATTAGCTTTGAAGAAGCTTGCATAAAAAATTCTAATTTAGGTAAACATTTAAATATTAAAGAAATAAAAGATAATTGTGATCTTACCTTACAATTTAAAAATATTGATTATATAATTCGTAGAGCATTATCTGATTGAATTAATATTTAGTATTTAATACACAATTAGATATAATTATTGTTATAAATTATGTACTATATTTGAGATAGAACTTAGATATATGTAAGAGAATATAGAAGTGGCGGGGGTGTGGCAGAGCGGTTTAATGCACCAGACTGTAAATCTGGCGGGTTTCCCTTCGGTGGTTCGAATCCATCCGCCCCCATTATGAGTGTATGCGGAAGTAGCATAGTGGTAATGCTCCAGCCTTCCAAGCTGATTATGCGGGTTCGATTCCCGTCTTCCGCTTGTTGTATGTAGTATAAAAAGAGCCGAGATGGCTCAGTGGTAGAGCACCTTCTTGGTAAGGAGGTGGTCGTGGGTTCAATTCCCACTCTCGGCTAATTTAAAATTAGAGGTATAGTTAAATATGGCTAAAGAAAAATTTGATAGAGGAAAACCGCATATTAATATAGGAACTATTGGACATGTTGATCATGGAAAAACCACTTTGACAGCAGCTATAACTAAAGTTTTGAGTGAAGAAGGGCTTGCTAAATATATTTCGTATGATCAAGTTGCAAAAGCTTCGGAAGCACAAGGAAGACGAGATGATTCCAAAATAGTAACAATAGCTGTTAGCCATGTTGAATACGCTACTAAAAATAG